>CASFJV010000063.1 GCA_949295125.1 uncultured Spirochaetales bacterium
CTTGATGTTATTATTATAACAAATATAATATACCAGGCATCATTATTACATGCTATGATGGAATTATGAAAAAAATCTTTTCCTTATTGCTTTTATGTACTGCCGGACTCAAAGCAGTGTTTGCTGCTGATCTTGCAGTCCTGGTTGCTTCTGTTTCTCCTCTTACTCTCTATCAGTGGAGCCTTGAGAAAGAGACTATTGTTCCTGAATACAGGGAAGACTACAGCCTTCTGGCACTTCCTATCATCGTTGCTGATTCCGATCTTGAAACAATGGACCTGCTGTCAAAGAATCCAGTAAAGCTTTTTCCTGCCCTCTTTGAAGCTGCCCTGATATATTCCGATCTGGAGGATTTCAGCCCTGTACTCTGTTCCGGTGAAATTACTGTCACTCCGAAAATCGAATACGGCAAGGCAGGAGCTGTCATAGGATATGATGATTTTGACCTGACGTATTCCGCAAATGACTGGACAAGCAGGGGAAGGATAGACGGGACCATCGATATCGACCTGATTTACAAGACTGAGCATCTGGCAGAACTGAGCATCATATCAGATACCACGCTGGAAAAAGGGGAGATGCGGCTGCTTGTGGATTTTGACGAAGATGCTGCAAATAACTACCTGGAAGAATTTGGCGAGGATCTTGACAGCCTGATGATGTATGCATTCGCTTTTGCCTATCCGCATTTGGATGAGATATCTGCAGAGCTTGGAATTGACTTAAGCAGCATAGTAAATTATGAAGATGCAGTCTCCATTCTGGAAGATATGGAGATAATGGATGTGCTTAATGCTGCTGCATTCTTCATGTTTGCAAATGAGTATTATTACCTGTCCGGGCCTGAGGCGTTCTCCATGGTGCTGGATCTTACCCTGATCATGGATGGAGAGGAAATAGATCTCGGAAGGCTTTTGAAGAATTCAATAAAAATGGTTAACTTCATGGATTCATTCTGATTATCAGGATTTTAAACTCCGGTCTGGAAGCGTGACGCCGTTGGCTGAATGCTTCCATTTTTTTCCGTCCGGAAGAAATGCATTCCTGAATTTTTTTAATGCATTATTGGAACAGGTTTCTTTACTGATGGTTACTACAGTTCGGAAACTGAAGCAATCTATTGCTTAATGGAGGCTTTCTATATGTGTATCCTCAAAGCAAACAAATAGCAGCATTATTCTGTTCAAAGTGGTATGGTTTTTGCTGTTTGTATCACAAAACTGGTAACGTTTACATTAAAATAATTTTATTTATTATAATTCATATAATTACTTTTCATATAAATATTTAATTAAATAAAAATGATATGTTTCAGAAATAATTATGAAACCTTTATGTAAAATTTTATTAAAACGTTTGACAATTTTTGAATTGTGAACATATGATTTAATTAGATGCTTAAAAAACGGAGGTACAAATGAAAAAGGTTTTAGCACTGCTTCTTGTTGCCTTAACAGCTTTTGCAGTATTTGCAAATGGTGCACAAGAAGAAACAACAGCTCAGGCTCCTGCAGTGAAAGCAGAAGTGAATCCTGAAATCGGAGATGCATTTGCATCAACAGTAAACATTACCCTTATGAACTCAAAACCTGAGATTACAGATGCTCTTGAAGAAGGGGCAAAGATCTTCGGTGATACTTACAATGTGAATATTGAAGTATTCGAGACAGATAATCCAGGCCTTACAATTTCACAGCGCTATGCATCTGGTGATGCACCTACAATTGCAATTGTGGATTCAACACAGGTTAAGGAGCTTAGTTCCGGAAGGATTGCAGACCTGTCCAATGAACCATGGGTTGAGTGCGGTGGAGATGTAATGGGATATAAAGTCGATGGAAAAGTATATGGTATGCCGCTGACTATCGAAAGCATGAGCATCCTGTACAACAAGACAGCTATCGAGGAGACTCTTGGAAGGGAATTTGTCAAGCAGGATTATACAACTCTTGATGAATTCAGGGGCCTTGTAGAGGAACTCGTCGCAGCTGGCATGGAGACTCCTATAATCCTCAACAGTGAGGACTGGTCCCTTGGACATAAGTCAATACAGTATGCATATGACTACCAGGACGGCACAAAGGCCGGAGCAATCCAGTTCTTGAAGGATGTTCATGATGGAAAGACCTCATTTATTGAAGATGAGGAATTCAATGAGGCATATGACACTCTTGATCTTTTCATTGAATACAATATCAACAGGGACGATCCTCTTGCAGCTGATTACGATCTGAATGCCAGCTATCTGGCAGATGGAGAGGCAGCATTCTGGGTAAACGGAACATGGGCATGGCCAGATTTTGCACCATATGCAGATGAGTCTTCAGAATATGGAATCCTTCCTTTCCCAATCAATGACAATGCCGGGGCAGGAAAGGTAGTCGTAGATTCAACTAAGTTCATTGTACTTGACATAATCAATGCATCAAGTGAACAGCAGGAAGCTGCAAAGATGTTCCTCAACTGGCTTGTCTTTGATCCAGCCGGACAGGATGTCCTTATCAATAAATGCCAGATCGTAACTGCATTTTCTAATATAACGCTTCCTCCTACAAATCCGTTCAACCTGGATCTCCAGAGCTATATCAATGCAGGTCTCACAGTTGAAGGTGCATCCTATATGCCATCAGACCACAGGTCAGTTCTTGCTCCTGTGATGCAGGCTTATGCGGATGGACAGCTGAATAGGGAGCAGCTTGCTTCCGCACTCGATGATTACTGGAGAACAAATCTCCCTCTTGAGTGATTGATTTTCTATTGAGGATGCCTTCCTGGGCATCCTCAATCAAAAAAGGAGGAAATATGTGGGGAAAACTCAGCAATAGGCAAAAGGCTTTATATTACCTTGGCTTTGCAGGTCCTGCAATGCTTTTCTTCATTCTGATTGTTATCCTTCCTCTGGTTTACGGAGTCTATCTTACTTTCACAGACTGGAATGGAATTTCCCTTGAGATGAATTTCATCGGATTCAGGAACTATGTGGATGTCTTTCATGATGCACAGTTCTGGAAATCGCTGGGACTTACCATACTTTATTCTGCTGTATCAGTGGTGACTGTAAACCTTGGGGCTTTCGGTCTTGCCTATGTCCTTACCACAGGTATAAAGGGGCAGACATTCCTGAGAGCTGGATTCTTTACGCCGAACCTCATCGGTGGAATTATTCTGGGTTATATCTGGCAATTCCTGTTCAGCCGTGTCTTCACAACACTTTACAAGAGTTTTGGATGGGAGCTTTTCCAGAGATCATGGCTTTCATCTCCATCCCTGGCTTTTCTTGCACTGGTCATCGTAACCACATGGCAGTATTCAGGCTATATGATGCTGATCTACATCTCTGGATTCCTTGGAATACCGCAGGATCTTATAGAGGCTGCAAGGATTGATGGGGCAAAAGAGAGCATGATAACAAGGAAGATCCGTCTTCCTCTGATGATGCCATCTGTTGTCATCTGTCTTTTCCTGTCGATCACAAGGACATTCAAGGTTTACGATCTCAACCTCTCCCTTACCGAGGGTGGACCGTATGGCTCAACAAAGATGGCAGCCATGCATATCTTCTCGAAGGCTTTCGAGGAATACAGGTATGGTATTGGCCAGGCAGAGGCAATCATCTTCTTCATAATCATAGCTCTGATATCTTTGACTCAGACCTATATTGGAAAGAAAAGGGAAGTGGAGATGTAATATGGAAAGAGAGATTATTAGAAAAAAGATATCCGGAATAATTAAGGCAGTATTTGTATATGCACTCCTGATCCTTTATATGGTGCCTTTCCTTCTGGTCCTGATCAATTCTATAAAGAGCAAGGTCAATATCGTAAGATATCCCCTGGAGCTTATAGATCCCAACGGACCTCAGTGGCAGAATTATGCAACTGCATGGATTGATATGGCTTTTCCCAGATCATTTGCAAACAGCTTTGTTATTGTGGCATTCAGTGTCCTGCTTTTAATTGTGTTTTCAGCAATGGCGTCATACCTCTTTGTCCGCACTAACTGGAAAATATGCAAAGTCAGTTTTTCTGTAATGGTCGCATCGATGGTCATACCTTTCCAGGTTGTCATGATTCCTCTTGTTTCCATATATGGAGCCAAGCTGGGTGTGCTCAATTCAAGGACTACCCTTATTCTGATGAATTTCGGTTTTGGAACTGCTATGTGCACGTTCATGTGCCATGGCTTCATAAAAAGCAGCATACCAATATCTATTGAAGAAGCGGCAAGAATTGATGGAAGCTCTCCTATAGGAGTGTTTTTCAGGATAGTTTTCCCTCTGATGAAGCCAATACTTTCAACGATTGCGATCCTTGAAATCCTTGGCTTATGGAATGACTACCTTCTTCCATCCCTGATCCTGACGCATAAAGAGCTGTATACGCTCCCGATTGCAATAAGGACATTCTATGGAAGCTTCTCGAATGATTATGGAAACATTATGGCAGGACTCGTTATGTCTGTTTTTCCTATCATTATGATTTATATCTTCTTCCAGAAACACATTACCGCAGGTATAATGTCAGGAGCTGTTAAATCATAAAAAAGGGTACAGATATGGTTACAATCAAAGATGTTGCAAAGAAAGCAGGCGTGTCCACTGCTACGATATCAAGGGTGATAAACAATAAAGGCCCATTGAGTGTTAAGACTGCTGCGAAGGTCAACAAGGCAATGGAAGAGCTTGGATACAGTCCAAACAGTATCGCCCGATCCCTTGTAAAAGGCCTTTCAACATGCATTGGAGTCATCCTGCCTTCAATCAGGCAGCCGTATTGGGCTTTAGTTGCAAACGAGCTTGAGCGTGCTGCTGCATCTTATGGGTATTCTGTAATTATTACGGTGTCTGAAGACGATCCCGAAATATATAAGGAAAAATACTCATCCCTTGAGGCAAGCAGGCCTTTCGGGATTGTAACCTCATACTTTAACGATACTGAAGATTTTGTTAAGAAATCGTCCGTTCCTACGATTTTCTGGGCCAACACGAATTATATCCCTTCTGTTTCTTCCGATGACTATCAGGGGGGAGTTCTTGCAACAAGGCATTTGATCTCAAAAGGATGCAGGAACCTTATACATGTCGGAGGAAACTTAAAGGGAAGAAGCAGCGGAAATGCAAGGTCATTTGCATTCATTGAGGAATGCAAGAAGGCTGGCATAAGCTATAAGGTTTATGAAGTCAGTGAGAAGGAAAACATAAACCTGGACTTTTCGCAGATCGTAAGCAAGGTTTTTTATGAGAATATCGGCATGGATGGCATTTTCGCAAGTAATGACAGCCTTGCTGCCAACTGCATTCATATGGCTTACTCGATGGGATACAGGATCCCGGAGGATATAAAGATCGTTGGATATGATGATGTGGATTTCTGTACTCTTGTCTATCCTCAGATGACGACAATCCATCAGCACATAGATAAGATGGCAGAGATCGTTCTTGACTCGCTTATTAATCTTGCAGATGGGAAAGAGGTTCCTGATAAGCAGGTTATCCCCGTTTCCCTTGTAGAAAGAAAGACGACTTAGGAGGATGAAATGCAACAGAAAGTTGCAAATAAGATAATGCTTATCACCTATGGCGACAGCCTGGGCGATAATTTCAGGGATTTGGATTACGTTCTCTCAAAATACTATGACGGTGCTATCGGAGGACTTCATATCCTTCCGTTTTTCCCATCAAGTGCTGACCGTGGCTTCTCACCAATTACCTATAAGGAAGTCGATCCTGCATTTGGCAATTGGGATGATATCATGCACTTTGCCCAGAAGTATTACCTGATGTATGACTACATGATCAACCATATTTCTGATGAAAGTGATGTTTTCAAGGACTTTGTCAAAAACAAGGACAAGTCAAAATACTGGGATTTCTTCATCAAGTACAGGGATTTCTGGAAAAACGGGAATCCAACGGAAGAAGAGGATTCAATCCTTTACAAGAGGAAAGAGCATCCATATGTCGATGTCAAGTTCGCTGATGGTTCTGTTGAGCGCATTTGGAGCACCTTCAGTGATCACCAGATGGATATCAATATACAGAGAAGCCAAACAGCTAAGGATTTCATGAAAGAAAACCTGAGTTTCCTGGGAAATCATGGGGCAGCCCTGATCCGTCTTGATGCGTTTGCCTATGCCACAAAGAAAGCTGGCACGGACTGTTTCTTTGTTGAGCCGGATGTATGGGAATTGATGGACAGCTGCAGGAGATTCCTCTCTCCGTTTGGCGTGGAAGTCCTGCCTGAGATACATGAAAACTACTTTATACAGAAAAAGCTGGAAGAGAAGGGATACTACACTTATGATTTCCAGCTGCCGATGCTAATCCTGAATGCATTCTTCACAGGAAGGACCCTTTATCTGAAGAACTGGATGAAGCTGTGTCCAAGAAAGCAGTTCACGACACTCGACACCCATGATGGAATCGGAGTGGTTGATGTCCGCTACCTTATGCCGGATGAGGAAGTCCTGAAGACAAAGCAGCATGTGTTTGAACTCAATCCAAATATCACTGAAGTGTATGCAAAGACGAACAGGAAGATAAACTTCACATCTTTCGACACATACCAGATAAACTGCACGTACTTCTCAGCCCTGGGGGAGGATGAGAAAAAATACATGCTTTCAAGGGCTGTCCAGTTTTTTGCACCTGGAATACCGCAAGTCTATTACTGCGGACTTTTTGCCAGCAAGAATGATTTTGACCTCTTCCACAGAACCGGTGAGCCAAGAAACGTGAACAGGCATTACTACAGCCTTGATGAAATTGAAAGGGAAATGGAAAGGCCTCTGGTGAAATCATTCAGGACTCTGATGCTGTTCAGGAACAGTCATCCTTCGTTCAATGGTTCATTCTCTCTTCTTGGCAGTGATGAGCATTCTGTGCACATCCGCTGGGAAAATGGTGTTGAGTATTCTGAGCTTTATGCAGATTTTGAGAAGGCTGAGTTTGAGATAAAGTATTCCGAGAACTCACTGGAGAAGGTTTTGGAGGTATGATGAATAAGATTGTTGTCATATCTTCAGATGCAATGGTTGATGAGGATGTCGAAATCTATAAGGAGATGCCAAGTTTCAAAAGGTATTTTGAGCATGGAGCAAGGATAAGGAACGTCTCGTCAATTTATCCTACTGTGACATTTCCTGCTCATGCCACTATGATCACCGGCTGCTATCCAGATAAGACGGGCATTTTTTCGAATATGCAGCTTATCCCTGGATCAGATCCTACTCCGTGGCAGTGGAACAGCTCATTCCTCCATACTACTGATATCTTCAGGGAAGCAAAGAAGCATGGATATTCCACGGCTTCTGTCCTGTGGCCGGTTACGGCTTTTAATGATGCAATTGATTACCATATTGCTGACTATTGGGCTCAGGGGGATGAAGGGACTCTGCAGGCTTTCATTGATTCTGGCGCAAATGAGATTGTTGCTGAGATCATAAAACGCCATATGCCCATTATCAGCGGGAGGGAGAGGATGCATCCGTACCGTGATGAATTTGGTGCACTTTGTGCTGCTGATATCATAAGGGAGGTCCAGCCTGATATCCTGTTCTTCCATCCGGCAAACATAGATGATGCCCGTCATAAGGCAGGGGTGTTCGGGCCTCACATACATGATGCCCTGAAGGATTTTGACCATTATGTGTCGCTTATTGGGCAAGCCCTTGAGGAAAAGGGACTTCTTGAGGATACGGATTTCTTCATCGTAAGCGATCATGGTCAGATGGATATAAAGAGGAACATAGCCCTCAATGTCATTCTCCGCGAGCATGGCCTGATAGAAACAGGGGAAGATGGGCGCATAAAGGACTGGAAAGCATGGTGCCTTTCCAATGGAATGTCCGCACTTGTGTTCGTAAAAGATAAGGCTGATGAAGGAAAGGTCAGGAAGATTCTTGATGGCCTCATTTCTGAAGGCGTATATGGCTTTTCCAGGATCTTCACGGAAAAAGAGAGCAGGAGAGAGTATCACTATGGCGGAGATTTCTCTTTTGTCCTGGAAACGGATGGCTATACAGCTTTTGCTGATGACTATGAGAGGCCTCTTGTAAAGGCACTGGACAATAAGGATTACAGGTTTGGCGCTGCAAGCCATGGCTATCTTCCGGAAAAAGGTGCTCAGCCGATCCTCCTGGCAAGAGGTCCGCATATAAGAAAGGATGCGGTTGTCAGGAAAAGCCATATAGTGAATGAAGCTCCAACCTATGCAGATATCCTGGGCTTCAGCATTCCTTCTGCAGACGGGTCTCCAATAAAAGAGATACTGCTCTGACATCCTGAAAGGAACTGGCTTCTGCTTTTTGAGCCGGTTCCTTTTTCTTTTTATTTAATATTTCTTTGACACAGGGTTTAAATATTCTTCATAATGAGGGTAGGCCTGTAAAGGTTTATATCCCATATTAGGAGGAAGCGGGGAAGACATCATGTTTTCCTTGCCAAAGAGTTTATGAAGAAAATTGTTCTAGCTCTCGTTGTCCTGCTCCTTGCAAGCTCAATGGTTTTCGCTCAGCCAAGTGCAGAAACATCATCAGCAGGTGAGGAAGGACAGTACAAGGTTGCTCTTATCATTGAAAATACAATCGATGACAGGGGCTGGTGCCAGTCAATGCATGAAGGTATTCTCGGAGCTATGGAGGCTCTTCCTGGAAAGATTCAATATGAATACTCTGAAAGGATGACTACCGTTGACTCAGAATCAATTGCAAGGCAGTACATCGCTGATGGCTTTGACCTCATCATTGCACATGGAGCACAGTACAGGAACATGGTTACAGACCTTGCTTCTGAATTCCCAGATGTATCATTTGCATTCGGAACATCCAGTGATATCGTAGGAGACAACGTATTCACATACATGCCGGAATCTGAAGAGACAGGCTATCTCTCTGGCCTGATTGCAGGCATGCTTACAAAGACAAACAACATCGGTCTTGTCGGACCGGTTGACAGCGGAGATGCCGCACGCTACAACAGAGGATTCATCCTTGGCGTTCAGGAAGTCAATCCTGAGGCAACAGTCAATGTTGCATATACAGGCAGTTTCTCTGATTACGTAAGGTCTGGAGAGCTTGCTACAACCCAGATCCTTGCAGGTGCAGATGTCCTTACAGGTTCTTCCCAGCAGGCTATTGGTGCCCTGAGGGCTTGCGCAGAGTATCCAGACGTATTATGGCTCGGACAGGATCTTGCCCAGCTTGATACCCCAGAAGGGCAGGCTAAGTGCGTTGCTGCTTCTGCTTATAACTATACAGCTGTTGTCATTGGGCTTATTGAAAGCCTGGATGAAGGAGTAAAGGGCGGCGTATGCATCCCGATGAATTTCAACAACGATGGTTTCCTCTTTGATTACAACCCGGCTTTGGAGAGCGTTGTAACAGATGAGATCAGGGCTAAAGTTGATGAGGCGCTGTCAGCATTCAGGGCAAGTTCAGGTGTCCTGGCTAACTGGGCAGATGTTCAGATCTAATTCATAAAATATGCAAAGGGGCATCACATCAAGCGATATGGTGCCCTTTTTTTGGTAGAAGTATGGAAGATAAAATCAAATCATTAAGGATGGAACATATTACAAAACGCTTTCCGGGTGTTTTGGCATCTGATGATATCTCCCTGTCTGTTGATGAAGGGGAAATCCTTGCTCTTGTCGGAGAAAACGGTGCGGGAAAGACCACATTGATGAACATCCTGATGGGTATTTACCAGCAGGATGAGGGAAAGATTTTCATTAACGGCAGCGAAGTGAGGTTCCGTGGGCCTGAAGATGCTTTTGAGGCAGGGCTTGGCATGGTTCACCAGCAATACATGCTGGTTCCAAACATGACAGTCACTGAAAATGTTGCATTAGGCTATAAGAAGGCATGGAAAAAGTTCAAGATTGACTTAAAAATGGTAAAAGACAGGGTTAATGAGGTAAGCGCACGCTATGGGCTTGCTGTTAATCCTGATGCATATATATGGCAGCTGTCTGTTGGAGAGCAGCAGAGGGTGGAGCTTGTTAAGACACTCTGCCTCGGGGCAAGGTTCCTTATCCTGGATGAGCCTACCAGCGCGCTCACTCCGCAGGAGACTGATGAGCTGATTGAGCTTCTGAAGAAGATGAAGAATGAGCTTTCCATCATATTCATTTCACATAAGCTCAATGAAGTGAAGGCACTGAGTGACAAAGTCTCGATCCTGAGGCATGGCAAAGTGGTGTTTTCTGGAAACACTGAAGATTATTCTCCATCCGAAATTGCGGCTTTAATGACCGGTCATGAGATCATCCTTCCAGAAAACAGGGAAAAGGATATGCATGGAAAAACCGTGCTCTCAATCAAGAACCTCAGAGTGAAGTCTGACAGGGGAAATGACGCCCTGAACGGATTGAATCTCGAAGTGCGGGAAGGTGAGATTGTAGGGCTTGCCGGTGTTTCTGGCAATGGGCAGAAGGAACTTGCAGAGGCTATAAACGGCCTGAGAAGCGTTGAGAGCGGAAGCATTGAGTTCTTCGGAGAGCACATTGAGAATAAGAGCCCGAATTATGTCATCTCGAAAGGCATGGGATACATTCCTGAGGAGAGGAACATAGAGGGAATTGTCCCTTCTTTCCAGATAAAGGAGAACTTCATCTTAAAAGACAGCGATAAAGAGAAATTCTCACGTCACCGTTTCCTGAAAAAGAAGGATATCAATGAAAATGCAGAACTCCTGCGCAATAATTTTGATATCAGATGTCCGGGAACGAATACGGCAGCAGGGGCCCTTTCTGGAGGAAATATACAGAAAGTCATCCTGGCAAGAGAGATTACAAGGGCTCCTAAATTCCTGATTGCAGTCTATCCGACCAGAGGTCTTGATATGGGTGCAATTGAGTTCATCCATCAGGAGCTGCTGAAAAAGAGAAGGGAAGGCATTGGAATCCTCCTGGTAAGTGAGGAGCTTGATGAGATAATGAACCTTTCAGACAGGATTGCCGTAATCTACAAGGGAAATATCCAGAAAGTCCTGAAACACGGAGAGGCAAACAAGAAAAATCTCGGTATATACATGGCAGGACTGAGTGAGGAGGGAGATGGTGAGTAAGAATTTTAAAATCATGTATAAGGTGGCAATAATACTTCTTGCCGTTCTTGCCACGCTTCTGCTGTCTTCTGTGATACTCCTGATACTTGGTGCCGATGTCTTCAGGACATTCTATACAATCGTTATCACTCCGCTGACGAGGGTAGGCCACTTAACGGAAGTGTTTGTGCGTGCTGTTCCCCTCTGCATTATCGCACTCGGTGTTGCCATTGCATACCGTTCTGGAATAGTGAACATCGGGGCTGAGGGGCAGATGGCAATGGGAATCTTAGGTTTTACTTCAGTTGCCCTGGCCCTGCCGGATCTTCCGAAACCCGTTCTTCTTCCGTTTGCACTTCTTGCAGGTGTGGTTACAGGAGGATTCTGGGGTTTCATACCAGGTATACTGAAAGCCAAGCTGCAGGTATCTGAGCTACTGTCAACTGTTATGCTCAATTATATTGCCGCACAGTTCTATTCATTCTGCCTCCGCGTTCCTATGCTCGATCCGAACGAGGCATTATCCGGAGCAGGAACACCTCAGTCTGCAAGGCTTACTGCAAATGTGGAAATTGGAAGGATTACAGGACGCCTTCACTACGGAATATTCATTGCCCTTGTCCTCGCTGTCATAGTGTACCTGTTTTTATGGAAAACGAGTTTTGGCTATAAGATGAGGGCTAGTGGGGCTGAGCGCCGTGCTGCAAGATATGGCGGAATAAACGTTCCATCATACCTGACGCTTGCCATGGTTATTTCCGGTGCTTTTGCCGGACTTGCCGGTGGAGTTGAGATTGCCGCAGTGCACAGGAGGGCTATTGAAGGCGTGACAAACAACTATGGCTTCAGCGCAGTTGTTGTTGCACTGTTTGGAATGCTGCATCCGTTTGGAATCGTTCCTGCCTCATTCTTCTTTGCGCTTTTGATCTATGGATCCACGCTTACTCCACGTGCGGTCGGCGTTCCTGCAAATATCGTTGATGTCATGCAGGGACTCATCATCATCGTGATCGTGACAGCCCAGATGATACTGCAGAACTCATACCTTGAAGACAGGGTATGGCACTGGTATCAGAAGAAGTTCAGGAAGGAGGAAGAGAGATGAATATTATTGTGAATATACTGGCAATGACAGTTCCCTTCTCCGTAGCGCTGCTGCTTGCATCAATTGGAGAGATGTTCAACCAGAGGAGCGGAGTCTTCAATCTTGGATGTGAAGGCATAATGTCAATGGGTGCATTTGTAGGCATGCTTGTCCCATTCCTTGCCGGGCATGGTGGAGCTGTTGCCAATGGCTATAATTATCTGGGACTTCTCCTTGCTGCTGCCGTAGGAGCCTTGATGGGACTCTTTTTCGGCGTGATCGTAGTAACGTTCCGCGCACCACAGGGAATAGCAGGCATAGGTCTGCAGATGTTCGGAGTGGGAACTGCTGGAACGCTTTTCAGGCACTTTGTCGGAGGAACTCAGTCAATTCCTGGAATGCCATCCACTCCGATTCCGCTCCTTTCAGATATTCCTGTCATTGGAAGGATCTTCTTTTCCCATAATATCATCGTATATCTTGCATTCATTTTCGTTCCTGTTGCATGGTATATCCTGATGAAGACCAGCTGGGGCCTGAAGGTCAGGGCTGTGGGAACACATCCCAGGGCAGCAGACTCAATGGGCATAAACGTTAACAGGACACGTTATGAAGCACTTGCCCTTGGCGGAGCGCTTGCAGGTCTTGCCGGAGCATACTTATCTGTATGCCAGATAAAGATGTTCTCTGATGATCTGATTGCAGGAAGGGGCTTTATAGCAGTAGCCCTTGTTTACTTTGGCCATTGGAAACCTGTACGGATCATGCTTGGAGCACTTCTGTTCTCCTTTGCACAGACTATCCAGTACAATGTGCAGGGGCTTGGAATCAATATTCCATATGAGTTCTTTGTCATGCTTCCATATGTTGTTGTAGTTGTTGTTCTTGCATTCACATCACGCAATCAGACAACAAGCCCTGCAGCACTGGGCAAGCCATTCAACAGGGAAATCAGGACCTGATAAGCAATCAGTAAATCTCTTTGATATCTTCTTCTCTTACGCAAAAGGAGGAGAAGATTTCTTTTTTTGATCTGACCATCATAAGGCCAACAAAATGGCCATTCTCATCAAGGTATCCAAAAGTCTCTTCCCCTGTACAGATGCTTTTAAGTATTGCAGGAGTTGCCTTTTCTGGAAGGCTTTTCCTTTTTCTGTCTTTTCTCAGCAGCATGTAATAAGAATAGCATGGAAAGATGAAAAGTGTATTGAGGTTCATCTTTTCTTCCATAATGGACTGCTGGCGTGTGCCTTCAATCTGCAAAGAGGACTTTCAATAGCAGTCAATCTTTTGTTTCAAGGAAGCGGGGAAGGAGGAACGTTATAAAATGGGGAAAAGTATAGATTGCTCCATTAAATCCTATATTGCCATTTATCAGCTTTATGCCAAACTCTATTTCGGGGTAACTGTCACTCTTAATTAAAGTCTGAAGTGCCTTTGAATTTCCATTGGTAGCTTTTACTTCGACAGGAACGACGTGCGATCTTGTTCTCAAAAAGAAATCTTCTTCTAGTGTGGAATTGTCTTTTTTGAAATAATACAGCTCTTTTCCTGCTTTATTCAGCCCCTCTGCTATGATATTTTCATAAAGGCCACCTTTATAGATCCTGAAGTTTTTAGTTGTTCTGAAATCTTCCTGGCTTTCTTTTTCCAGCATTGATAAAAATAAACCTGTATCAAAGAAATAAAGCTTGAATGCTGCTGGATCATAATTTCCTCTTAAAGGAATTTCAGGTAGGTTCAGATTATATGAAAGCAGGGCAATCCCTGCATCTTCAAGCCATTTGATGGCTGGCATAAACTCATTTAGCGTTCCCTTCTTCCTTATTTTTGACACCATAAATTTTTTATTCTCTTTAGAAAGAAATACAGGTATGGCATCAAAAACTGCCTGAATACGCGCCTGATCAACCTCCTCATGATATTTAAGGATGTCATTTTTATAGTCGTTTATCAGATTTTGCTGAAGTCTTAATACTCCTTCGAATGTTCCTTTTTCAATGTAAGATGCAACAACATTGGGTAATCCTCCCGTAATGCAGAAATCGAAAAAAAGGTCCATATAAGTTTTCATTTCCTGTTCAGAAAATGGTACTGCATCCAGCATATGGGAAAGCAGGTTTTCTACAGTGTCATCTTTGTAACCTTTAGCCCAGAGGAATTCTTCAAAATCGAGGGCATGCATTACAAGTCTGTCTGTAAATCCGACGCTGATACTTGAAACAAGCTTATAATGTACCCCTAACAGTGAGCCACTGCATATTACATCATATCTTCCATCAATCTTAAAAAATTTCAGGCTTGTAGCTATATCGGGAAATTCCTGTATTTCATCGAAGAAAAATAATGTATTGTGTTCCGGGAAACTGGCAAAAGGAAGATGAAGCGTGATCAGTTTCATTATTGCATCTGGTGAATAGCCATTTTCTGTTATATTTTTAAATTCAGGATGATCTATAAAGTTTATTTCTATAACACTTTTATAGTTTTTCTTCGCAAAATTTAGAACTGATGAAGATTTTCCTACCTGCCTTGCACCTGTTAATATGAGAGGCAGTCTGTCTGGATTGTTTTTCCATTTGCTGAGTTCTGTATCAATTTTGCGTTTTAAATACATTATTTTTCCTATCTAATTGCATTTTAACCAATTAGTTGTAGCTTGGCAATAAAAATGAGCGAGTTTTAAGCCATTTTACGGAATTTTATGAGCGACTTTCATTAGTTGAATATTTTCAAAAGTAGACAGAGGCTCATCTACAGAAGGAGGAATATCCTCTCTTCTCCATGCCAGTTTCTTCATGATGCTCAATCTTTCCATCCAGGAATGCTTTGCAGAACATCCTCGGAGTCATGTATCCCAGAAATAGGCAGGACGTTTGCGGGTATCGGATGCGAGGATCTGAAAAGGCCTGCCAGCTTTCAGAGCGGCAGCAGCCTTTTCTTCCATGATCTGAAGAATACTGTATAGCATATGATATGGGCTGTAAATGTGATCAGCCACGATACTGGATAAGAGAGGTACAGGGTGAAAAGACTTCTGTCTATGCGGAATACTGTAAATATCCAGAGAATCCTGAGGCCGCATGCACCGGTAAGGGAAACAAGTGTTGGTGCTATTGAATAGCCAAGGCCGCGGATAGAGCCGCAGGCAGTATCCATAAGGCCGCACAGGAAGTAGGTAAGGCATACAACGTTGATCCTTCCAATACCATACTGGATAACCTCTGGATCTGATGAGTATATGCCAAGAAGTTCCCTGGAAAAAACTACTGCAAATCCTCCCAGGAGCAGACCTACGATAGTCACTATCAGCAGGCATGAAAGAAGTACTGGAGTGACCCTTTCTTTCTTATGGGCTCCTACATTCTGGCTTGTAAAGTTGGTTGATGCCTGGTAGATCGAGTTCATGGCGGTATATACGAAGCCCTCAATATTCGATGCAGCTGTGTTTCCTGCTACAGCTATGGATCCAAATGAATTTATTGAAGACTGAATGAGGACATTGGATATGCTGAATACAGCTCCCTGTATTCCTGCAGGGAGTCCGATTCTCACAATCTGGATAAGCTTGTCCTTCCTGATCTTCAGTTCCCTTAAATTCAGGTGATAAACACTGTCAGATTTTATCATGCACCTGATGACAAGCAGTGCTGAGATGTACTGTGAGACAATGGTTGCTATTGCAACACCGGCTACTCCCATATGGAATACGATGACAAAGAAAAGATTCAGGCAGACATTTATGATTCCAGATATGAAAAGGTAAGCCAGTGGCCTTCTTGTGTCTCCGACTGCCCTTAATATTCCAGCTCCAAAGTCATAGGCAAGCATGGCTGGCATCCCGAGAAATACTATCCTCATATAAAGCACTGCCTGGCCTATTACATCATACGGCGTTCCCATAAGTGTCAGAATGGGATTTGCCAGCAGCAATCCAAGTACTACAAGAACTATGCCGCAGAGTACTGAAAGAAGGATGGATGTATGGACAAGATCATGTATATTATCTTTGCTATGGGCTCCATAGTACCTTGCCATCAGGACGCTTGATCCTATTGAAAGGCCAAGGAATATGTTTACGATCAGATTGTTTAGGGATCCTGTGGATCCTACAGCAGCCATAGCCTGCGAACTTGTGAACTGACCAACTACTATGATATCTGCAGCATTGAACAGAAGCTGCAGAATTCCCGAAAGCATCAAGGGAATGGAGAAGGCGAGGATCTTTGAGATGAGAGGTCCCGTCGTCATGTCGATTTCGTGTGACTTTGTACTACTCATAACGGAACGATATGATATTGCTAAGCCTCAATTATTTCCATATGGAAATTTGCATTTTCCAGACCAAAAATAAAAGGCCCCGTATGGAGCCTTGTGTTTGTCACTTCCTTGGACTTTCAAGCTTATCTACAGCTTCTTCAAGAAGTTCAGTGATCCTGAGGTGCTGAGGGCATGCATCTTCGC
The DNA here is from genome assembly GCA_949295125.1 of uncultured Spirochaetales bacterium. Taxonomy (GTDB): domain Bacteria; phylum Spirochaetota; class Spirochaetia; order Sphaerochaetales; family Sphaerochaetaceae; genus Ornithospirochaeta. The sequence continues at coordinate 16,593 of CASFJV010000063.1, forward strand.
ACTGCCTGCACTTTATGCATTCGCTTGCTTTTCCTGATCCGCGGTCAACCAGTGATGAGTAGAACATCCTTGGCCGGTTGTCGTTAGGATAGAGCCTTGCCATATTCAGGGCACGGAATATATCTGGTATGCTGATGTTCATTGGACAGCCTGGAGTGCAGTAGCGGCATGACGTGCACTCAACAAGCTCTTTGTCCTGCAGAATGGCGACGACTTTCTTTACTGTGTCCTTTTCACTTTCGCTTAGCGGAGTGAAGTCCTTCATTGTCCTTATGTTGTCTTTCATCTGTTCGATGGTGGACATGCCGCTTAGTATTGTCATGACTCCATCAAGAGACCCAACAAATCTCAGTGCCCATGAAGCAGGGGAGGCATCCTTATCTGCATCATGCAGGATTTTCCCAGCTTCTTCCGGAAGCCGGGCAAGCGTCCCTCCTTTTACCGGTTCCATCACAATTATAGGGATATTCCTTTCTGTAAGTATTTCATATAGCCGCCCTGACTGGACCAGCTGGTTATTCCAGTCTGCATAATTCAGCTGGATCTGAACGAAATCCACATCAGGATGCCTATCCAGCACATTCTCAAGCAGCTCAGGAGATCCATGGAATGAAAATCCGAAGTTCCTGATCCTGCCTTCCTTCTTCTTTTCTGCTCCCCATTCAAAGCAATGGTATTTTTCATATTTTTCTATCCTGGGGCCTTCTTCTATGCTGTGAAGGAGATAGAAGTCAAAGTAACTGACACCTGTCTTTTCAAGCTGTTCGCTAAAGATTCTTTCAACATCATCCTCTTTTTCCAGGACCCATCCAGGGAGTTTTGTGGCAAGCCTGAAAGACTCTCTTGGATAACGTTCTGTAAGAACTTCCTTCACTACGTTTTCTGATTTCCCGTTGTGGTAGACATAGGCGGTATCGAAATAGTTCATTCCAGAAGACATGTAAAGATCCACCATCTCCTTTACTGTCTCAATATCTACGTTTCCATTAACTTCCGGGAGTCTCATCAGCCCGAATCCAAGGCGTGGCATATTTGATCTGTCCAGCATCTGCTTCCTCCAATACAAAATAAAAAAGTTCTGTTCTATCCTTGTTTCAAACTCTTTTTCCTGTCAAGCAAATAGCCTGCGATTCCCCCAATAATTGCAGGTGGCAGCCATATGAACGGTGATGAGAACAGCTTCAGTATCGTCAGCAGGGAAAAGAGGAGGGCAAGAGTTACACTGAACACATATGTGCAGTGCAGCTTGTCCGTGTCCTTGATAAACGACAGGCCTATCAGTGTTATGGCTGCAGGGTAGAGCAATGTAAGTATGGGGCTTGAGACTCTGATAATGGCATCGAGCCCTATGTTGGATATCAGGAAGGAGAAGAAAGCGAAGATGAATATCCATGCTGTCCTGCTGATTCTGCTGTATAGCCTGTTGAAGAATTCCCCACAAGAAGAAAGCAGTCCTACTGAGGTGTTAAAGCATGCGATGATGAAGATCAGGGCCAGTATCGGGCGGCCAAAGCTGCCGGAGACATGGTAAGCCATCTCAGACAGGACTTCAGCACCATTTGATGCATCAGAGGAAAAGCTTCTTGCAGAAAGGCCGACGGACACTATCATGAGATAGATTGCCAGAAGCAGTATTCCTCCGCCGATTGCTGCGATTGCTTCCTCTCTTCTCTCTTTCCCTTTCTCCGTCCCGATAGCCTTTACATTGATTGAAAGTATTATTCCGAATACCAGTCCGGCTAAGGCATCCATTGTCTGATAGCCATCAGTAAAACCAGTCTGGAATGCGCTTTCTGAATAGGCATCCTTTGCTGGCATGTTTGAATCATATGGAACAGAGAGCGAAAAAACAAAGAGAATGACTATCAGCAGCACGAGTGCTGGAGAGAGTATTCTCCCAAGCCTTCTTGTCAGTTTTTCCGGGCGCAGTGCAATGAGTGAACTCAGGAAAAAGAAGATGGCGGAATAGATAAGCCTTGAAGCCATGCTGTCAAAAGGATATGCCTTCACAAGCATTTCATAACTTGTGCTTGCAGTCCTTGGAATCGCAAGGCAAGGGCCAATTGCGAGATAGATGGCAACTGTGAATATTATGCCGAATGCAGGATGCACCCTGCCTGCAAGCTTTTCCGCAGACCCTGCCCGGCTTATTGCGATAAGGGATAATACCGGAAGCCCTATGGCAGTTATGACAAATCCCAGGAATGCAATGCCTGCGTTTTCGCCGGCTTTATATGCAAGAAATGGGGGGAATATGAGGTTCCCTGCACCAAAAAACATGGCAAAAATGGTAAATGATAAGATAACTCTCTTCTTTAAGCCGGTCATATCAGTATTATCTTCGCAGAAAGAATACCAGAAGGCAAGAACGTTAATGATAGCGGTGGCCCTCCTGATCCGATCCATGCCGGCAGACCTTTCTCCATTTTATCCATTTCCCTGTGGACACCTTGTGCCAATCAGTCTTTTTCTGTTACCCTTCAGACAGATTAATAAGGAGAACTTTTCCTATGCTTTGTATTGCAGCAGCTCCCTGCGAAGCCTGAAGCGGACGGCCGCATGGAGCATAGATAAACAGGTCCGCCAGGCTTTGCTTCAGAAAAAAATCATAAAGGAGCAAAGCAATGAAAGATAAAAAGAATTTCAACAATTTCCTGCTACTATGGGCAACCCAGACACTTTCACGTCTTGGATCGTCATTGACGCCATTTGCGCTTATTTTATGGGCTTATGGTGAGACTGGATCTGCACTGAGCACTGCACTTCTTACAGTATCTTCTTATGTGCCTTATATTCTTCTCTCGCTTCCTGTAGGAACTCTGACTGACAGGATGAATAAGAAACGCCTGATGCTTCTTTCCGATACGGCAGCAGCATTATGCACATTCACGATACTTTTAATATGGCTTTCGGGAAATCTTGAACTATGGCATATCTATTTAGTGAACTGCATCACTGGAACAGCGCAGGCATTCCAGCAGCCTGCAAGCGAGGTTGCAATTACACTGGTTACGCCCGAGGATAAGTACCAGAAAGCAGGGAGCCTCAATGCTCTTGCATACAGTGTAATCAATATGGCATCTCCACTGATTGCAACAGCCCTGTATTCTGCCGGAGGCCTTAGCCTTGTGATTGCCGCAGATCTATTGACATTCACGGTGGCATTCCTTTCTCTCCTGCTCTTTGTCAGGATACCGGAGCCTGGCAGCATAAAAGGGAAGGACAGCCATATCCTGATGGATCTGAAGGAAGCACTGGGGTTCTTCAGGATAAATGCCGGAATACTCCAGGTAATATTATTCCTTGCTGCGATCAATTTCATAGCTTCGATCTATAATGCTGCACTTCCTGCCATGATCCTAAGTTTGGAAGATGAGAGTGTGCTTGCTGCCGTACAGTCAGCGGCAGGCATAGCCATGATTGCCGGAAGTGCAATTGCCACCATGATGCCATCTCCAAAGAGCAGGGTGAGGGTAATCATAAGTTCGCTGTTTATCGCAATGAGTACGGAGAACTTCATGCTTGCTTTCTTTAAAAGCCCTGTAATGTGGTGTATAGGGGCATTCCTCGGATGGCTCTTCATCCCTGTAATGAACACAAATCTGGATGCACTGATGAGAAGCCAGATTCCGCCTCTCATGCAGGGAAGGGTGTATTCTGCAAGAAATATGCTTCAGTTCTTCACCATTCCTCTTGGATACCTTGCTGGTGGATTCCTTGTTGACAGCGTATTTGAACCGTTCATGGCTGGGAGTTCCAGCATTATCCTAAGGAACCTGTTTGGAACAGGAAAAGGGTCTGGCTCTGCATTCCTTTTTTCCGTAATCGGCGTAATGGGGGTGCTTACCTGTGTGATTTTCTCAAGGCTTAAGGCTATGAGACAGCTGGAGAGATGATAACTGCGTTTTGCCATCCTTTCATGGGTGGCAGAGGTTTTGTTTTTACCGGTTTATGCCTGCCAGAATTCCGTTGTATCCATATCCATGACAGTCAGAGGCCCGTCTTTTCCTGCACCCGTGTCAATGGCACATAGATGATAGGACTCAGAGTGAAATGGCTTTCCTGATCTCATGGGCGAATGGCCTATCCATATGTTCCTGCTGGTCCTGAGTGGAGGCATCACGTCCTTATCTCCGTATTCACTTGTAATGGCTGAGATCAGATAGTCTCTATCCCAGTACAGCTCTTCAAGCGTTTCATATTCCCTCATGTCGATGCCCATCCTTATAAGGTTCATGAACTCGATTTCTGTCATGAAGATCGGAGTGGGGCGCTTTGTCCTGGCGATGCTGATGAGTTTTTCCTCATTCACTCCCTTAGGAAGACCTGCATGCATGATGATGTCCGTCTCAGTGATCCTTAAAAGAGGAATTTCCTCAATCCATTTTCTAAGCTTCTCAAGCCACTTTGCAGGCTTAGCAGACAGCTTTTCGACTGTGATATCTCCTCCGTTCCTTTCTATCCAGAGTGGATCGGCAGTTCCTGTATGAAGCCAGTATTCAAGCCAGGAATCATGGTTGCCAAGTACAGGGCAGAACGATTTTCCAAACCCCATCAGGCAGTCAAGCACTTCTACAGGCTTATCTCCCCGGTCGCAGAGGTCACCGGTAGAGTAGAGGATATCGGCATCAGGATTGAAGCATGCTTTTTTGAGTACGTTCATAAGCTTTCCGTATCTGCTATGAATGTCGCCTATTATAAGATTCCGTCCCATCATTTTCCGTCCCTTAGGAGTTTTTTCCTCATCGCCATACATGCCGCTTTATTCTCATATGAATAGTTTATGCAAACTTTTATGATCAAGCAAAGGTTATAGTGATTTTAAGCCACTGTTGCCTGGAAAAGTAAAAGCAATCATTCTAAACAATATAAAAAGATGCAATGGTTTCTCTGCTTATGAATTTGCTTTCAGCGTGATGGGGTAGGTAACTATCGGATCTGGCAAAATACTTGTTTTACGGTGATTCTCTATTCCCGGAAGCTCTGAAAAACGAAACAGCTCCCTGACTTTGAGGGAGCTGTTTTAAGTGGAGCTGATCGGACTTGAACCGACTACCTATTGAATGCCATTCAATCGCTCTAGCCAGATGAGCTACAGCCCCGAAATGATAACTAAAGGTAAAATAGCGTATTTTCAAGGAAATGGCAAGAAGTATATTATGTTTTAATAATAACAAAATGTGAGATTTTTAACAATTACAGACGAAAGTAATTGACCAACAGGAATAAAAGAATTAATCTTGCCTTACATTTCATTATAAGGATGATTACAGCGGTAATGGAAAGAGAGAAAATCAAAGTCGCCGTTATTGGCGCTACTGGTGCAGTTGGCCAGGTTTTCATGTGGATGTTATCAGAACACCCATGGTTTGAGTTGAGTTACGTAACCGCATCCGCAGCACGTGTCGGACAGAAATATGCGGCAACCGTACATTGGGTCATGCCATTCGAGATGCCTGAGTGCATCAAGGACATGGATGTCAGGGAATTCAATTATGTGCAGATGAAGGAAGCTGGGGTCAAAATCGTATTCTCCGCACTTCCGGCTGCAGTTGCATCAGAAGCAGAGCCACAGCTGAGAGCAAACGGTTTCTATGTCTTTTCCAATGCTGCAGCAATGAGATATGATTCGAATGTTCCAATTCTTATTCCTGATACAAATGTGGACCAGCTTGAGCTGATCAGGAAACAGGGCTATCCTCAGACAGGATTCTGCGTAACAAACGCAAACTGTGTCACAACCGGACTTGCAATGGCTCTTGCTCCACTGAGGAAGTATGGTATCAAGACCATTACCATAAACAGCTACCAGAGTGTATCAGGTGCCGGCTATCCTGGACTTTCTTCATTCGACATCACAGATAACTGTATCCCTTTCATCAAGGGAGAAGAGGAGAAGATTGAAAAGGAAATCAAGAAGATCCTTTCCATCGATCCTGAAGTCTATGCATATACTGTAAGGGTTCCTGTCATGTTTGGCCATCTGGAGACGGTATGGCTTGAGACGGAAGAGGATCCGACAGAAGAGATGATTATTGACGACTGGAAGAATTTCAATACAGTTCCAGAGCTTCCTTCCACACCGGCTCAGCCAATCCAGTATTCCGCAGAGCCTACATTCCCTCAGCCGAAGTATGCTTTCTGGGGCAATCCGAAAGGCATGGTTGTATATACTGGAAGGCTGAAGAAAAAGAATGGAAAGATCGGTTTCTGCCTGCTTGTGAACAACATCGTAAAGGGTGCAGCCGGCGGGTCAATACAGAACGCAGAAGCATTCGTTCAGAAATATGCATTGATATAAGCATACGGGCCCTTAGCGTGAGGGCTCTTCTTTTACAACCGTATTGCACTTATCAACAATTACGTTAAGGCGTTTCCCATTCTGTTCAATTGCATATTCATGATGTCTTGAACAGCCCTGGCAGTCTTCTTTCAGGCTGTCATGCCTGAAACAGCTCCTGGATATGAAAATGGGAAGGCGGTATCCGTTCAGTTTTGTGACTTTTACAGGATAGCCTGTTTTCCCTTCATCAAAATCAGCAGGTGCGTATGCACCGGCTAAGCTTTCTTTCAGAAGATCTTTTATCAAGGCAACAGACTCAATATTCGATGCGTAAAGGTATATGTCCATAAAATACTTATACTGGGGATGGTGCATTGCAAAATAGACATCCGCAATATTGTTCAGCCCGATAAGCAGCGGGGTAGTGATGCTTTCTGCCTTTTTCAGGAGATTGCTGTATTTCCTTTCTTCCTCATATGTGACTGCAGGAAGTGTTATGTATGTAACTCCATCTATCAGCACGCCTTCCTCATTCCATGGATATATTTCTCCTGAGAGGAGAGACCTCTCTGGAAGTGCTATGCCCTCATCTGTTCCTGAAGGCATTATGTATGTCTTCTCAGGCCTTGGACTGCTGATCAGTTCAGAGATGAATTCCCTTCTCCTTTCTTTCAGCTCCTTTGCCGGGATGAACAGCTTCTCACTGTTTTGAAGGACAATTCCAAGTCCGACGTCCTCCTGACTCTGTTCAAGGGCTTTTATCATATTCTGATCCTGATTCTTCTCGGCCTTCATGGTTGTCACATCATACCGCCTTTCAAGGTTTTCCGTTTTTACCGTGAGAATACCATCAGAAATAATCACTTCCGCTCTTATGATTTCCTTCTCTTCCTTCAGGGAATCAGTATTTATCTTCTTCAGGTTCATTGAAGCATCACTGATCTTATAAAGCGGAGTTCCATAGCTGAGCTTTATCTCCTCGCTGAGGATGAGCTCATCATTCTTAGCCAGCCTTGCTGAGAACTTATAGGCATCAGTTCCCCTGAGAAACATAAGGCCGTCGCGGTCCTTTATTTCCTCATTAAGCCGCACTTTTACCCTTTTTCCGTTCTGGGAGATGACAGATCCGATGACCTTTCCCGCGTGTGCTGTGTAGTTATCTGTTATGAGATCCTTATGGTTTGCTCCAGAATACTCAAAGTAGCCATCTGAGTGTTCCCTGAGGAATGTGTAGGCATGCTTGTCCTCCTCATGGGTGCCATCAAGCAGTGACCGGTAGTACTTTGCAGTGAAGTAATCATATTCATCTCCTTTCATCCTGCCTTCGACTTTCACGCTGTCTATGCCGATTCTCTCAAGCTCCCTTATCCTTTCTCCCGCATCCATATCGCGCATGCTGAATGGGTAAAGTTTCTCATTCCCATAATTGAACCATGTCCTGCAGATCTGGGCACATTCTCCGCGGTTTGCACTGCGCCCAGTCTTGTAAAGGGAAGCCATGCAAAGCCCTGAAAAGCCATAGCACATGGCACCATGGATGAATACCTTGAGTTCTATGTCCCTGTTTTTTCTCCTTATGCCTTCTATCTCCTTCAGGCTCAGTTCCCTGGACAGCACAACCCGCTCAGCTCCAAGATCCTTCATCATCCTGACCCCACAGTCTGTATGTACTGCCAGCTGTGTGGACGCATGGATCCTGAGGTCAGGGAAATAGTTTCTCAGGATTCTTATCACCCCCAGATCCTGCACAATGATGCCATCACATCCATACTTTTCAATCTCTTTCAAAAGGGAAAATACGTTTTCAAGCTCACTGTCTTTTATGAGCGTGTTGATTGTTATGTATATCTTCTTATTCCTTTCTTTTGCATAGCGCCTTATTTTCCTGAAATCGCTGATGCTGAAATTTCCTGCACCTTTACGTGCAGAGAATTCTTTCAGTCCAAAATAAACGGAATCGGCACCGCCAAGGAATGCATAAATGGCATTTTCAAGTTTTCCTGCTGGAAGTGATAGTTCTATCATAGCCAAAGTGTACCAAAATGGAGGCAAAGAGAATATAATATTTGAAAACTTAGAGGAGGCGCTTATGGAATATGATGCTGGAAATAAAGTCATCAATCTGGAAAAGGGGCATGTGCTTTACAGGCAGGGGGATGAGTGCAATACGATGTTTGTCCTGATAAGCGGAGCAGTTGCACTCTATCTGAATTACGGGACTAAAGACCAGTTTGCGCTGATTGTCCTGAATGAAAAGGGCTCAAGCCTTGGGGAAATGGGACTTCTTGAGGGGGAGCCAAGGAACAGTACGGCTGTGGCTGTAGAGGATTCAGTGCTGATTGAGATAGAGGAGGAACACTTTCAGGAGTTTCTGGAAAAGCATCCGAATTTTGGAACGAAAATGCTTAAGGACCTGGCTGGAAGATTCAAAGTCGTTACTGAAGAACTGCTGAATGCCCAGGATGTCGTACGTGATCTTGTCAAGGAGATTGAGGATGACAAATCAAAGGGTAAAAAGAGCATAAGGGACCGTTTGAAAGGAATTGCAGATGTCCTGCTCGATGTTCCAAAGGATGTTCCACCTGATTTGTATGTTACATGCTACACGCGAACTCATGGAAATCTGCACTGAAAGCCGAAATAGATAATTAAATATCTTATTGCAAAAAGAGGTGTATTCCGCTACTCTTAAGAGGAGAAAAATATTCTGGACCTATCCAGATTTTTTATAAGGAGAATTCTGATGACGGTAAATGATCTTAAGCATGCTAAACTCGTCAGCTGGATTGAAGAGATCAAAGCACTCTGCGAACCAGATGATGTCGTAATCGCTGACGGATCGAAGGCTCAGTATGATGAGTTGATCGATGGATGTGTAAATTCAGGGTTGGCAACCCGTCTTAATGAAGAGAAGAAGCCAGGATGCGTACTGTTCCGCTCTGATCCTTCAGACGTAGCACGTGTTGAGAAAAGGACATTCATTGCTGCAGAGAAGCAGGAAGATGCTGGTCCTACAAATAACTGGATTGATCCAAAAGAACTGAAGGCTACAATGACAGAGCTCTACAAGGGCTGTATGCATGGCCGCACAATGTACGTTATCCCATTCTCAATGGGTCCTCTTGGTTCTCCAATTTCCAAGATCGGTGTTGAGATCACAGATAGCGCATATGTTGTTTGCAACATGATGATCATGACACGTGTTGGAGTAAAGGTTCTTGACCTCCTCGGAACAGATGGATATTTCGTACCATGCCTGCATTCTGTTGGTAAGCCACTTGCAAAGGGCGAGAGCGACAATGGTCAGTGGCCATGTGCCCCAATGGAGCATAAGTATATCAGCCAGTTCCCAGAGACAAGGGAAATCTGGTCATATGGTTCTGGATACGGTGGAAACGCACTGCTTGGAAAGAAGTGTCTTGCTCTCAGAATTGCCAGCGTTCTTGCACGCGATGAGGGATGGCTTGCAGAGCACATGCTCATCCTCAAGATTACAAACCCAGAAGGAAAGAGCAAGTACGTAACTGGTGCTTTCCCATCAGCTTGCGGAAAGACAAACCTTGCTATGCTTATCCCAACAATCCCAGGATGGAAAGTTGAGACAATCGGAGATGACATTGCATGGATGAAGCCAGGAAAGGATGGAAGGCTTTATGCTATTAACCCAGAAGCTGGATTCTTCGGTGTTGCTCCTGGAACAAGCGCAAGCAGCAACTATAACGCTCTTATGGCTGCAAGCAAGAACACAATCTTTACAAACGTAGCACTTACAGAAGATAAGGATATCTGGTGGGAAGGAATCGGATACGATGCTCCTGGCAAGCTTATTGACTGGCACGGAAATGAATGGATTCAGGACAAGGGCAACAAGGAGCAGACTCCTGCTGCACATCCAAATTCACGTTTCACAGCACCAGCTTCACAGTGCCCATGCATCGCACCAGAGTGGGAAGATCCTGCAGGAGTTCCAATTTCTGCTATCCTCTTCGGTGGAAGAAGGCCTTCAACAATTCCTCTGGTTCACATGGCAAGGAACTGGAACCATGGTGTATTCCTTGGATCAATCGTTGGATCTGAAGTTACAGCAGCAACACTCGATGTAAAGGCTGGAACAATCAGGAGAGACCCATTTGCAATGCTCCCATTCTGCGGATATAACATGGGTGACTATTTCCAGCACTGGATTGACGTAGGCAAGGCAGCTCCAAGCCAGGACGTCCTTCCAAAGATCTTCTATGTTAACTGGTTCAGGAAGACAAGCGATGGCAAGTGGCTCTGGCCAGGATACGGTGACAACAGCCGTGTTCTCAAGTGGATTTTCGAGTGCTGCGACGGAGTAGCTAAGACAGTTGATACTGAAATTGGCATCATGCCAACAGTTGATGCTATTGACCGCCCAGAGGGTGTAAGTGAAGAAGATATGAAAGCTCTTCTCACAGTTGACAAGGCTGGATGGCTCAAGGAAGTTGAGGATATCAGGACTAACCACTATCCAAAGTTCGGTTCTCACCTGCCAAAGGAACTATCAGACATGCTCGACACTCTAGAGGCAGCTCTAAAGAAATAAGGGATAATCTCCTTATTCTGGTCCCCAGGTCAAAGCCTGGGGATTTTTACGAAGAATTAACGCAATCTTTATCATTCCTTCTTATAAGGATGCTATATTGATCTCAGATAAAAGAAGAAAGCTAGTTCTGCGTTAAGGAGATCAAAGCTCACGAGCACTATGGAGATCCCATAAGGAACGCAGATCTTCTCTCTCTAAGAGACTCAGCCACCAAAAGGGTGGCTTAATTTTTTTCTGAAGATACAGCAGGAAAAACTGGCAGTCTTGTTCTGAATGCTGTTGTCCGTGAGATGTATTTCCTTGACTATCTCATCCTCTGTCATATACTTTTTCCAGAAGGAGATTGCAGTGATAAGGAAGGAAAACAATTATTTCATCATTTGCACCAAGAGCAGTTCTTATATCATGAGGATCCTGGAAATCGGGGTAGTGGATCATGTCTACTATGGGAAAAGGATAGGCAATATTCAAGGCCTTGAGCATATCTCGGAGTCATTTGATATCAACATAGGGACTGTGCCTTACTTTGATGAGGCTCATCAGAGGTATTTCCATGACCGTATCCTTTATGAATATTCAACAGAAGGTGCAGGGGATAGTAGGGAAGCATCGCTTTCCGTAACATACCTTAATGGACTTAAGACGCTTTCATTCCTTTTCAGTGACTACAGGATTTTCAGGGGAAAGGACAACTCATTTATTGCCCATGCCCTCTCTGATGAAAATACCGAGACTCTTGAGCTTATTCTGAAGGATGAGAGCCTGGATATATACATTCATCTGTTCTATACGGTTTATGAAGAGGAGGATGTGATCCTTCGCTCTGCAGTAATTGAGAACCAGGAAGGCTTTGAGCTGACGCTCAACAGGGCTTCATCCCTCTCTATTGATTTCCCATATGATGATTTCAGCCTCCTCAGCTATGACGGGGCCTGGGCAAGGGAGAGGAATGAGAATGAGAGGAAGCTTCTTCCCGGAATTGTCAAGATAGACAGCAAGCTTGGAACGAGTTCGAACGAACATAGCCCTCTAGTATTTCTAAAGCGGCAAAACAGCGTATATGGCTTCAACCTGATCTATTCAGGGAACCACGCAGAGATCATAGATGTCTCACCATTTGGCAAGACACGCATCGTGACAGGCATCAATGATTTTGCATTCTCATGGGTTCTGAGGAAAGGTGAGCGTTTTGCAACCCCTGAGGCAGCCGTAACATTTGGAGAGGATAAGGAGAGCGTATCCATAAACTTCCAGAACTTTGTTTCGAAGTTCATCAGCCGCGGAAGCTGGAAGGAAAAGGAAAGGCCTATTCTCATTAACAGCTGGGAAGCATCTTATTTCAACTTTACAGAGGAAAGCCTGCTTAAGCTTGCCGCTACAGCCTCAGAGCTTGGCTTTGAGCTTTTTGTGCTGGATGATGGATGGTTCGGCTCAAGGCGTGATGATACTAAAGGGCTGGGGGACTGGATAGTGAACAAGGATCTTTTCCCTAATGGCCTTGGTGAATTTGCAGGAAAGATAAATGATATGGGACTCTCGTTCGGACTGTGGGTGGAGCCGGAGATGGTGAACGAGGATTCAGATCTCTACAGGGATCATCCGGACTGGGTGATAAGAATTCCTGGACGGAGAGCCGGAATATGCCGGCATCAGCTGGTTCTCGATATCTCCCGCAAGGATGTAAGGGATTATATTTTCAACGCTTTGGAAAGGGTATTCAGCAGTGCAAATATCGAGTACGTGAAGTGGGATATGAACCGCACTATTACAGACTACTATACAGAAAACGGGGACGCAGGAAGCTCTGGGGAACTCATGCACAGATACATGCTTGGGCTTTATGATCTCTATGAGAGAATCACAAGGAGGTTCCCGTACATACTGTTTGAAGGCTGTGCTTCTGGCGGCAACAGGTATGATCTTGGACAGCTGTGCTTTCTAAGCCAGATATGGACCAGCGACAATACAGATCTCTTTCACAGGCTGAAGATACAGGAAGGGACACTTATGGGATTCCCTCTCTCAACGATGGCCGCTCATGTTTCAGCATCCCCTGCACATCAGAGCCTCAGGCAGAGCCTCATAGACAGCCGCTTCGCAGTCTCTGCATTCGGCCTACTTGGCTATGAGCTTGACCTTAATAAGCTTACAGCATCCGAAAAGGAAGCTGTAAGGAGGCAGATAACGTTCTATAAGAAATACAGGCATGTATTCCAGAGGGGGATATTCCGCAAGCTGGAAAGCCTTTCTGAAGAGACAGTATTCTGGACTGTGACCTATGGAAAGACTACCATACTGATGGAGTATGTTATACATAATATGCCGAATACAGGGCGTGCAGACAGGATCAGGCTTCCATTCCTGGATGAATGTAAGATTTACCGCATATGGGAACGGGAAGTAATGATCCCCCCTGATTTCTTTGGCTCGCTTTATCAGGATTATGAGAGATCTGGAAAGGTCCCTTACGATGCCGTGATATCTGGAGATATATTGAAGAATGCGGGGATTGCCCTTCCTCCACAGTTTACGGGAAACGGATTTTTCCCTGCATCCAGGACTATTGGGGATAACGGTGCAAGGCTGTATGTGATAGAAGAAGCCTGATATCCTTCATAAGGCATTCCTTTTGGGCTATAATCGTCGTATGAGCCAGACAGAGAGGATATTCTACATAATAGATGAGCTTGCAGAGAAAGGCTATTTCAAAAGATCAGAAGTTGCCAGGCACTTTGAAGTTTCACTTAAACAGATCCAGAGGGACAAGGAATACCTGACAACCAGATGTCCTCTCTCCTGCGGCAACCTCGATATCATATTCGACAGGTCAATTCCCGCATACCGCCTAACAGAGGAATCCAGGCAGAGGCTGGATAAATGGCGTACCAATGAAACGCTTACTCTTGCAAAAGGAAAGGAAGGAGGGGACCGGTTCAGGTCTTCTTCTTCCCTTGTGAACAGGGATGCTGAGTATATCAGCTATAAAAGCTATGCAAAGGAAAACTACTCTCCATCAATATATGCCATGATCCTTAAGGCAATGAAGCAAAACAGGCGCATCAGGATCTCTTATAAAAGCAGCAAAGGGGAGAGTGATAGGGTGCTTGAGCCATTGAAGCTTGTGAACTATACGGAAATATGGTATATGCTTGCAGCATTCAATGGAAAGATCCAGACATTCAGCCTCTCCAGGATTACAGGAGCCGCAATTACGGATGAGGATATTTCATTCAATGATCCAGATGAACTTGAGAAAGTCCTCTCTGGATATGGCATCTACCATGACAGCTCTGAGCCGAGGATATACAGGATAAGGTTCTATGGCTGGGCTGCACACATAGTTTCTGCCCAGGTATGGCAGAAAGACCAGAAAATAAAGCATATTGACAGTGATACTATAGAACTGAGCATTCCGATCACGAATGATACTGAGCTTCTTTCGCGCATACTTTTCTATGGGGATGCAGCAGACCCGCTGGAACCTGAGGATTTCGTTTTACAATACAGGGAAAAATGCAGTAATATGGCAAAACGCTATGAACATTGAATTTGAATATGTAACAACGGATGAAAGGCTTTTTGAATTAATTGAGTATTTTGAGACCCTTGATGCCATTGCTGTGGATTTTGAGGAAGAGTGCAACCTGCATATATATGGCGAGCATATATCCATAATCCAGATATATGACAGGAATGCTTTCTATATCGTGGATGTGCTTTCAAATGATATAACAGACAGGAGCCTGGCTTCATTATTTGCAATAAAGACGGAGAAAATCTGGTTTGAGTGCCATTCAGACCTGTCAATACTTTATAAGAAGCATAAGGTGAAAGCCGTGAACGTATTTGACTTAAGGGTCCTTTCCAGGGCCTTGGGTGATGTCCATGGCCTTGATGAGGTAGTTTCCCGGTTCCTTGGTGTGGAGAGGAAAGAAAACAAGAAAACAAGACAGCAGGAAAACTGGATGAAGCGTCCTCTTTCTCCAGATATGCTGAACTATGCGCTTCTGGATGTCGCATACCTTTTTGACCTTAAGGATGCACTGATGAAGGAAGCTGAGGAGAAAAAGAAACTTAAGATGGCTTTATCTGCCATGAAAGATGTTGCAGATGTGAAGGAATCAAAACCAGGCTGGATGAAGATATGCAACACTAAAAGCCTTTCCATTCAAGAGAGGATATACCTCAGGCACATCTTCAATGCAAGGGAACGCATTGCAGAGCGCTTCAATACTCCCTCGGTGAATGTCCTTCAGAAGAAAGATGTCGTGGCTCTGGCAAAACGCTGTCCCCTTAAGAATCAGGAGATCGAGGAATTCCTTTCACGTGCACCGAAGAGGTACCAGAAACTGATTACAGAAGCTGTGATAAAAGCAGTGGAAAGTGCAGAGCGGGAAATAGCAGGATTAAAATAGCGAAAAATCTTTCTACCCACTTTAAATGCATGCAGTATAGAATATATGATGTTCCTTTAGGAGGCATCTAATGAAAGACGATGTAAAGAGAGTCCAGTATGGACCATCTGACCGTCCGCCAGTAAAGGAATGGATTCCGCTTTCCATTCAGCATGTTTTTGCCATGTTCGGTTCTACGATCCTCGTACCGATTCTAGTCGGGCTTGATCCGGGAACTGCTTTGTTTACTGCGGGAACAGGAACTTTAATCTACATTCTGATCACAAAGGCAAAGGTGCCGGCATTCATCGGCTCATCCTTTGCATTCATCTCTCCTCTTATTGCGATAAGCAGCCAGTATGGATGGGCTTATGCAATGGGAGGTGCGTTTGCATCCGGTATCATGTACTCAATTGTGGCACTGATCATCAAGTTTGCAGGTTCTAACTGGATTCACAGGGCACTGCCACCAGTAGTCATCGGATCTGTAATCATTGTAATAGGCCTCAATCTTGCGCCAACTGCAATGAATATGGCAATGCTTGTGGATACGTCTAATCCAGATACATACAGCCTTGTCTATCTGTCAATTGCTGTAGTGACACTTGCTGTCACCGTAATAATGAATGTGTTCTTCAAGGGTTTTTTCAGTATCATCCCAATACTCTTCGGGCTTGCAGCCGGATACCTGTTCACATTGATTATGGGCATATTCTTCCCTGCTTACGATCTTATAGACTTCTCTGGCGTTGCCAATGCTGCCTGGGTTGGATTCCCTCACTTTGCACTGCCAAAGTTTGCATTTGTTCCGGTAATCACATTCATGATCGTTTCTTTTGCAACAATCTGCGAACATCTTGGTGATACCCTGGTAATTTCACGTGTTGTAGGAAAGGATTTCTATGAGGATCCGGGGCTTAAGAGAACTCTTCTTGGCGATGGCCTTGCAACAAGCTGGGCTTCTTTCTGGGGAGGTCCACCAAACACGACCTATGGAGAGAATGTCGGCGTTCTTGCAATTACAGGAGTATACAGTGTATGGGTTACAGGAGGAGCTGCCGTTATTGCAGTGCTGCTTTCACTGTTCCCTAAATTCAGTGCACTTATCCAGACCATACCAAATCCGGTGCTCGGAGGAATTTCAATGCTCCTCTTCGGTGTTATAGCATCGTCAGGACTGAGGACACTTGTAGAGTCCGGGGTAGACTATGAAGATAAGAGGAACCTTACAATTTCCTCAATTATCCTTGTAATCGGAATTGGCGGAGGACTTCTGCAGTTCACAGTTGGCCAGTCCATTACATTCTCCCTTGGCTCTGTTGCTCTTGCAACACTTGTTGGAATCCTTCTGAACCTCATAATCCCTCTCAAGAAGAAAAACTGAGGAAATATGGTAAATGCATGGCACTCCCGTTTTCTGTTGGGAGTGCTTTTATTTTGTGCTACTATTGAGCCATGGAATATAGATCAGTTGGAAATTCAGGATTGAAAATCTCTGCGCTTTCTCTGGGATTCTGGCATAATTTCGGTCAGGCTGCAGACTACAGTGAAATGAAAGGCATGGTATATTCTGCTTTTGATGGCGGGATCAACTCGTTCGATCTTGCCAATAACTACGGACCTCCTGTAGGGGAGGCTGAGAGGAATTTTGCGCGTATCATGGCTGATGGCTTTTCATCGCACCGGGATGAGATCGTGATAAGCACGAAAGCCGGTCATGATTCATGGCAGGGACCTTTTGGCACGGGAGGGACAAAAAAGCATCTGCTCTCTTCCCTGGATCAGAGCCTGAAGAGGCTCAAACTCAGCTATGTAGATATCTTCTACCATCATGTGCCGGATCCATCAACGCCTATGGAAGCAACAGCAGAAGCGCTTGCTTATATCGTGAACAGCGGCAGGGCCCTTTATGTCGGCCTATCAAAATACAGCGCAAAGCAGGCTGATGAGATGGTAAGGCTGCTTGCGGCTTATAATATCCATCCTGTAATGGATCAGGTCAGGTACAGCCTGCTGAACAGGACAGCCAATGATGATAATCTCTTCATAAAGCTGGAGCAGCTTAAAATGGGAGCAGCTGTCTTCTCTCCTCTTGCCCAGGGACTGTTGACAGATAAGTACCTTTCTGGAGATTTCCCCATTAATTCCAGGGCCCATGAGAATCATTTCCTGAAAGAAAAGGATATAACTCAGGGCCTTATTGCACGCCTTGAAGAACTGAGGAAGATAGCAAATGCCAGGGGGCAGAAACTCTCTGAAATGGCTCTCTCTTTCGTTCTTAATGAAAGATCTGTATCTACTGTGATAATAGGCGCAAGGAATAAGGAGCAGGTTGAAGAGAACATTAGGGTGTTTGAAACCGATATCTCATTCACTAAGGCTGAAATTGATGAGATCCTGTCCTTTGCCTGATGGTAAAGAATGACTCCTCCAATGGAGGAGCCATCCGTTTCTTTTTTCAAAGGATCACTTTTATTTTTTCCCTTTCCTGTATGGAGTACCGTCAAGGGGAAGTGAATATCTGGGAATGCCATCATAGTCATAATAGGCGTTCCTGATTGCAGGTGCAGTCGGTATTGCCGAGAGCTCTCCAATGCCTTTGGCTCCAAATGGCCCTCCGCTTTTTCCTTCTGCATGTACGAATATTGTCTCTATTTCTGGAACTTCCGTGCTCCTAAGGAGCCCTAGAGTGCCATATCTGCTCTTCACAAAGCCTTCTTCGGTAATGAAATTCTCCCTTACAGCATAACCCATTCCGGTAACGACGCCGCCTTCAACCTGGCCTTCAATCATTGTGAGGTTTATGACAGTTCCCGCATCTGATGAAGCGATGATTTTCTCTATTTTCCCATCATCACCGAGTATTGCAAGCTGTGCGGCGTAAGAGTAGGCTAGATGGCTGACTGGATTCTTTTTCTTTGAACCAAGAGGATCTGTTGGTGGAGAGAATTCCCTCTGGCATTCATAGCCCTCAAGATCTTCCAGCGTCTTTCCTTCCATTGCTTTTTTCAGTTCTGATGCTGCAAGCCTTACAGCTTCCCCTGTAAAAGATGTCTGTCTTGAGGCCGTTGATGTTCCGCTGTCCGGAGTGCGTTCAGTATCGGGCTCTTCCACTATGAAGATATCCGGGCCTAGTCCTGTCTCTTCCACTGCAACCTGCAGGGCCATTGTCTTTAGTCCCTGTCCCATGCAGGCAGCGCTTGTCCTGATATGAACATGGCCATTCTCAATGCTCATCCTGCAGCGCCCCACATCCTTTATTCCCATGCCAACGCCGGCATTCTTAAGTCCTAATGCAAGGCCTTTATGCTTTGCTGCATAGTAAGCATCTTTTACGGACATCAGCGCCTCATAAGCTGCAGTGTCCTCTCCTGCTATCTGTCCGTTTGGAAGCTCTTCTCCTGGCTTGATGACATTGATCTCCCTTATCCTGAATGGATCAATTCCAATAAGGTGTGCCATCTCATCCAAAGCTGATTCAATTGAAAAGCATGTCTGGGTAACGCCGAAGCCACGGAATGCTCCGCTTGGGACATTATTCGTATACAGTGCCCTTCCCCTGACTTTAAGGTTCTGGAAATTGTATGGACCTCCTGCATGCGTGCATGCCCTCTGCAGGACAGGCCCTCCAAGTGATGCGTAGGCTCCGGTGTCTGCAAGGATATCTTCCTTGAGTGCCATGATTTTCCCATCCTTATTGCAGGCAAGTGTCAGATCCATGCTCATTGGATGCCTCTTTGGATGGACAATAAGGCTTTCCTGCCTTGAGAATACCAGCTTCACTGGTTTCTTCAGAAGATAGCATGCAAGGGCCGCATGATGCTGCAGCGACATATCTTCCTTACCGCCAAATCCGCCGCCTACAAGACATGCCGTAACGTGTACCAGGTCTTCACTTATCCTGAGCATCCTTGCACATTCCCTGCGGTCATCATATACGCTCTGGCTTGATGTGAATAAGTGGATTCCTTCTCCCTCCGGAATTGCTAGAGCAGCTTCCGGTTCCATGAATGCATGCTCTGTATGCGGGGTAGTGTAGTGCCGTCTTATAACATAGTCCGCGTTCTCTATTGCCTTATCTGCATCACCGCGGATTATGTTCTCTTCCTTATACAGGTTCGTCTTTTCCCAGAAGTGAACGATCTTTTCATCTTTCAGGGCATCTTCCGCTGAATATACTCCATCCAGCTTTTCTGCATCTATCTTGACCTTTCCTTTCAGCTCTTTCAGTGCTTCCTGATCATCAGATGCGATGATCAGGAGGGCATCCCCGATATATGATGTTATATCTCCCTCTCCATATAGGACAGGCCAGTCCGGTGTTATATGGCCATGCCTGTTGAATGGTACATCATCACGCCTGATTATTCCCTTGCATCTATGATCATTCTCAAGCTCAGAGGCATCTATCCTTATTATCCTGCATTTTGGATATGGACTCCTGATAACTGCCAGATATAGGAAATCATCACGCCTGATATCAGCTGCGAAAATGCCAGTTCCAAGTGTTTTCCCTTCTGCGTCTATCCTTATATAGCGTTCTCCTATCCCTGCTTTTGAACTGCCTGATGCAATAGGGGAGTTCTCCCTGAATATCCTGGCTGCGAGCAATATGGCTTCTTCAATTTTCTTGTATCCTGTGCACCTGCAGATATTCCCCCTTATGGCTTTCCTGACATCATCAATGCCAGGATTGCTGTTACTGTCGATCAGTGCTTTCGCTGAGAGCACCATGCCTGGCGTGCAGTAGCCGCATTGTACGGCTCCTGCTTGAGAGAAGGCATAAGAATACACTTCCTTCTCCCTCTCACTGAGCCCTTCAATGGTAATGACACTCCTGCCATCTATCTGGGAGAGCTTTTTTACGCATGCCCTTTCAGCCTTGCCATCTATTATGACAGTGCATGCACCGCATGCGCCTTCAGAGCATCCGTCCTTTGTTCCCATAAGCCCTAAGCAGTCCCTGAGAAACCTTAAAAGGGTAGTGTCTTTATCTGTAATATAGCTTTTGCCGTTAATTTTAAATTCCATATATCTAGAATTTTAGCACAATCTCGCTCTTTGTTGGCTTTAATTCGACAAGTTCTACTCCAGCAGATTCAAGCATCCGTACCGATGCCTTTGTCGCATCTGTATCTTTGTATTTATTTGACAGGTACACAACTTTCTTTATTCCAACCTGGATTATGGCTTTCGCACACTCATTGCATGGGAAAAGTGCGACATAGAGTGTTGCCCCCTTTAGTGATGCAATGCTTGAATTGAGTATTGCGTTCAGTTCTGCATGGCAGACATACGGATATTTAGTCTCTATCCATTCTCCATCCCTTTCCCACGGAAGCTCATCATCACTGCATCCGATTGGAAAGCCGTTATAGCCTACTCCGATGATCTTTTTATCCGGACTCACTATGCATGCTCCGACCTGAGTGTTCGGGTCCTTGCTCCTCATGCTTGATAGAACCGCAACTCCCATGAAATACTCATCCCATGAGATATAACCTTCTCTTTTTGATCCCATTCTAAACCTCCGCGAAAAACTTCAAGATCTCTTCTGTGTATTTTGCTCTTGTAGAATTATACATTAGAAGTGAATGGTGTGTATGGTTAAAGTTAGGCATTTTGTCAGATATGACCTTCACTTTCCTGCTGCTGACATTGCCTGTTATGATCTTCTGGTTTCCAAACGGCACTGTTTTATCTCCTTTATCATGGATGCTGATAAGAGGGACACGTATGCTGCCTAGGTTTTTCCTGATGCTCTTGAGGTTGTACACAAGTGAGATTCCCTGTCTTGGAAATGTTCCGCTGTATCCTACCCATGCATCATTGCCATCTTCAGCTCCGGGCTTTCCATCCACATAGCCGGCTCCTATCTCCTTGGCAAACATGGCTACAATACGGCCGATATAGAAACTCCAGCTTGTAACGAATCCATCGCGGATCAGGCTGTTATATGCAACAGGTGCCGCCAGTACGGCAATGGCTTTTGGCGAGGACTCTGAATCCCTGTGCAGTTCTGCAATTTTAAGCGTCATCGCACCTCCCATGGAAACACCAATGACATAGACATCCTTATACCGCTTTTTCAGGGAAAGGTAGTACCTGTCAATGAAGCCAAACCATTCAGGGAATATTGATTGCTCAAATTCCTTATAGTCAGTGCCGAATGTTGGAAGAAGGGGAGAGAATACATCATAGCCATTCCTGCTGAACTCTCTTGCAGGATAGGCGTACATATAAGGCGTAGTAGGGAAGCCGTGAATGAAGAGGACCGCTTTTTCATTGCCATTTTCATATATTATTGACCTGCACCTTGGAGAAAAGCATTTGCTCTCATCACTTGTAAGCTCCCTGCTTTCCCTCTCCTTATGGAATAGCAGGGATGAGTTCCAGTAGAAGAACAGGATTAAAGCCAGGAATATTATCAGTAAAATAAGCATGATTGGATTATAGCACAAAAAAAGTGCACCCCGAAGGATGCACCTTTTATGATGTAATGCAGGACTAAGCAAGCATTGATGGGATAACTGAGATCAGAACACCTGCAGCTACGGCACTTCCAATAACGCCGGATACGTTTGGTCCCATAGCGTGCATCAGAAGGAAGTTCTGAGGATCTGCTTCCTGTCCGACCTTGCTTGATACTCGTGCAGCCATTGGAACGGCTGATACTCCTGCAGATCCGATAAGAGGATTTGTAGGATGCTTTGGATCAAGCTTGTTCATAAGCTTTCCAAGCAGTACTCCACCTGCTGTACCAACTCCGAATGCGATCATTCCAAGAAGGAGGATGCCAAGAGTTTCAAGGTTGAGGAACCTCTCTGCAGCCATCTTTGATCCAACAGAAAGTCCAAGGAAGATTGTGACAGTGTTCATAAGTGCATTCTGCATTGTGTCAGAAAGCCTTCCGATAACTCCACACTCTTTTGCGAGGTTACCGAACATAAGGGCACCGATCAGTGAACATGCTGAAGGAAGAAGGATTGCACAGAGTGTGATTACTGTGATTGGGAATACGATCTTCTCGACCTTTCCAACCGGCCTCAGCTGCTGCATCTTGATCTTCCTCTCATTTTCAGTTGTAAGTGCCTTCATGATTGGTGGCTGGATGATTGGAACGAGAGCCATGTATGAATATGCGGCAACGGCAATGGATCCTAGATAATCCGGTGCCAGGCGGCTTGTTACATAGATGGCTGTAGGTCCATCAGCTCCTCCAATGATACCAATTGAACCTGCAACTGCAAGGTTGAAGTTGATTCCTGGAATGAAGGAAAGAAGGAGAGCTCCAATGAGTGCTGTGAAGATACCGAGCTGTGCAGCTGCTCCAAGAAGGAGTGTCTTCGGGTTTGCAATAAGCGGACCGAAGTCTGTCATAGCTCCAACACCCATGAAGATCAGGACTGGGAAGAGTCCAGACTCGATTCCTGCGTCGTACAGGATCTTGATGAATCCTGCATCGCCGCTTGTTGGATCAATACCTGCGATATATGCAAATGGGATATTTGAAAGGATACATCCCATTCCGATTGGAATAAGCAGCAGAGGCTCGAAACCCTTCTTAATTGCAAGGTAGAGCAGTAGGAACCCTACCAGGATCATAAGAGCGTTTCCCCAGCCGCCACTCTGCATGAACCCAACGATACCTGTTGAGGCCCATAGTTGTTTTAAACCTGTAAGAATAGCTTCCATTGATAAAGCTCCTTATTAACCGATAGTCATCAGGAGGTCGCCTGCCTGAAGCTGGTCGCCCTGGTTGACATCAATACTCATGATAGTTCCAGCTGCTGGAGCATAGATTTCATTCTCCATCTTCATAGCTTCCATAACCATCAAGATATCATTTTCCTTAACTACATCTCCAACCTTAACTTCGAATCGGAGTGCAAGTCCTGGCATCGGTGCAGTTACTTCTGTAGCTCCCTTTGCTCCTGTCTGAACAGGTGCTGCAACTGGTTCTGGAGCTGCTGCGACTGGCTCTGGAGCCGGTGCTGGAGCTGCCTGAGCAGCTGGTGCTGCTACAACTGTTCCTCCAATCTGCATCAGCAGATCTCCTGCCTGAAGCTGGTCACCCTGCTTTACGCAGATCTTGGAAATAACGCCATCGCATGGAGCATAGATTTCATTCTCCATCTTCATAGCTTCCATGACCATTACCAGATCATTCTTCTTTACTGTGTCTCCTTCCTTCACTTCGAAGCGGAGTACAAGTCCTGGCATTGGTGCAAGAACATCTTCACTTCCTGTAACAACTGTTGCGGCTGCAGGTGCGGCTGCTGGAGCTGCCTGAGCAGCTGGTGCGGCCTTGATTCCCTCTGCAATTGAGAGTGGGTACTTCACGCCGTTAACTGTTGCGCTGTCCTTATCAAGCTTGACTGCATAAGCTGCGCCGTTAACTGTAACAGTATATTCACCGTTTGAAGCCTTCTTAGCAGCTGCTGGAGCTTCTTTCTTTGCTTCTTCGCTGATCTTCCTGACACCGTTGACGTGTGCCTTTCCTGTGAGGTAGAGGATACCCTTATCCTTACATGCTGCAGCGATGAATACGTTCTCATCTGTGATTGGAAGTCCTGCATCCTTGAGCATTGCTTCTGCTGCTGCCCTGCCTTTCTTTGGATCCCTGTCGTTGATGTCAACGCACTTCTCTGTTGTAGGCTCAAGCTTCATCTGTGCAGCTGCAAGCTTTACAACCTCTGGATCTGGTGCAACTGGAGTCTTTCCGAAATATCCGAGAACCATCTTGCCATAGCCTTCTGCGAACTTCTTCCAAGGTCCGAACATAACGTTGTTGAATGCCTGCTGGAAATAGAACTGGCTCACTGGTGTAACAGATGTTCCGAATCCGCCTTTTGCAACTGTTTCACCCATTGCCTCAACGATCTGCGGATACTTGTCCATAAGTCCGTTGTCCCTGAGCATCTGAGTGTTAGCTGTAAGTGCTCCGCCTGGCAGTGGGAAGAATGGGATTTCTGGGTTTACCATTGTTGCTTCTGGTGGGAGGAAGTAATCTTTCATGCAGTTTTCGAATACTTTCTCTGCTTCCCTTACCTTGTTGATGTCGATATCCAGTGTGTAGTCTGTTCCTCGGAGTGCGTGCCACATTGTGATGATGTCCGGTTGGCATGTTCCGCCTGAGCATGGGCTCATTGAGAGGTCAACCTGATCTGCTCCTGCTTCAATAGCAGACATGTACTGCTGGATTGATACTCCTGCTGTCTCATGTGAGTGGAATACGATCTTTACATTTGGTCCGAGCATTTTGCGTGCTCTCTTGATTGTCTCATAGACGTTATGAGGAGTGCTTGTTCCAGAAGCGTCCTTGAAACATACGCTGTCATATGGAATGCCTGCATCAAGGATCTGGCGGAGGATCTTCTCATAGAAATCTGGATCATGTGCGCCTGTAACACCCTCTGGAAGGCTCATCATTGTTACTGTAACTTCGTGCTTGAGTCCTGCTTCATGGATGTATTTTCCACTGTCGATGAGGTTGTTCACGTCATTGAGTGCATCGAAGTTCCTGATTGTTGTCATTCCATGCTTCTTGAAAAGCTCAGCATGGAGCTTGATCATATCCCTTGGCTGGCTGTCAAGACCTACGACGTTGACGCCTCTTGCGAGTGTCTGGAGGTTTGCGTCAGGTCCTGCAACTCTCCTGAACTCATCCATCATCTCGAATGCGTCTTCGTTTGTATAGAAGTAGAGTGACTGGAACCTTGCGCCGCCACCTGCCTCAAAGTGTGTGATTCCTGCTTCCTTTGCAGCTGCTACTGCCGGCATGAAATCTTTTGTGAATACTCGAGCTCCGTACACTGACTGGAAGCCATCACGGAAAGCTGTACACATGAAATTAATTTTTTTCTTGCTCATTTGTTCTCCCCTTATCTGTCTTTGTCGTATGCTGCTGCAATAGCTGCTGCGATTGCTGCGTCATTGCTCCTTGCACTTACTGCAGGCTTTGCAGATGGTGCACTCTGGCTTGTTTTCTTAACTGGCTGAGCAGCAGGCTTATCGAACTTCATGCAAATCTTGCTCATCAGTTTTGTTGCATAGATAAGAATTACCAGAAATACGAATACTGTGCCCATACCGAGAACTAAGAGGACTAAGCCATCATAGATCTGCTGGATTAGAACTTCACGAGGCAAATTTGTTAATAGCGATAACATATTTATCTCCTCTAAATACTAAATAAAAGTCATTCAAGTTAGGATATTACCTTAAAGGGTAGGTTAGTTCAAGTAATCATGTAAACTTTGCTTTTTATTTTTGCCTCGTGTAATTCATTGTTAATAAAAGAAAAAGAAAAAATTGCAATTAATTTTTAAAAGCAGTGTCTTAATGTGAAAAACAGGTAATAATTGAGAGGGGAAAAGCAGGCTGTTTACCCTCTCAGGCAAGCACATGCCCTCTCTTTGCTTCACACCATTTCCCGCTTCCTGAAAGAAGGGAAAATGAACTTATGTTTTTCCATCAGCGCTTCTGCTGCTTCAAAGCCTTTGGAGATATCTTTTGCACTATGTGCATCTGAACCAACGGTAACAATTCTGCCCCCAAGATCATGATACCACGAAAGAATTGTTTCTGAAGGAAACTGTTCTTTCACTTCCTGCCTGAGTCCTGAAGTGTTTATCTCTATTGCCTTTCCCCTTTCTATGACAGCTTTCAGTATCTCCTTGACTATGATTTCCTCTTGCTCGCATTCAAGCCTGATGGAGTGCCGTGCTGCATACCGTTTTATGAGATCCAGATGTGCAAGGCTGTCGTAATCTGAATTTCGGGCAATATCATAAAGGCCCTCAAGATATGTCCTTAGCAGTGCTTTTCTGTTTATGTTCGGGTAGTCATAGCGCATCAGGTCAAGGTTGCTTATCTTATGGTAGGATGCAAGAACAAAATCGAAAGGGAATCCTGAGAGAATCTCTTTTACCCTTTCTACTGCGAACTGGCTCTGCCCAATCTCTATTCCAAGGCCTATTGTTATCTTTTTTCCATATTTTTCCTTAAGCCTGAGGCATTCAGATGCATATTTGCCGATATACTCAGGATCTGAGAAAGATTTTGTAGGAATACCGTCATCCCTGAACTCAAAGTGTTCTGTGAATACTATCTCTTCAAGTCCCTTAGCAATTGCGCTTTCCACCATTGCTTCCATGCTGGAGCCTGCATCTGGTGAGAATGATGAATGAGTGTGGTAATCCTTTTTAATCATGTGCGATATTCTTCCATTATTTGGTTAAAAGCTCAAGCGTCCCTTTTCAATAAAGGAATCTAGCATTATTATATTTGAAGTTTGAACTTAGGGAGAAAGCTATGGCTGACGAAGTGAAAGATGAATATGAGCTTACGAATGAGAGAATCCGTGAGCGTATGGATAAAATCGGAAGGAAAATCATGGTCATGAGCGGCAAGGGAGGCGTTGGAAAAACGACTGTGACTGTAAACCTTGCCAATGAGCTTGCAGAGATGGGATGCAGGGTCGGCGTTCTTGATGTTGACCTGCACGGACCTAATGTCGCTAAGATGTTCGGAGTGGAGGGCGAGAGCCTTGCAAGTGCAGACGGTGTATCATTCCTGCCTGTAAAGGTTAGGGACAATCTCTCTGTAATATCCCTCAGCTTTGCCCTTGAGGATCCTGATGCTCCTGTTATCTGGAGGGGAAGCATGAAGATGGGTGCAATCAGGCAGTTCCTGGCTGATGTGGAGTGGGGCGAACTTGATTACCTGCTTATCGATACTCCTCCAGGAACCGGTGATGAGCAGCTTACAGTATGCCAGTCAATTCCAGAGCTTACAGGAACCATAATCGTAACGACGCCGCAGGATGTCGCAATCCTGGATGCAAGGAGAAGCGTTAATTTCTCAAGGAAGCTTGGTGTTGCCATTCTTGGAGTCATCGAGAATATGAGTGGACTTATCTGCCCTCACTGCCAGCATGAGATTCCAATTTTTGGAAAAGGCGGCGGAAAGAAAATGTGCCTCGATATGCATGTGCCATTCTTGGGGGAAGTTCCAATGGAAATGGACCTGCGTGTTGCAGAGGATGAGGGAAAGGACTGGATGGAGGAAGGTGCAAGCCATCCATCGCGTAAAGCCCTTGCCGAGATCGCAAACATCATAAACCAGGGAACTGCCTGTTCTAGCAGCAGGGATACATCATATCTTGGAACACCTCAGTGCAAGCCAAGCGCATGTGCAACATGCAGTGCAAACTGCCCATCAAGGAAGAAGTGATATGGATAAGGGTATCTTCAAGTCTCCACGTGATCCGAAAGAGCTTTTATGGGTATCTGGAGAGAAAAAGAAGGAATTCCATACTCCTATTTTTGATGTTGTGAGTGTCCCTCGCCACAGTCAGGATGGAAGGAAGAAGGGGAATTTTGTCCAGCTTGATACTACCGACTGGATTGTTGTGATCCCATGGTTCGTTGATGAGGATGGGGTTCCTAGATTCATTATGGAGCAGCAGTACAGGCATGGCACAGATTCTGTCACATGGGAATTCCCAGGCGGCCTTGTAGATGAAGGGGAAGAGAGCATGCATGCTGCAGAGCGCGAACTGCTTGAAGAGACAGGACTGAAAGGGAAACTCACTCTTTTAGGTAATGTCTCTCCTAATGCTGCATTCATGTCCAACAGGCAGAATTTCTATTTGGCTGAGGATCTTGTTAAGGTTTCTGGACAGGATCTGGATGAGAATGAAGAAATTGATGTGTTCACTGTTCCTGTGGAGGAAGCCCTGGCTGATATGGGGACCGGAATTTACGATAACGGTACGATGATGATGGCAATTGCGTATTTCATGCGCTATGCAGAATCCCATCCATACCTCAGGAAAAGGAAATAGCAGAAGGGGCAGAGCAATCTGCCTCATTTTTATTCAGAAACAGAAGTATTTTTCCCTTGACTCTGGCGCTGGGGAGGGGTAGTGTTTCTGTATGAAAAAAAGGATTCAGGCAATTATTTCAATTCTTTTTGTATTTTTGCTCTCAGCGTGTCTTCCACCCAATGAGGAAGTCAAGCCGTCATTTGAATACATAGTAATCGAAGACGGACTGGATCACGGTATTACAATTCTGACAGGAGAAAGCTATCAGCTGAAGTATGACTACGGGCCAAAGGATGTTGATGACGAGATTATCTGGAGCAGTCATTACTCAGAATATTTTACAGTAGATCAGAACGGAGTGATTACGGGAGTAAAGGATACCGGGATTTATTCCTATAATGTTGTGGCAGAAAGCAGGAATAATCCGAAAGTAAATGCTGTTTATTTTGTGAGAGTTAAGGATGAGCCGCAGCATCTTGAATGGATTCTGTTTAAAGGTCCTCATCCAGTGCTTGTAAGGGGAGATGTTTTCAAGCTTGAATATGATTCTTTTCCATACCCGATGCCTGATCAGCTTATATGGTCCAGCACAAATGAAGATGTTGCGGTTGTTGACCAGTCTGGAGTAGTGAGGATAAAGGAAGATGCTCCAGTAGAAGAGTGCAGAATAGTGCTTAAAGATAAATATTCAGATACTGAAGCATCATATTCTATCAATGTGCAGATCCCGATTACGGGCTTCGTGTTTGAAAAAGACAGAATAGACTGCACTAATGGAATGACTGTTTATAACAATATTAAAGTAAGTCCAGAAGATACCACATATACTGGTTTCAAGTTTTCTACAGACCTGCCGGAAGGCTCTTATCAAATTAATGAATCAAATGGTGAGATTACTATAAATAGAGCTGTATTCGATATTGGGGAATACCATGTTTGGGCATATCCGTACGGCTTTGAGGACATGGTGCGCTCATATGTCCTTAATGTAACAGAGATGTTCTATGAAGAATTCAGGATTCCCAGCGATAAGATCTATGTAAAGCTTGGAGATGATCAGGTTAAGGTGGATCTGCAGAGAACTTTTGATATGAAAGGTCAGGAAGTGATCTGGAAAAGCACAAATGAGGATGTTGCCACAGTGGAAAATGGTTATATCATTCCACGGTCAGAAGGAGAAACAAAAATAACTGCTCAGTGCCTTGGGAAGGAAGCATCATGCACTGTATCTGTTTATGGCAGCAAGCTGACTAAGGTTCCAGAATGGCTTAAAAACAAGAATTTCAGTACCAGTGAAGAGATTTATTTCAATGGGACATCAACAAGGCTTTATCCTGAGTTTACGGAAGACAATCTCATTGTATACACTAAAAAGAATGAGGATAGTACAGCACTGAATTTTGAGAAAATGCTGGCTAATGGGTATATAAGCAATCTTGAAGAGGATGTTACTGA
The DNA here is from genome assembly GCA_949295125.1 of uncultured Spirochaetales bacterium. Classification (GTDB taxonomy): domain Bacteria; phylum Spirochaetota; class Spirochaetia; order Sphaerochaetales; family Sphaerochaetaceae; genus Ornithospirochaeta. The sequence goes on from CASFJV010000063.1 coordinate 46,124, forward strand.
CTCCTCGTATTCGATATCGTTCTATGATGTTTATTATGGACTTCCGTACACTATTGAAATACTGAATGAAGAGGGAAAGTATTCTCTTAGAATTACAACTGGTGAAACGGTGCAAGAAAGCGAATTAGTATGAATAATCCAGGCTCCAGGCGGATGAAGTGTGTTTGGAGCCTTTCTGCGCTCTTTCTGTTAACTGAATCTTTTAAGGCAAAATCCATAAATAGTACATCCAAAAGCTATGCTCATGGGCTATCATAAAAAAAGATTCAAGTCTAAGGAGTAGTTTTTATGAAAAAGATTTTGATCTCAATTCTTCTGGCATCAGTGCTGTTAGCCTCATGTGAGACCTTTGATAGCAGCAATAATGCAGGAACTATAAGTGTCAGCGGATCTTCAACAGTATACATGGAAGCGGATATGGCATCATTTACAGTATCTGCAGAAGCTACCAGGGAAACAAGTGAAGAGGCAAGGATTGAGACTGACAGGATAATTACAGAAGCAGTTAATGTCCTTCTGGAAAAATATGGAGTGGAAAAGGAGGATATCAAGACCAATTATCTTTCTTTGAATCCCGAATATTCGTATGTGGATAACCAGAGGGTTCTTGTCGGGCAGCATGGCTATCAGAGTATTGATGTAGCCCTTCATAACATCTCAGTAATTGGCAGTATTGTTGAGGATCTTTCCAAGATAAACGGAATTTCCGTTTCCTCGATCATCCTGGATAAAAGCAATAAGGAATCAGAGATTGATGAGGCAAGGAGGCTTGCTGTTGAAGATGCCATGAACAAGGCAAATACATATGCTGAGGCACTTGGCAGGAAGGTTGTATCAGTCGTTTCCCTTACAAGCGGAAGTTCTCCAAGCTATATGAACTCAACACTTCGCTTAGAGGCTGCCGCAATGCCGGTTGCAAAGGATGAATCCTATTCAACTGAATTCTACAGCTATGAGCTGAGTGTTTCAGATTCCGTTTCCCTTGTATTCAGAATTGAATAGCAGATATTGTGGGCATCTTTCTTGAGATGCCTACTTAACCAAATACCATTCAAGGCCATTCAGTTCAGGCCGGCATTCTTTTTCGTTAAAAATATTTATCGCAGTCAGCTTAATAGGGCTGCCAGGCTTTGCGGAAAGCCTTTCGCTATAGCTGTATTCTGATCCATCTGAGCTGGCTGTAAGCCTGTCATATTCAATTCTGTATCTTCCATTGAAGTCTGATGCTTTAAAACCATGCTGGTTATCCCCTTGCAGAATTAGTTCATCCGCATGGTAGCTGTTGAACCGGGATTTATAAGTTCCTTCCGGAAAGAATATTTCAACATGCCTGTATTCCCCTTCAAATGTTGCAATCTGGACCGTTTCTTCATGTATGTTGCTTTTTGTATATACATTCATGACAGCAACAGCACCAGCTGTATGGTCTCCTTCTATTATGAGTTCATAGATAACGTTGTCCTTTTCTGCTTCATAGGTGCCTTCTATCAGTCCTTCGTGCCTGATCTCCCCATATAGAAGTGCTTCAGAATCGTAATGGAAGTCTCCACAGGAAGATAGAATGAAGAGAGCTGCCATACAGGTGATAAGTAGTTTTTTCATGTTTTCAGATTATTGCAATAGTTCAGGAAATGAAAGATTTTTTTCAGAAATCTGATGAATATGGAAAAATGTGTATCTTAATTTTCCTTTGATGGACATTATGGCCGGATTTAATTTAAGTTGGGTGATGATATGGGCATTAATTCAGATTTCACAACAGGAAACATATTCAGGAAACTTACCTTATTCATGTTTCCGATACTCGGGGCTTTGATACTCCAGGCAATGTATGGAGCAGTTGATGTCATGATGGTGGGATGGTTCGGAACGACAGAAGGGCTTTCCGGAGTATCTACAGGATCAAGCATCATCAATCTTGTAACTTTTGTCCTTTCCGGGCTGGCTATGGCCATAACAGTTATCATAGGGCGTTACCTTGGTGAAAAGAATGAGGACAGGATAGGTCCGGTAATCGGCACTTCAATTGCATTCTTTGCACTGATTGGAATCATATTGACGGTTGCCCTGATTGTCTTTGCACGTCCGATTGCGGTTTTGATGCAGGCACCAAAAGAGGCAATAGATTCAACCGTGAATTATGTGAGGATATGTGGCGCAGGCCTGCTGTTCATCATTGCATACAATGTCATAAGCTGCATATTCCGCGGGCTTGGAAACTCAACACTGCCGCTTATTTTTGTGCTTATTGCATGCATTTTGAATATTGTAGGTGATTATACGCTGATAGCCATCTTCCATATGGATGAAGCTGGAGCGGCTATTGCAACTGTCCTTGCTCAGGCTGTAAGCGTAATACTTTCCCTTGTTATCCTGAAAAAGCAGAAACTGCCTTTCAAGGTTAGGAGGGAGGATGTAAAGCTGAGGGGAGGGGAGCTTGGCGGGATTATAAGGATTGGAACTCCCGCAGCGCTTCAGGAACTCCTGACGCAGATATCTTTCCTTGCGCTTGTTGCTTTCATAAACAGGATTGGCCTGGAAGCCTCATCCGGCTATGGAGTGGCAAACAAGATCGTGAGCTTTGTAATGCTGATTCCGTCTTCCCTGATGCAGTCAATGAGCTCTTTTGTTGCCCAGAATGTCGGAGCGGAAAGGGAAGACCGGGCTAAGAAGGCAATGCTTACAGGCATGGGAATCGGGGTGGCTATAGGGATTGTAGTTTTCTATTTCACATTCTTCCATGGAGATTTGGTAAGTGCAGTCTTTACGCGTGACGGAAATGTGATAATGAGAAGCTTTGAATACCTCAGGGGGTTTGCATTCGAAGCAATCGTTACCAGCATCCTGTTCTCTTTCATAGGCTATTTCAACGGGCATCAGCAGACATTCTTCGTAATGCTGCAGGCAATGCTGCAGACACTCATTGTAAGGCTTCCTGTTGCATACATAATGAGTCTTGGAGAGAATCCAAGCCTCACAAGGATCGGACTTGCAGCTCCGGCGGCAACAGTATTTGGAATCCTGATAAACGTCATCTACTATATTTTCTTCTCAAGGCGTCTCAGCTCAAGGCATCTGTGATGTAGTCGTTCAGGCTGCTGTTGCAGTAAATAAGCTTATAAAGCGCAGTTACAAGAGGGAATTCATCTGCCTTGCCCTCTTTTTTCACGAACTCTCCAATAAGCCTTATTGTCCTTTTGCCTTCAACTACAGTAGCCCCGGACTTCTCATCATATGAGAATCCTTTTCCGATAAGCATTCCGAATGTCCTGTTCCGGGACAGGTCATTCAGGCTTGTAAGCCCAAGGTCTCCTATACCGCAGTAGCGGAATATGGTCTCTTCATCGCAGTTGAACAGATGCAGAAGCCCCCTCATCTCATTGACAGCCTTTGTATATACAAGGAAGTCTACATTCGGGCTGTTGTAGCGCCCGGATACAAGGCCAATTGCGATTGCATACATGTTCTTCAGGATGCTTGCCAGCTCTACAGCCCTTACATCCTTGCTGTAGTCAAGAGAAAACCCTGTATTTGAGATTATGCATTTCTTGAAATACTCGTAGTCCTTCCTTTTCCCTCCGAATGTGAATGCAGTGGGAAATCCATTCAGTGTCTCAATGGCAAATGATGGCCCTTTCATGCTTGCAGTCCTTTCAAATGGAATCTTTTCCGTAATGAATGCGCCATCATCACTCATTCCCTTTGCAAGGTTCACGACAAGGGGATCCTTCCTTGTGTGCTTTTTCATCTCAAGGGAAAAGCTTACGATGGCTTTTGAAGGGATAACAAGCATGATGACATCTGCATTTTCAAATACGGTGTATGAAGTGCTTGCCTTGATTCTCCTGTTAAGGAAACGGGTAGGGAAATACTTGGAGTTCTTATGCTCCCTGTTTATTTCAGCTGCTACATCCTCTTCTATCGTGTGTAGCGTTATGTCGTTATCTAGATTCCAAGCCAGTCGCTCTGCGACGCTTGTTCCGAATGTTCCTGCTCCTGCAATTACGATATTATTCATTCACTTTCCTTATGACATACAGCCTGGAACTGAAGTCTGTAATTTTTCTCATATCCTCAGAATAGACACCTGAACCCGTTTTCTCAGATAGTGCTATTCCTGCCCATTTTATTGCATCACCATAGGCCTCATAGCACTCTATCTCACCTGGATAATCAAGCTCTTCATCTTCCTTCCTGATATGGCTTCTTGTATATATCCTGTATTTTGCCTTTTCATCGGCATCTTCTATGTAAATGCGTTCCTTTGCATGATTGACTTCTGCATTCTTTGCCAGATAGAGTACAATGATCGTGGACTTGTCTGGGCTTGATGCACTCCAGAGTGTCCTGTTTCCGCTTTCAATCGCCGTGATGCTGCCAAACTGCAGTGTTTCCCTGTACATTTTATAGAATTCTATCTGACTTCTGAGCACAGCCTCTTCCTCTTTCGAAAGCTTGTCCAGGTCGATTGAATATTCAAAGCCCGTGAATATGGAAGCATCGAATTTCGTTTCCAGGCCAGTATTCCTGAATGTATATTTATCCGGATTTCCAGATACCGTTACAAGTGTTGCATACTCAGGGTAGAACAGACGGAGGCCTTCAATGGTTTTCAGCCGCTCAAACGGATCAGTATTCTCTGTTGCCCGCATCAGTGATGAGTAGCTCAGCATTCCAAGGTCAAAGCGTGCACCGCCTGAAAAACCTGTTTCAAGCAGGAGGGATGGAAATTTCCTTGTGACCGTATTGAGGACATTGTACACGCCCATGATGTACCTCAGGGACAGCGAGCCGTCATTTTCTGAGAGTATTTCAGATGGAAGGCGTGATTTATCATAGCGCAGGTAGTCAAGCCTTGCTGTTTCGATGATCCTTGACAGTGTCTCTATTGCCCACTCCTGGACTTCCTCCTTTGAGAAATCCAGGAGGAATTCCTCATTTGATGATGAGAAATTCTTCCTGCTTTCATCATGGATTACCCAGTCCTTATGCTCTTCAAAAAGATTGCTTCTGCAGCTTACGCTTTCGATATCGAAATAGAGTCCAAAAAGCAGCTCAGATCGGTGAATGCGCGTGGCAAGCATCTTGAGTCCCTCTGGAAACTTTACGGGATTCACATACCAGTCGCCCAGGGAGGATTCCCTGTCCCTTCTTACGGAGAACCAGCCATCATCAAGTATGAATGCCTCAAATCCAAGTTTCTTTGCCTTTTCTGCTTGCCTGATCACCTTGTCCTCATTCACATCAAGGCTGAATATATCTTTTGTGGACAGGATTACAGGCCTCATCCTTTTCTTCCAGCTTGAACGCATTACAATGCTCTTTACGGCATTCTTGAATCTCTCTGATGCCCCGGAAAGCCCTTTCTCTGAATAGCATATGATAGCCTCTGGGCTTTCAAACATCCCGTCTTTTTCGAGTATCCAGGAAAAATTCTCATCAGATATACCGCTTACGATATGGACTTTCCCGTTTGCTCCCTTTTCAATTGTTGAAGAGAAGTCGGAAGAATAGATGAGCCCCACGATAATGCTTTCGTTTCTCCTGTTTGTTATGGCGAAAGTGCTGTTGTGCTCAAATCCCGTTGCCATTACATTTGAAGAGATCTCTGCCTTCAGGTTTGTAAGCTTATATTCATGTATTTCATTTTCCCTCAGCCATGCACCGCTTAAAGCCGTCAGCGTGTAGTCTGATTGTGGAAGATCGAGCTGCAGGGATGCACATTTTGTTATTTCGATCTCTTTGCCGCTGTTGTTTATTATGAACGTCTTGCGTGTTATGACATCTTCAAGCCTGAAGAGCGTATAGCATAGGATTATCTTTATATCCTCATGCCTTTCTGTAAGCTCAATTTCAACAGTCTCTGCATCGCGTTCATCCTTTACGGCAAGGGGAAGAGTGAAGTTCTTATAGCGTTTTATGCCGGCATATGTCTTTGCGCCCGAGAATCTGAAATCGAGTATGCGCTTCCCCTTTATCCTTACAAGAGGTGTCTTGAAATCTCCCTTTCCCTCGAAAGAAGCCTCTAAGGAGAGGTCATTGAGATCAGTTGTCTGGTATTTTTCTGAGTATTCTATTGATACTGGATTCCTTTCAAAGTTCTTTTCTACGATAGCTTTTTCGCTTTCCTGTACTTTTTCAAGCCTTTTTCCATAGTATATGTGCTCTATCTGTCCTGATTGCAATGCTCTCATCACATAGCTTGTCTCAGTACCTTTCAAATGGATAATTCTGCTATCATATATTTCTATCATGAAAGTCCTCTTTCCATGATAGTATAATATAGAGGAGACGAATTTTCTATGGATATACGCCGTTTGCCGCTTTGGGAAGGCAGGAATGCCACATACATGAGTAATGATATCGTAAATGTCCTGATTGAGGACCAGGGGGAAGTCTGCCTGGAAATATCAAACACATGTTCATTCGGGGCGCGCGTAAATCCGTTAAGCCTGCCTTATTTCAGGGGCATAGGGAGCGGAGTTCTTTCCGATCCTAATGGCGAATGGTACCAGATGAAACAGGGGCTTTACCAGGCTGGAGGAAGCTATTTCACATTCCCGTTTTCAAGCGAAGACCACATAACGAGCAACAATACTTACTGGACACTGAGGAAATACGGCACAGAAGAGCATTATGGGGGAGTGTGGAAGCTTTCTGAGATGAAGAGCAGGGAGGAGGGAAACAGATACCGCCTTGAGAAGGTGGACCTTGTGATTCCCGGACATCCTGTAGTCTACACGGCAGTGAAGATGACAAATCTTTCCGATGACATACTGTATTCATCACCGTCCACATCCGTTATGCTTGGCTCCCCGTTTTTTGAATCTGGATGTTTCATAGATACCAATGCACGCCAGTTCTCCGCATACCAGAAAGCTCAGAGGGAACTTGCAACAAACAGGTATGAATCAGGGCCTGTCTTTGATGACCTTAAGAAAGCGCCATTGAGCAGAGGGGGCTTTACTGATGCATCCCTTGTTCCGCCTCCGACCGGCACTTATGATTACCTTATCGGGAAGCTCCCTGAGAGGGGAAAGGCTGGATGGGTAAGCGTCATAAATCCACGCCTGCAGCAGCTGTTCATAGTTTTCACGCCACTTGAGCTGCTTGACAGCTACCCCAATGTATTCATTGTCCAGAATTATTTAGGGCGTATGGACAGTCCATGGGCTCTCTATGATGGAGCGACAAGCCAGGTGTACAGCCTGTCCCTTGGATTCAATTACGGCCCAAAGCATACGAAGAACTTCATTATTGAAAAGGGTAAGAGCAAGATCATTTACTATGCTATGGCATTCCTGAGCTATGACAACCCAAGAATGAACCTTGGCATATATTCCCTCGATTTCGTAGATGGCGGAATGCTTTTGAAAAGGACGAAGAGTTCAATCTTCGTCCCATCTGATTATAAGTTTGATGCTGTCAAGAGAGTAGCTGGCAACCTGTTTCAGAATGGCCAGGAATCCTGAAGTCCATAGCGCTCAGAAAGCTCTCTTATCACTTTCTGCAGTGATGGCGGAACCGGACAGCCGTATTCTTTCCTGATGTTCCATGCCTCCCATTCCTTTTCGCCTGCTGTGTAGATCCTCTCATGGCCAGGGGCTTTCCTGCTTTTTCTCAGGTCATTGAGTATGGCAGTTGCTATTGCCTTGAATGTCTTTCTTCCCATGAAGAAATCCGGATCGATTGCGATGAAAAAGTGGCCAAGCGGGTATGGAATTGCTTTCCCGTTCTCATCCTTTCCGTTCAGGGCTTTCATGAATGCTCCGTCCTGAAGGGCAGCAGATAGTATTTCAACAACTGTCGCATAGCCATAGCCCTTGTATCCTGCGGTCTCTTCCCCAAGCCCTCCAAGCGGGGTCAATGCGGCTTTCCCGCTCGTAAGATCCTTCAGTATCTGATCAGTATCTGTTCGTGTATTCCCGTTTTCATCTATTACCCAGCCAGGAGGAAGATCCTTTCCTGCCCTTCCATAGACTTCGATTTTCCCCCTCTGGCTTACGCTGGTTGCACAGTCGAGTACAAACGGGAATGGATCGTCTGTAGGAAGCCCGATAGTAAGCGGGTTTGTGCCAAGCATGTTCTCAACGCCGAATGTAGGGGCAATGGACGGGCGTGCATTCGTTCCTGTTATTCCGATCAGGTCTTCACTTGTTGCCATGGTTGCATAGTAGCCGGCAATGCCGTAGTGAGTGCTGTTCCTTACGGCAGTCATCGCAATTCCCGTCTTCTTTGCTTTCTCAATAGCCATAGCCATAGCCTTATGTGAGATGACATGGCCCATTCCGTTGTGTCCGTCAAGTACAGCAGTGGATTTATCTTCCTTTATGATCTCGATGTTGGTGACAGGATTCAGTATGCCCTTGTCTATCCTGTCTATATAGATTGGCTTGAGCCTTCCGATTCCATGGCTGTCTATGCCGCGCTTGTCGCTTTCAATCAGGACATCCGCAATGATTTCTGCATCTGCCTTTGGAACGCCAGAGCCCATCAGTGCCTCCTTCATGAATTTCTCAAGCTTGTCAAACGGGACAAAGACACAGTCACTGTAACGGTCAAGGTATTCCTGCACTTCTTTTTTCATCCGTCCTCCTAGTTGAGCATGGCATCCACCATGTCTATGTAGTCATATCCCAGCGGAAGTGGAAGAAGGGGTGGAGCTGAGAATCTCACAGTAAGCCCCAGATATCCTCCTCCATAATAGGTGAACTTATACCCCTGGTAGGAATCCATGGCTCCAGCATTGAAATAGTTTATGCTTCCAATTGTCATTCCGATACTCTTATCTGAGTTGAGGTAGTAGGTGAAGCTAAGGTCAAATGCTCCTCCAAAGCCTATCAGGGAATCCGCATCTCCTGATGAGACTATGATATCCGGTCCTATGAGCAGGTTCAGATCCCATCTGGATGTCAGGTTTGCATTAACCGTGAAGCCTGTGATGAATCCGATGGAGAGCGTATCGAGAGGAATGCTGAATGACAGGTCCAGCCTTTCTCCAAAACCAATATTGACGGGTGTATCTTCTATTGGATAGGCAACGCTGAGGTTTTCATAGAATCCCAATTCTCCATAATTGAATCCCTGGTTATACAGGCCGGACATTCCAATGCTTGAGAATGTCACAGCAAACAGCGATAGGGCAATAAATGGAAGAATCAATATTAAAATTGCTTTTTTCATTAGTTTCTCCGTTGAAATAATTATAAAAGCTAAAATTTATACTGTAAATTACGAAAATTCTTTCTTTGTCAAATGGCTATCTGCTGTCTGCATCAGAAAAAATGTTTTGAAATATCTTGATCAATATAAACTTTCTCTGATAAACTCAATAACGCTTTTGGTGTCGTACCCAAGCGGCCTAAGGGAACGGTCTGCAAAACCGTCTTTCAGCGGTTCGAATCCGCTCGACACCTTGAAAACCCTGTCCGTAAAATCTGGCAGGGTTTTTATTTTTCTCATTCCATCTCAATTTTTACAGAAATGATATCCTCTGTTTTCAGTTTGAATGAATTGTCCAGCACTATCACAGATAACAGATTGTCATATTTGCAGATTGAGCCTTCTATGGTTTTAAAGCATCCGCCATCCTTAATCCTGTCTTTTGCGAAGTATGTGAATTCTGCCTTCCTGTTTTTGTGCTGGATAAGGAAAACAAGCTTTCCATTTATTTCCTCTTTCTCATTCTCTTCAAGGACAGGGCAGGGGAGAGTCAGCCTTTCCTCTTCACCTATTGCATCTTCATATCCGCTCAATGCTGAGAACGGTGCAAACTGGGCAGCCCGTTCTCCATTGCTCATATGGCGCCTCTTCTTTGAGCCCCTGTATTCATAGCAGATGATTTCTTCCGGATCTTTCATGCCCTGTGCCCTCCTATCTGCAGGTTCCGCTCCCTTTGTGTAGATCCATCCATGTAACTTATCCCCCTCAGGATCGCATTCTTTCCAAATCTTCCTTTCAGCCCTATTGCCGTTTCAAGAAGGCTCTTTTCCTTCTCTTCCCTAATTCTTTCTTCCTCCTTTTCTTCCCTAAGCTTTTCATAATCCACAAAAAGGTCAAGTTGCAGATCCTCTTCTTTCCATGCTGTGCGTACATCGCATGCTGCTATGTTTATCCTCTTTATCAGGAGTGCTGGATTTACTGTTATGCGGAACAGGCATGCAAACGCTTCCCTTATGGGCTTTGACAGGCATGTCGGTTCTTTCAGCCTTATTGTTCCTCCATCATGCTTTGGAAGCTCTCTCCCATAGAAATCCACTCTTGTCCCGTTCATTATCGCTTTTGCCCGCTTTTCATCTTTCATGTTCTCCACATCATAACCGATATAGAGTGCGAGCTGTGCGGTGTAAAGCCCTTGAGAAACCAGGTCGAGCGAAAGGCTGTCTGCCATTTCCTTCAGGACTGTCAGAGCCTCTTCATTCTCATAAGGGCGCTGCAGGACCTGTCCAGCAGATATGCTTCTTGCTTTAGCCTTGTAGCCCTTTATATCTTTCATGGTACAGTTTTCCTGCCCCCATGCATGGTCAATCAGGAGTTCCGCATTTTTCCCGAATGTCCTGTAGAGAAGATCCTCATTATGGTATTCCGAGTCACTTCCTATGGAACATGCTGCTATATCTGCCATGGTATAGAGCCTTAAGCTTCTTAATCTTCGCTCATATCCATGGCCCACCCTCCAGAAATCTGTTATCGGGGTATGCTTCCAAAGCTCTTTCCTGTATTCAGATTCATCAAGGCTTGCAATCCTCACACCATCCTTATCCGGTTCTGTATGCTTTGCCATTATATCCATCGCAACCTTTGCCAGGTAAAGGTTTGTCCCAATGCCCGCTGTTGCCGTGATGCCTGTTTCTCCAAGGACATCCTTGATGAGAGTCATTGCAAAGGACCGGGCATCCATCTTATAAAGCTTCAGGTAGTCCGTTGCATCTATGAATACCTCATCTATCGAGTAGACGTGGATATCATCTGGGGCACAGTGCCTGAGATAGATTCCATAGATCTTCCTGCTGTATTCAATGTATAGTCCCATCCTTGGCATTGCAGTCTCAAAATCAAGTGCAAGGGATGGATTGCCTTCAAGCTCTTTCAGTGATCTTGTTTTTCCCCACAGCCGCCTCTGCGGGGCCCTCTCTTTTCTTCTTGCGTTCACTTCCCTCACTATTTCCTTCACTTCAAAGAGCCTTGGCCGGCCTGGGATGCCGATGCTTTTCATCGGGGCGGAGACAGCAAGGCAGATTGTCTTGTCTGTGCGGCTTTCATCTGCAACGGCAAGAAGATAATCCAATGGATCCTTGTTCCTTTCCCTGCATTCAACTGATGCATAGAATGACTTTAGGTCGATCGCAATATATGTCCTGTTGCTCATCTTTTTCAGCTTTCTTAAATTTTTACAGCTTTATAATAGCATATTTATTATAGAAATCTGAAAAAATTTTCAGTTTTTTATTTGCATTGCATTGCAATTTCTTTTACTATAATGACATGAATGAATTGACCATATCGCGAATCAGGGAAGCAATGTATTTAAGGGGAATGAACCAGATAACGCTGGCTGCTAAATCCGGGATAAGAGTATCATCATTAAGTTCATACCTGAGTGGAAAGTATGAGCCGAAGATCAGGGCAATAAGCCAGATAGCAGAAGCCCTGGAAGTCTCTCCCGCATGGCTCTTGGGCTTTGATGTCAGCATGGAGGAAGAGGGCAGCAGGGAAGACACGAATATCACCATTCCGTTTGTTGAGCAGAAGATATCTGCAGGATTCCTGCAGGAATTCCTTTCCCCGGAGAACAGCATATTCCCCCTGAAATCCATATCTGTGACAAAGAAGATGGCGGCACTTTACCCGGTAGAAAGCCTTGTAGCTGCAGAGGTTGACGGAGACAGCATGCAGGATGTGGGAATAAGTGACGGGGACTATGTTGTTTTCTCCAAAGGCACCGTGAAAGGGAATGGAATATATGTGCTTGTCCTGGATGGTGTTGTCATGGTCAAAAGGCTATGCTTCAACCCAATCGACAGGACGATAGACATAATAAGTGAGAACAAGGCATATGAGCCGATTAAGGTGAGTGCAGACAGGGATGGCCTTGTCATACTCGGAAAGGTTGCTGGGTGCATCCATGCAATCTAGCTGTCACACCTGTACCAGAGTTCAGCTGATTTAAACCTTGCAACATCACCTTTCCTGAATCCTGATTCCTCATATTTACCTTTTATTCTTCCATCAAGGATCTTTGCACTCAGTTCATAGTAGTCCGCAATGAGATCTTTAGGGGCAGTAGGGTCGCCATGCCCGATCATAAGCATGTCAAAGTCTTTTTCCCGTTCCATGATCTTTTTCAATGTGCTGTTGAATTCTGCTATCAGCTCATCTGTATTGTTTTCCGTTCTCATGAGTATGATGCTGTTATTCACGGTATCGCCGCTGAAAAGCACCCTTTCTTCCTTCAAAAGATAGGAAACGCTTCCTTTTGTGTGCGATGGTGTTCCGATTGCTTCCAGGCTGAGCCCTCCAAGATCTATTGAAATCCCATCTCCAATGTCAGAAAAAGGGAATTGAGATGGAGGTTCCGGCTCAGGAAGCAGGGCATAGAGATCTTCCAGATTCCCTTTATAGAGGTGGGGGCCGCGCGTTCTGATGTACATCTTCCTGAAAGCATTATCAAGTCCATAGCCCCAGAGCATCAGATCCCTGTCTTTCCTGCTCATGAATATAGGAAGATCCCTGAAGTGATAGCATCCTCCTGCATGGTCTGGATGCTTATGGGTTAAAAGGACAGAAAGAGGTTTTTGCGTTATCTCTTCTGCAGCTTCCCTGATATTCCCAAGTCCTGTGCCTGTGTCAATCAGGGCAGCTTTCTCCTCTCCAACGACAAGAAATGCATTCACGAGGCCAAACTCGTCTATCCTGTATATGTTATCACTGATCTTTTCTGCTTTCTGCTTGATCATTGCTATAGTGTACCCCTCCTGGCTGAATATAGGAAATGGGGAATGCCGCCATTATAGTATTCTGCAATGAACTCATCCTCCTTTTCCATGCCGATGCTCCTTGCTACCTTGATTGATGCTGTATTATCTGTTTTGATGATGGAGCATACCTTATCCTGCCCCAAAACGTTAAATGCATAGTTCATGCATCCCTCTGCAGCTTCATGCGCGTAGCCAAGATGCCATCAGCCTTTTTTCAGCATGTATCCGATCTCAAGCACTTCTGTGCCTTCATAATTCTGTACCGTGAGGCCTGCCTGGCCTATCATGGCATGGTTTTCTTTCAGCTCGGCAGCCCAGAGGCCGAAGCCATATTTTACGTATCTTGCTTTCTGCCTGTCCAGCCAGGCCTGTACATCAGCATCTGAAAACTCATGTCCATAGGCATACATCACATCAGGGTCCTTTAGCATTTGAGCAAGATCAGTGAAGTCTTCCTGTTCCATTTCCCTGAGGATTAAGCGTTCTGTTTCCAGCATTACCATATTATTACATTTATAGCCAGAAGGGAAAAATATACAATACGTTTTCCTTCCTGCAGGCACTTCCTGATTTTTCTCTCCCGCTTTACCGGACTTTCTTTTTTTCATAAGATAGTTGAATGGAGCAAATTCCAGATGTTAGATGATGATAAGATAAAACTATTTGAAAGTGTCAGCATTCCAAGGGCAATAGCATCGCTGTCGATACCTACAGTCCTTTCTTCCCTTGTAATGATACTTTACAGCCTGGCAGACACCTACTTTGTAGGAATGCTCAACAACAGTATCCAGAACTCGGCAGTAACGCTTGCTGCCCCTGTGCTTCTGGCATTCAATGCCATCAACAATCTCTTCGGAGTCGGATCTTCAAGCATGATGAGCCGTGCTCTTGGAAGGAAGGATTATGATAGTGCAAGAAGAAGCAGTGCATTCGGATTTTACGCATCAATATTCTTTTCCCTGCTTTTTTCCCTTCTCTGCACGCTTTTCGCAGATCCTCTCCTGACTCTCATAGGTGCAGATGAGTATACGAGGGAAGCTACATGGCAGTACCTGTTCTGGACCGTAAACCTTGGTGCCTGTCCGGCAATTCTGAATGTTGTCATGGCCTATATGGTAAGGGCTGAAGGCTCGGCATTCCATGCAAGCATCGGAACGATGAGCGGGTGCATACTGAATATCATACTTGATCCGATATTTGTTCTTCCCTGGGGCTTCAATATGGGAGCTGAAGGGGCAGGGCTTGCAACTTTCATCTCCAACTGTGTTGCTGTCCTCTACTTCCTGGTGCTCATCATCTATAAGAAGGGAAACACTTTTGTCACCATCAATCCGAAGTACTTCGGACTTAGCAAATATATAGTATTCGGGGTATGTGCTGTAGGTATTCCAGCCAGTATCCAGAATCTCCTCAATGTCACAGGAATGACCATACTGAACAATTTCACAAGTGAATACGGAGCAGATGCAATTGCTGCTATGGGTATCGCACAGCGTTTGAACAATGTTCCCATGAACATAGCTTTGGGATTTTCCCAGGGCATTATGCCTCTTGTCAGCTATAACTGGGCAAGCGGCAACATAAAGAGGATGAAGGATGCTATCTTCTTTGCACTCAAGATCATCATTTTCAGCATGGTTCTTGTCGCAGTTGTTTTCTTCTTCTTCTCAGACGGCTTCATAAGGCTGTTTATGGATAATCAGGTGATTGTCGATTATGGTTCAGCATTCCTTCGTGGATTCTGCCTTGCAGTACCTTTCCTGACTGTCGATTTCCTTGCAGTCGGCGTTTTCCAGGCTGTGGGGCTTGGATCAAGAAGCTTCATATTTGCAATAACGAGGAAGCTGATACTTGAAATCCCGCTTATCTTCATCCTCAATTACCTGTGGCCTCTGTATGGCCTTCCTTATTCACAGTTCGGAAGCGAGATCATAATGTCAGTCCTTGCCGTGATTTCCCTGAGGGCAGTCATCAGGAAAGGCAATGAGAGAATGCAAAAAACTGCTGAAAATGCCTGATTTGCCTATATAATTAGTTTTGGAGGAGAAAATGGACGAATTAGAAAGAAAAGCGCTTGAGTACCATTCCCTGGACGGGATCCCTGGAAAGCTTTCTGTTATCCCCACAAAGCCATGCAAGAGTGCTGAGGATCTCTCACTTGCATATACTCCGGGAGTTGCAAAGCCGGTATTGAAGATTGAAGAGGATGCTGATAATGCATACCGCTATACAAATAAAGGAAACCTGGTAGCCGTAATATCGAACGGAACGGCTATCCTCGGCCTTGGCGACAGGGGTGCCTTAGCCAGCAAGCCTGTAATGGAGGGCAAGGGAGTCCTTTTCAAGAGGTTTGCAGATATTGACGTATTCGATATTGAAATCAATGAGAAAGATCCTGATAAGCTCATCGGAATAATAAAGGCAATCTCTCCGACATTCGGCGGAATAAACCTTGAGGACATAAAAGGTCCTGAATGTTTCAGGATAGAAAAAGAACTCATTAATGAATGTGATATCCCTGTATTCCATGATGATCAGCATGGTACGGCCATCATTGCATCTGCCGGACTTATGAACGCGGCAGAGATCGCAGGAAAGAAACTTGATGATATGAAGGTCGTTGTGAGCGGGGCAGGGGCAGCTGGAATATCATGTGCAAGGATGTTCATTCTGATCGGTGTCAGGAAAGAGAATATCGTCATGCTTGACAGCAAAGGTGTGATCTATAAGGGAAGAGCTGGATTGACAGCTGAGAAAGAGGAGTTTGCGTCAGAGACAGATGCAAGGACGCTTGAGGATGCGATGAATGGCGCAGATGTCTTTATGGGCCTGAGCAAGCCAAACGTGGTCTCAAGTGAGATGCTCAGGAGCATGAACCATGATCCGATAGTCTTTGCCATGGCAAATCCAGATCCTGAGATCACATATGAAAAGGCAATGGAAAGCAGGAGCGATATCATAATGGCCACTGGAAGGTCTGATTATCCTAATCAGATCAACAACGTGCTTGGATTCCCGTTCATTTTCCGCGGAGCTCTGGATGTCGGAGCCAAGAGGATTACGGAGAATATGAAGCTTGCTGCCGCTGATGCCCTTGCAAAGCTTGCTAAGGAACCTGTTCCAGAGATTGTCTCAAAGGCATATGGCGGAGAAAAATTCAGCTTTGGCAGACGCTATATCGTACCAAAGCCGTTTGATCCGCGTGTAATAGAGTATGAGGCTGTGGCAGTAGCAAGGCAGGCATGCCTCGATGGGGTTGCAACCCATCCGATTGAAGATTTTGAAGCATACCGCTTAAGCCTCAGCAAGAGAATGGCAAAATACTGGGCTTAGAAGAAGCTTTCAAGCTCTGCCCTGGCCTGGCTGAGGTTATCATTATATTGCTTATCAAGACGCTCGAGATTCTTTTCTATGATTTCGAGCGTTTCCTTATCATCCTCGACAGTCAGATGGACAGTGCGTCCAAGCTGCCTGCTCATCTCTTCGGATTTCTGGTCAAGCATTGGCTGAAGCTGTGCTTCCAGCTGCTCTAGAAGCTGTTTCCTGTGCACTGGATACTGTTTTACGAATCCTATTATCTGGCTGTAGAAGCTGACTTTCTCCGGATCGCTGTCCATAATGTGCGAAAAGAGTGATGTGAACCTGTCAAACCTGTCATCTGCAGCTTCGTAAGTCGGAAGGGATGCTGATGACATGATAAGGCTTTTCAATGCGCTTTTCTGGCTTTCCTTGCTGTAGTCATCAAGCTTTTCCAGGATACTGTCATCCTTTTCCTCTTTCCCCATGTATTCACCGGCAATCCTCTTTATCTTATCTTCCTCAAGAGATGCCCTGATCTTATTTTCATCTACCGCAATGTTCTCTGTTTTCTCCATTGCAATTTCTAGTGCGCTTTTAATTTTTCCCATGAGATCAATATAATAACAAGAGGGGAAAAAGAGAAGGTCAGTGTTGTATGACTTACCTCTTTTCATTATCCTTAAAGGCGCTATGGACTTTAACATCATTCTCTTTTTTGATCTATTTGGAACTATGGTATTTGCCATAACAGGTGCTGTTAAGGGAATAAGGAACCGCCTGGATCTTCTTGGAGTCCTCTTTTTTGCCGTAACGGTTGGCTGTGGCGGTGGAATGCTCAGGGATGCTCTTATCGGAAGCACTCCGGTTGCAGCATTCAATGATTACCGCTATTTCCTCATATGCATAGTTACAGGGCTTGTCTGCTTCATCATCTCTCCTGTTGCAATCGGAAGATGGGCAATCATGGTCTATTCAGATGCCATAGGCCTTGGGGTT
Source organism: uncultured Spirochaetales bacterium (assembly GCA_949295125.1). Lineage (GTDB taxonomy): Bacteria > Spirochaetota > Spirochaetia > Sphaerochaetales > Sphaerochaetaceae > Ornithospirochaeta. The sequence goes on from CASFJV010000063.1 coordinate 63,397, forward strand.
TTCACAGCTCTCGGAGTTGCTAAGGCAGCAGGTCTTGGCGTAAGCGTGGTCGGACAGATAATGAGTGGAATGTTCACAGCTGTAGGCGGTGGTATCATAAGGGATATATTCTCAAAAGAGATACCAATGGTTTTCACATCAGATTTCTATGCGACTGCATCAATCTGCGGAGCTGTCCTCTATGTTGTACTTAATCATTTCACTCCCTTGAGTGCAAATGCCCTCCTGTTCGTTACTGCGGTGTGCACAAGCGCATTGAGGATCATCGGGTACCGGTATAAGTTCAAGCTTCCAGTTGCCAGGATGCATGGAGAGGAAAAGAGGAAGAAATGAACAGTCTGTATTACTCAATGCCATATGAAAGGGAGATAAGGGCAAAAGTCCTGAAAATTGAAGGCAGCAATGTATTCCTTGACAATACGGTTTTCTACCCAGAAGGGGGAGGACAGCCAGGGGACAGGGGATATTTCGGATGCTATGAGATACTTGATACCCAGAAAGATGGCAATTCTGTCGTGCACGTCTTCAAGAGCACAGAAGGCCTGAATGCCGGGGATGAGGATACGCTATCTCTCAACTGGGAACACCGTTATGCATTTATGAAGCGCCATAGTGCACAGCATCTGCTGTCATCCATTTTCTACAAAAGCCATCACATAGGAACTGTTGCAGTCCATCTTGCAAATGATTATGTGACAATTGAGCTTGACAGGAAAGATGTGGATAGAAAGACCCTTTTAGCTGTGGAGCAGGAAGCAAATGAGCTTGTCAGGAAAGGGCTTGCGATAGAACAGAAGGATTTGAAAAGGGAAGATGCGGAAAGTCTCAATATGAGACGGTCCATAAAAGTGCCAGATGATATAGTGAAGGTGGTTTTCATTGATGGCCAGGATGCTGTTGCCTGTGGCGGGGTACATGTAAGGAACACGAATGAGATAGGTGAGATATCATTCCATTCAACTGAAATCCTCAGGTCACACCTTAGGACAGTATGGAAAGTGGATGATGCGGCTGTAAGGGAAAGGAGGAAAAACCTTTCTTTTGTGCAGGAGGCATCAAAGCTCCTTTCCGCTCCTGAAAATGGGGTGCTTGATGAACTGAAAGCCCATCTTGCTGAGATGGAAAACCTGAAAAGAAGCATCCGCGAAATCAGTAAGGAGGCTGCAAGGAAGGAAGCTCTTAACATAACTGAAGGGGAAGGAGTATACTTGACGCAATATCCTCTTGATGAGTTCAGGAATGTTCTGGGGAAATCAGGCATAACCAATGTGCTCATCATAAAGGAAGGCAGCAAAGTGGAGTTTTTGTATATTGGCTCTGGCGATGATTTCTCAATACTTAAAAACTGCTTATCTTTAAAAGGAGGGGGAAGGGATGGCATCTATCAGGGATCGTTTGTTTCTTTTGATGATTCCCTGCTAGAAAAAGCTAAAGAGGTTATTAATGGATTTAAAAGATAAGATTTCATCGAATCCCAGGATAAAGAAATACATAATCATAGGGATTATCCCAATCGTTCTGATGTTCATAGGTTTTGTATTCGTGCTGCAGAAGATCGGGAAACAGAATTTTGAATCGTTGATATCAAATGTGAACGCTCATTTCAATCTTTTCACCATGTGCATTTACATCTGGGTTACAGATACGTTCATCCTTCCACTCTCTCCTATGTTCGTATTTCCTATGCTGATCCAGTATCCATGGTACATAGCAATCCCTGCCACGGCTCTGGCTTCCGCACTTGGCGGAATCTCAAGCTATATGATCGGCCTCATGCTTGATAAAGTCAGTTTCATAAACAGGGCTGTCATCAGGGCATATGAGAAGTGGGGTGATTACATAAATAAATATGGAACCACATTTGTTCTTGTCGGTTCCATATTCCCTCTCCCTTTCTCTGCAATATGCATGGCCGCAGGCGTCATGAAACTTAACTTCTTCAAAGTCTCGCTATATTCATGCACCCGCATCCTGAGAATGGCTATCTATTACTTCATGTTCTTCCTTGGCTTTGTGGCTTCCTGAACAACTCTTTCTGTCCTCTCCGCTGCCTCTCCTATGTAGGATGATGCATCAAGAAGGGACAGTATCTCATCTTTTTCAAGAAATCTGAGAATCCTTGGATCGCTGGCCATCCTGCTTTTCAGGGGATTTTCTTTGCCTGATTGCACCATGGCCCAGGCATCAAGGCTGAGTTCCCTAATGACTTCATGCATTTCCTGCCTGTCTGCCCCGCGTTTTCCTGCCTCCATGAGCACACGCTCAGTGGCGCTGAATATTCCATAGCTGTCCATAAGGCGCTTTGTTGCACTTTCATGGATGTTCATGGCGCTGACAATCCTTATTTCAGTCATCAGCATCTCATCGAGGGCTAGAAAGCTTTCTGGAATGAATATTCTCCTGTTCGCAGAATCATCAAGAGATCTTTCAAGAATGGTCATTGAAGCATTCTGCCATGCAGCACTGTAGGCGGATGATACCACTCTGGAAAGTGAATCTATCTTCTCACTGTTGATTGGATTCCTCTTGAATGGCATTGCAGAGGAGCCTACCTGATGCTTGCCGAACGGTTCGGAGAATTCGCCGATCGGAGGGCTTTGGAGAATCCTGAAATCCAGGGAGAACTTAGCCAGAGTGCATGCGATCTTGCTCAGTACCTCTATGATCCTGAGATCCTGCTTTCTTGTATATATCTGTGTAGATGCCGTAAAGGCATCGATTCCAAGCTCATCGAGTGCCCATTTCTCCATATCTCCGGCTTTGATCCCCGTGCCCTTTACAAGCTCTGCATAGCTTGCCAGTGTTCCAACCGCGCCTTTGAAGCCTTTCCCTTTCAGATGGTCCTTGACATAGGTAAGATCATCAAGATCATCGCTTAAGTCCTGGATTGCCTGAGCCAGGCGGTAGCCGATTGTTGTTATCTCTGCAGGCTGGATGTGAGTGAATGCCATAGTTGGCACATCCTTATACTCCATAGCTTTTTCAGAGAGCTTTTCAATGAGCGATACTGTCTTCTGCTCAATTATCTCAAGGGCTTCCCTGAACCTGATGGCATCTGCATTGTCCAGGGCATCCATGCTCGTTGCCCCCAAATGGATTATTCCACCTGCCTTCGGGCACTGCTCTGCATATGTCTTGATCTCTGCCATGAGGTCATGCCTTATGTCTTTTTCTATCTCGCTGGCCCTGTCTATGTCGATGTCGTCCTTATGGGCAATAAGCTCCTCAACCTGCTCTCTGCTCACAAGTCCGGCTCTCTCCTCAGCTTTTGCAAGTGCAATCCAGACCCTTCTGAGAAGTTTCCTCTTGTGTATTTCAGAGAAGGTCATCCGCATCTCTTCTGAGCCATAGCGCCATGTATAAGGGCTGATGAATGTGTCATGTGAATAGTCCATAAATCCTCCTAACTGAGATAGAAAACAAATCTTTCCTTATTCTTCAATATGTATTTCGCAGAATCAAGAGGTTCGGCTCCCCAGGAATCATCTCCGCCGACGCCTCTCATCCCTTTAAGCACCTTGACTGCTGTTTTCTCTTTCTTTGGCAGCATGTGGATATGGCCGGCAGCTTCCAGCTCAAAGCTTGTATATGGACTGGCAGAGAGTATGAACTCATCCTCCGCTTCAATCATGAGATCCCCGATACGTGCCCATTTCACAGAACATCTTGTTCCGCTTTCCTGTGGGACAATATAAGGCTCTATGCTGTCTTTTGCCTTATAGCTGTATATTCCGAAAGATGATCCCTCTTTCCTGTCCGGCATATTCTCCTTTGGCCCTAGGCCAAGGTATCTGACGCTGTCATTCTCCTTGTACAGAGTGAAGGCAATACCGAACTCAGGAGCCTCCATATCCGGACCATGGTACTCCATCTCAATTCTCATCCTTCCAGATGAAAGCATGGAATATGTGATCTCAACTTTACCGTCAATTGCAGCAAGGCTGAATGTGCTCTTCACCCTTTTCCCTGAAAGCTTGACCGAATCCAGTTTTGCATAGCGCCCTGCGACTGCAAGCTGTGCCATCCTGTACATGGCGTTTGCGCCTTTGTCATTGTCTGTCGGGGCCCTCCATGTTGAGATTGCCGGCAGTGAGGAAAAGAGCTCCCTGCCATTTTTCCTGAACGAAATGAGATGGCCTTTTGTCCTGTCAATGAGTGCTTCCAGTCCATTCACCCTGAATCCGTAATTGACATCTCCTTCAATAACATCTGCAAGGTCATCTTCATATATGCTTCCTGCTGTCCTGTAGATTTCAGAGTGTCCTGCCTCAAAACCTGCTTCTGCATATATCCTGTCCTCCTTAAGAAGGAAGGACACCTTTATTGAGGAACTTACCCTCTCAGAAAGGGAGAAAGGGCAGTTTATGCTTCTTGTCTCCTTTGGCGGAAGGTCGAGATCAAGATACATGTAATCCACTGTTTCCCCATTTTCGGAGTAGGTGAGGAGTATATCCAGTTCATTGAGGTCTGTTGCGATGCTGTCGTTATGGAATATGATCCTGTTTCCTTCAAATTCAGCATAGAAATCCTGGTAGGCAAACTTAACCTCTTCAAGCTTTGCACTTTCCCTCCTGTCTGAGAACAGAAGGCCGTTTGCGCAGAAAGAGAAATCTGTAGGGCGGTCCGTAAAATCTCCGCCGTAATATGTTTTCCTTCCCCTTATTATGCTCTGGTCGATAAAATCCCAGATAAAGCCAAGCTGGAAATGCCTGTTCTCCCTTTCAAGGCGCACATATTCCATAAGTCCGCCATTGCTGTTTCCCATGGAATGTGAGTATTCGCACATGATAAACGGTTTCCTGGAATCCTTTTCCAGGAATTTCCTGACTTTTGCAGCGGGCGTATACATCTGGCTTTCGATATCGCTGGTCTCATCCGAGTATCTCCTGTCATGGAAGACTCCTTCATAGTGAACCAGCCTTCCATCATTCCTGCTGTGGAAATATGCCGCTGCATCCCTAAGCGTCTTTCCTCCTGCGCTCTCGTTTCCAAGTGACCAGATCAGGATGGATGGATGGTTCTTGAAGCTTTCATAATTGCTCTCTTCCCTGTCCAGTACGGCAGATCTGAATGCCTGGCTGTCATTTGGAAGGGTACGCTCATCCACCTCTGCCTTTCCCATCCTCTGCCATGTGCCGTGGGTCTCAAGATTTGTTTCTGCTATCATATAGAGGCCATAGGTGTCACATAAATCGTAAAAGTAAGGTGAATTAGGGTAATGGGATGTCCTTACGGCATTTATGTTGTTCCTTTTCATTGTCAGGACATCGCTGAGCATCTCTTCCTCTGTTATGCACCTTCCGCCTGCAGAGCTCCATTCATGCCTGTTTACCCCGTGGAATATTATGCGCTTGCCGTTAAGGTACATGACAGCATCCCTGATTTCAAACCGCCTGAATCCGGCCTTGAGCACGGCAGATTCTATTTCAGTGCCATCATCAGATAATGCGCTTACCCTATATTCCATTAAATTTGGTTTTTCTGCAGACCAGAGCGGGGGATTTTCAACCGTGAAAGAAAAAACAGTGTCAGGGCTTCCACTCTTTTCCTGGCCATTGAATTCGACTTTCACTTTTGATGCAGTGGCCTTCACCCTCACTTCGAGTTTCCCCTCTGTAAGAGAACTGTCCAAAGTGCTCTTGCCGTCGATGTCTATCAGCCTTTCCTCCCTTTCCCGGAGAGTGAGTACAACAGGGCGGAATATGCCGCTCAGGCGCCAGAAGTCCTGATCTTCAAGCCATGATGCGCTTGAAAACCTGAATACCCTTACAATAATCCTGTTGATGCCATTTCGAAGGTATTTTGTGATATCGAATTCGCTTCTTGTGAAGCTGTCTTCAGCATAGCCTGCGAATTCACCGTTCACAAAGAGGTCAAAAGCCGTCTCAACTCCATAGAAGGCAATGATTGCAGATTTGAAATCTTCTATCCTTATTTCCTTATAGTACAGGCCGACTGGATTATACAGCTTGGGTATTTCTGGTGGAAAGAGTTTTTCGCGTCCATCCCATGGATATTGCGTATTCACATATTGCGGATTTCCATAGCCTTCAAGTTCAATCTCTCCTGGAACCTTTATTTTGTCCTGGAAGAATGAAGAGTCTTTCAGATGAAAATCTTTAGGCACTTCTTCTGCGTTCCTGAAATACCTGAATCCCCATTCCCCGGAGAGGTTCAGATCCTCAACATATGGCCCGAAGCAGCTGAATATGCTTCTGGCATCTTCTCTCTGTATCCTGAATTTTTCTGGATCTTTTAGATAGCAAGGAGTACTCATGCCTTAATATTACCATCTTTCCGCTCTCTCAAAAAAGATGGACAGGGGAATAATCCTCTGTCCAAGAAGCTGAAAGAAAAGTGGTTGAATGTGCCGGATGGTTTTAATACAGGGGTAGTGAAAATAACGATAGGAAGTACAATGGATTTTCCCATCAGGCACACTAATATGATCATATGTTGCTGCAGATAATGCAAAGTAAGGGGGAAGGGATCTGGAACGGTAAAAATAATTTTATTACAGTAAAGGAATTATCTTAAATTATATTTCAATTCAGATATATCTTTCAATGAAATTGAAGGCTCTCAGGGAATATTCATCCTTGTAAGTTGGCATGGAAAGTGCATGCTTTACCCCTTCTGTGATGAATAGTTCCTTTTGCCCATGATGTGCATTATAGGCATCATAGACCATGCCAAATGGTACGAAAGTATCTTCGTTTCCATGTATGAACAGCATTGGTATATCTGTCTTTTTCACTTCTTCTGCAGGATTAATGCTGGAAAAACTGAAGCCCAGGCGTATCCTGCACCATATGCTGACAATCTCTAGAAGCGGGTGAGGTGGAAGATGGAACATCTGCCTCATCTGCGCAGAGAACTCTTCATAAAGGCTTGAATAGCCGCAGTCTTCAACTATTGCCCTGACCCCTTCAGGGTTCATGCCGGAAGCCATCATCACGGTTGCTCCACCCATAGATACTCCATGAAGTGCAATACGCTCTGCATTATGCCTTTTCCTGAGAAAGTCAATCCACAAAAGCAGGTCATCCCTTTCCCAAAGTCCCATGCTTATGTACTTTCCTCCGCTTTTTCCATGGGCCCTGACATCTGGAACAAGTATGCTGTAACCTCTTTTTGCCATATAGCGGTAGAATATGCCGTTCTCATATGCACGCCCTGTGTAGCCATGCAGCGATATGAGGAATTTGCCTGCCGTCCCTCCATGAAAGTATGCATGCAGCCTTATTCCATCATTTGCATCTATATATACATCCTCTGATGACCTGAGGAATGCGGCATTTGCATCTCTTTCAAGTTTTTCTTCATCTTCTTCCCTTCTTGGCTGATTGAGCTTCTTTTCTGTCATGAGAAGAGCAAAACGCAGGAAGAACTCACTGATGAGAATCAGGATCAGCATGATGGCAATAATGATTGAAATAGCTATATACATGCCTATATTCTGGCTCTTGCTGCAGCAAAAGGCAAGAATTCAAGGCGGAAATATTGAAGCATGCATATCATTTTCCCTGTTCAGAAAAATCCATGTTTTGTCAATAAATCCATAGTTTTTTTATCCTATTGGCGGTCTTACAATTGTGGTGGAAAAAGGAAAAGAACATGAAAATCACAGATGTTAAATTTTATCCTGTAAAAATCAGAAGCAATGCAAAAGGTGGAGTTTACTGGTTCCTCCTTAAGATGGAGACCGACGAGGGCATAGATGGCTGGGGAGAAATGATATGGAATGCATATTCTCCAAAGACTCTGGGTGCAATGGTTTCTGACATCGCAAGAAACTTTTTCATTGGCGGGAACCCGTTCAATGTGGAAAAACTGTTCCTGAAGGCTTTCTTTGTCCATTCAAAAGCCCATACAGACCTGGCAACACAGGGAATTCTCAGCGGATTTGAAATTGCATGCTGGGATATTATCGGAAAGGCATGCGGACAGCCGGTTTATAATCTGATGGGCGGACTCATAAATGAAAGGATAAGGGCATACACATATCTTTATGAGAAGGATGACAAGATTTTCTGCGAGGATTTCTGGCAGCTGCCGGAAGCATGCGCAGAGAGCGCTTGCCGCTATGTCTCTGAAGGATTTACAGCAGTCAAGCTTGATCCCTTTGCCCCTTACCTGGATGAGTATGCAACGCATATCCCAAGAAGGGAGAGTATCCTGAGGGCAAAAAAGACAATGCGCGCAATAAGGAAAGCGGTAGGAGAGGATGTTGATGTGATTCTTGGAACTCATGGACAGTTTACAGCTGCAGGAGCAATCCTTGCTGCAAAGGAGATGGAGGAATTCAACCCGCTATGGTTTGAGGAACCGACTCCACCTGAGAATTACAGGGTGCTGAAAAAGGTATCTGAAACAACATCAATTCCAATTGCCACAGGTGAAAGGCTTGCAACCAAATTTGAATTTGCTACCCTAATGCATGACAGGAGCTGCGACATCTACCAGCTGGATGTCTCAGGCTGCGGAGGCATTTCAGAGGCAAAGAAGATTGCTGCAATGGCAGAGGCTAACCATGTGATGATTACAACACATTTCTGGGCCGGCCCCGTGAACTTTGCTGCGCAGCTGCAGCTTGCCGCAAGCTGTCCGAACTTCCTTATACAGGAAGCAATTGGAAAAATGGACTCTTTCGGCGGCTTTGACAGAATAATGGATGACTCTTTCGTCTTTGACCATGGCTATTTCATTCCACCTTCAAAGCCTGGGCTTGGAATTGAAATAAATGAGGACAAAGTAAGGAAGTATGTAATCTCGTCTTATGACGATAAGAATATTTTGATTTAAAAGGAGAAAAAAAATGAAAAGGAGACTGTTTTGTACATTACTGGTTCTGCTTGCATCATCTGCACTAGTTTTCGCAGGTGGATCTTCTGAGGCATCTTCAGATGGACGGCGCCCGATTGTCCTTTGGTATGATGGAACGGAAGCGGAGTCATTCAGCAGGCTTGAACCTGAATTTGAAGCACTTTATCCAGAACTTGATCTTCAGCTCGAGATCATTCCTTATGACAATCTCTCTACACAGGAACTTGTTGCATGCCAGTCAACCTCCGGTCCTGATATAATGTGGCAGAGTTACGCATGGACAAATAGCTTTGCCCGTATGGGGCTTCTTGAGTCTTTCTCCCCATATCTTGAGAAATCTGAAAAAATAGATATAGAGAATGATTTCAATCCTGTGACTCTTGAACTTGGAACTGTAGATGGGGAAATCTATGGACTTCCATGGTCTGTAGAGGCAATGTCACTCGTTTATAACAAGGATATGTTCAGGGAAGCCGGACTTGATCCAGAGGATCCTCCAGAAACTTGGCAGGAGATGATAGAATATGCAAAAGCCCTCACAAGGGATATTGATGGAGACGGAATCATAGATCAGTATGGATTTGCCGTAAACGGGAATACTCCTGGCAACTGCTGGTTCCGTTTTGTTCCAGATCTCTGGGCTGCTGGCGGAAATCTCACAAATGAGGATATGAGTGAAGCAACTCTCAACACTCCTGAAGGGCTTGAGGCACTCAAGTATTACACTGAGTTCCTTACTAAGTATAATGCCGCACCTGAAAGCTCTGTAACAAATAACAGCGGAAATAACAGGACGCTGTTCATAAATGAGAGGGTTGCAATGTATATCGATGGCCAGGCTGGAGTGCGTACTGTCCAGAATGAGTCTGATATTGATGTTGGAATCTGCCTGTGGCCTGGAAAGGACGGTCCTACAACAGCAGGTCTTGGCGGTTATTACCTGGCTATGCCTAAGAATGCCCAGCATAAGGAAGATGCATGGACATTCATCGAGTACTTCCTTTCTGCAGAAGTCCAGTCATGGTTCCCGATTGCATTCCCTGCAAATCTTGAGGCACAGAATGCAGAACGCTTCAATAACTACAGGGATGAGCACTTCAGGGAGCAGCTTGACTACACAAGGAACTTCCCGCCAATTGCAGATACTCCTACAGCTCAGACAATCATCATGGATATGATACAGTCAGTCCTCTCGGGAATGTCAACTGTGGAAGAAGCTCTAGCCGATGCAGATGCAAGGCTGGATGCATGCTTGGCAGAATGAATCTTTAAACCTTTATTTCTTGTTTTTTATTGATCAGGGCAGGTGATTGCCTGTCCTGACCCTGGAGGGGGAATATGAGAACAAAACATACAAACCTGAACCGGGAATATCCTGTACTTTATCTTTTACCTGCTTTTTCAGTTCTTTTTGTTCTGATCTTCTTGCCTTTGGTGACAAATATTATTAGAAGTTTCAGTGTAAGAGATGTATTCCCGACAGTAGGAAATTACGTGAACCTTTTTTCGGATAAGCAGTTTCTGCGGGATTTGAAAAATACCTTTATCTGGCTGCTTTACACGCTGCCTTTTGAAATGATACTTGGCCTTTTTATAGCCATTCTCCTGAATATGAAGATAAGGGGAAGGAAGTTTTACCGCACGCTGTTCATCATTCCATGGGTACTGCCTGCATCCGTAGTCTGTATCATCTGGAAGTGGATGTACAATGCTGACTATGGCATCCTGAATTACATACTGCTGAATATCGGTATCATAGATAAATACCAGCTGTGGATCAACAGTGCTTCACAGTCCCTTGCATGCCAGGCAGCAGTATATGTCTGGAAGATATCTCCTTTTGTCATGATCATGTATCTCAGTGGACTCCAGAACATCTCTGAAGATATATATGATGCAGCAAAAATTGATGGAGCAGGCTGGTTCAGGCAGGTTTTCCAGATTACGATACCACTGCTTTTTCCTGTAATGAGATCTGTAATACTTGTTTCAGCAATCTGGTCTCTCAATTCGTTTGTCTATGTATACTCCATCACCGGAGGAGGCCCTGCAGGCTCAAGCGAAATTGCCCAGATATTCATTTACCGTACAGGCATACAGCAGATGCAGTTCAATTATTCAGCTACTGCAGCAAACGTGTTTTTGGTGATTGTCATGGCAATTGCCTTCGTCTATCTGATTTTCACTCAGAAGAAAGAAGAAAACCTGATGTAAGGAGGATCTTTTATGGCTACAAAGAAAATAAAGCTGTCAACAGTATTGAAATACATACTTATTTCCATATTTGCATTGGTTATGGTTTTCCCTTTTTTCTGGATGATCAGCTGTGCACTCAGGCCATCAAATGAACTTTTGACAAGTCCTCCGAGACTGCTTCCTGACAATCCGACACTATACAGTTTCATACATGTGCTTACGGAAACCAATATTCCAAGATATTTCCTTAACTCCGTAATAATTTCCCTGACTGCGACTGTGCTATGCATAGTAATCGCACTGCCGGCAGCATATTCATTTGCAAGGCATAAATTCAGAAGCCAGGCTTTCCTCATGATGGCAATTCTTGTTTGCAACATGGTACCTCAGGCATCAACCCTTGTTCCCCTTTATAGCGCTATCAATTCCCTTGGCCTGCTGAATATGCATTTTACGATTTCTTTTACGCACCTCCTTTGCATGCTGCCTTTCTCGATCATCATGATGAGGGGATTCATAAAAGGACTGCCTAGAGGAGTGGAGGAGGCTGCCATAATCGATGGATGCGGAAAAGTCGGGGTGCTGACACGCATTGTATTGCCTGTCTGCGCTCCTGGCATTTTCGCAACAGCTATGTATGCTTTCATGATTTCATGGGAGGAGTTCATGTACTCCCTCACTTTTGGAACAAGTGAGAAAGTAAGGACAATGTCCATAGGATTGCAGATGTTCTCAAGCGAATACAGGGTTGACTGGGGCTCAATTCTTGCCTCTTCCGTACTCATGTCGATACCTATACTGATAATCTTCTTCCTTATACAGGATACGTTTATCGCAAGCGCCACGGGCGGATCAATAAAAGAATGAAAAGGAGTCAGAAATGGATAAGAAAATAAGATGGGGCGTGCTTGGCTATGCAGGAATTGCGCGCAAGCACGTGCTTCCAGCAATGAAAGAAACTTCAAACAGCGTATGCTATGCGGTTGCCTCACGTTCTGAAGAGAAGAGGAAGCAGGCTGTGAGTGCCTTTGGTTTTGAGAAAGCTTATGAATCATATGATGAGGTACTGGAAGATGTGAATGTCGATGCTGTATACATACCTCTTCCAAATGCCCTTCATAAGCAATGGGTGATCAAGGCAGCCAGGAAGGGAAAGCATATCCTGTGTGAAAAGCCACTTGCTCTGAATGAAGAGGATGTACGTGAAATGGCTGAAACCGCAAAAGAGTGCAATGTAAAGCTCATGGAAGCTTTTATGTACCGTTTCACCCCACGTACTGCAAAAGTCCTTGAACTTATAAACAGCGGGGCAATTGGGAAGATAGGGCAGATCAATTCAAATTACAGTTTCTATCTTGAAAACTATGATGATATAAGAATGAGTGAAAGCCTTGGCGGCGGAAGTCTGCATGATGTCGGATGTTATCCGGTTAATTTCATTGGAATGGTTTTGAATGATTATCCAGAGAGCATCGCAGCACAGGCAATCGAACGGAATGGAGTTGATATTGCCCTAAGTGCAAGCCTTCGCTATAAGAACGGAGTCCTTGCTAATGTAAACTGCAGTTTCATAGGTGATTCTGTAGAACTGACTGAAATTACAGGCAGTAAAGGCACTCTGGTCATAAGGGATACTTTCTATGATTCCGATCTTCCTATCCTGCTTTACAGGGGTGAGGAGGAAACAGTGTATTCTGTTGCGTCCTGCAACCGCTATAAGGAAGAGCTTGAGGCATTCTCATCCTGCATAATAAATGGTACGGATTGCCCTCTTTCCCTCGAAGAAAGTGCGAGGAATAACCGCTTGATACGGGAAATACTTGAGGAGGTGAAGAGATGAGCGTATTCAGATTTGGCATTATGGGTGCAGGAAACATAGCAAACCGTTTTTGTGATGCGGTAAAAAGGATAGGAGATGATATCCAGGTCACTGCAGTTGCAAGCAAGAGCGAAGAAAGGGCAAGGTCTTTTGCTGAGAGGAACTTAATCAGCCACTATTATGTGGGCTATGAGAATATGCTCAGCTCAGAATCCCTTGATGCCGTATATATTGCAACGACTAATAATTTCCATTATTCAGACTGCCTTCTTGCCATAAGCCATGGCATTCCTGTCCTCTGTGAGAAACCGCTGATGATGAGTGCGAAAGAGGCTTCTGAAGTATTCAGCGCTGCAAAAGAAAAGAATGTGTTTGTGATGGAAGGGATGTGGTCAAGATTCATCCCATGTATACAGAAAGCTCATGAGTGGATTTCTTCTGGCCGTATTGGAACTGTGAAGATAGCAAACTATCTTGGGGGAATAAATGCTCCATCGGATCACAGGATCTATGTTCCCGAATTGGGCGGCGGTGCCATGTATGATCTTGCTGTCTATCCTTTTGAGATTGTCACATATCTTGTTAACCAGAAACTGCTGGGCTATAAGCATTCTGTCCGGTGGCTTAATGATGAGATAGATGAGAATGACAGCCTGATCCTGAATTTTGAGGAGTGTGATGCAACAATACAGGCAAGCCTGCATACCAGGATTCCATCTCCTTCAGGGTTCTATGGAACAGAAGGATTCATACAGATGGAGAAAACCCATATGGCTTCAAAAGTCTCACTTTATGATGAATCCTTCAATCTTGTGGAATCCTTTGAAAGCCCCTGTGAAAATGGTTTTGAATGGGAAATCATGCACGTACGTGATTCGGTCAGGAAAGGGCTTCTGGAAAGTCCTGTAATGCCGTGGAAGGATACGTTGCTGTGTGCAGAAGTCTTTGATGCATGCCTGAGGAAGGATAAGGTATGTTCATAAAAACCGTATATCCTTCTGCCTTAGGGCATATGGTGCCCTTCAAGGACTGCGTTGAGGAGGCCATAAGGAGCGGATTCTCCGGATTCTGGTTCAATCCCGTACTTGATTTTGACATCAGTAAGGAAGAGATGCTGTCGCTGATTCAGAAATCCCATATCCTTGCGATGGGAATGGAGCTTCCTGTCGAATTCCGCAAGCGAGAGGATGAATTTGAAGATGATCTCAAGAGGCTTGATTACTATGCATCCTATGCATCTTACATCGGTATAAGGCGCGCTGTCACATGGATTGTCCCTTTCAGTGACAGCCTGCCTTTTGAAGATAATTTCAATATGCACCTTTCCAGGCTTGGCAAAATTCTGGATGTCCTTGATGAATATTCAATCCGGCTTGGACTGGAATTCCAGGGGCCTCCGAGTTTGCGCCGTGGAAGGAAGCATTGGTTCATCCATTCTCTTGATGGATGCATGTCTCTGATAGCTGCGCTTGGAAGGCGTAATTGCGGAGTTCTTATGGATCTTTGGCACTGGAGCCTTTCAGGTGCGGTGGATTTTGACTTCAACCAGTTTGAATCAGGATCAGATGTGATATGCGTCCATATTAATGATGCACCTTCTGGAATACGGATGGATGATCAGGAGGATTTATCAAGGTGCCTTCCTGGTGCTACAGGTATCCTTGATGTGAAAGGATTCCTTTCCAACCTTGACCGGATAGGGTATTCCGGACCTCTGATCGCAGAACCTTTTGACAGCAGCCTTTCCAGCCTTCCTGTTGAGGATGCATTTGCCCTTGTATCTTCATCTATCGATAAGGTACTATGAGGTATGGACTTTTCTTCTGCGGTTTTCCTTTGCGCAAGAAAGAGTGACTGTGTAACGAATTCCACAAGCCATTACCATAATCATTATGAGCTTAATTTCCTGACGAGTGGAAATACCCGTATGCGCATAGGAGAGATGGATATAGAATACAATTCTTTTGATTTCCTCCTCATTCCTCCAGGTCTGACGCACCTTCTTTATGAGTCGAAATATGAGAAGTTCGATAACTACGTGATATGGTTCGAACTTAAGGATAAGAAGGCGGAAGAGGATGGAAAAGTGATCAAGCTGCATGATTTTGATGGAGCTGTGAAATTCCTTTGCTCTGAGATATACAGGCTCTATACGCAGAAAAAGCATGAGGAGGATGAGCTCAGCAACATCTACCTGCAGGGGGTCCTTTACCACATGAATAAGGGGGTTGTCCTTGATGCAAGCAATCATTTGTCAAGAGAGGATGAACTGCTTGATGCAGCTGTCAAATATATTAATTCAAACTTCCTGGATGTTTATGTCCATGTTGCAGATGTCGCTGATGTCCTGAATATATCACCATCCTACCTGACGAGGATTTTCAACAGGAAGCTTTCAATTTCTCCGATGAGATATATCAATGAGGTGAAGGTCTCTTCTGCAAAGGAGATGCTGAGGACAGGGAATCTCACGGTAAAAGAGATTGCTGCTAGGCTGCACTTTTCGGATCCTCTGTATTTTTCCCGTGTCTTTTCCCAGCTTGAGGGGCTCTCTCCGCGTGAATACAGGAAAGTGGCAATGCTTTCCGATCTTTCCAGTGGTCTTGACTAGGAATATTAATTTGGGAATAATTCCCAATTTGTGAAAGAATACAATACGAAACAGAAAGAGATGCTTCTAAATTTCCTGAAGGAAAATGGGCACTCAAGCTATACATCAGAAGAGATGCTGCAGGCACTTCCTGGAATGAGCAAGTCAACCCTTTACAGGCTTCTTGGCCATCTGGAAGAAGAAGGAGCGCTCAGATGCAGCATGAAAGACAGGTCCAGGACATACTCCCTGATAGAAAAGGAATGCCTCAGGCATCTGCACCTGAAATGCAGGAAGTGCGGGCAGTCCATGCATCTGTCAGAGGAAGCGACGGCTGAGATAATCAGGATCATAGAGAATGAAGCATGCTTCCTGGCTGCGGCAATCGATGTGGAAGTGACAGGGCTTTGCCGGGAGTGCAGGAAGTGAGGCGTCTGCTATTTGCAATACTGTCAGTCCTTTTAGCTGTTACATCCTGCTCAAGGGAAAATGGAAGCACGGATGGCCTGGTTGTCACAGCACTTAACTTCCCAAGCTATGATGCCGCCCGCGCCGTACTTGGAGAGAATGCGGATTTACGCATGCTGATTCCTCCCGGAGCAGAAGTGCATTCATATGAGCCGAGCCCAGAGGATGTGATACGGATCATTGAAAGTGATTTATTCATATACACAGGAGGGGAAAGCGATGAATGGATTGATGGAATCCTTGATGAGCTTGACCATGTCAGGCTTTTTTCCCTGATATCACATTCTCCTGTTGTGTATGATGAAGAGCATGTTGAGGGCATGCAGGAGGAGGCACATGCCCATGAAGCGGATATAAGCGGAAGTGATGAGCATGTCTGGACAAGCCTTGAGAATATGGCTGCAATAGTTTCAGACCTGAAAGATGAGATCATTCTTCTTGATCCTGAAAGCAGCAGTGAATATGAGGCGAACGCATCAGCATACATTTCCTCAATCCTCTCACTTAAGGATGATTTCAGTAAGCTCAGAGAGAATTCAGCAAGAAACCTGATTGTTGTTGCAGACCGTTTCCCGTTCCTTTATTTTGCAAGGGAATTCGGTCTTGAGTACTATGCCGCTTTTGCCGGGTGTGCAAGCGGAACCGAGCCCAGTGCAAAGACTGTTGCGTTCCTGATAGACACTGTCAGAAGGGAAGGGATTCCCGTTGTCATGCACATAGAGCTTTCAAATACAATGCTTGCAGAGGTTGTTGCGGATGAGACAGGAGCTGAGGTCATGGAACTAAACAGCGCGCAGAACATCAGCCTCAGGGATTTTAATAGCGGGAAAACATATCTTGATATCATGAGAGATAACTATGTGACTCTCAAGGAGGCACTCAATTGAGCGTTCTGATAAAAGCGGAGAATCTCAGCCTCGGCTATGAGGGCGAGAGTATCCTGGATGGAATCACATTCAGCATAAGTGAAGGGGATTATCTTACGATACTGGGTGAGAACGGAGCAGGAAAGAGCACTTTAGTGAAGGCAATACTGTCACTTAATGAACCCCTGAAAGGAGATATAAAGTTCTATTCAGGCCTTAAAAAGAATGAAATAGGCTATCTTCCACAGCGCTCAGGTATACAGAAGGATTTCCCTGCAAGTGTTGGGGAAGTGGTACTGAGCGGAAGGATCAACTCATTGAAAGGGAAGTTTTTCTACACAAAGGAAGACAGGAGAATCGCAGATGAGAACCTTGAGCGTCTTGGGATACTTGGCCTGAAGAAGAAATCCTTTTCAGACCTTTCTGGCGGGCAGACACAGAGAGCTCTTCTTGCAAGAGCGCTTTCTGCATGCAAGAAACTTCTTCTTCTTGATGAGCCTGTGACAGGACTCGATCCGCACAGCGTGAGTGAATTCTACAGGACTGTAGATGAATTGAATGCATCAGGGCTTACTGTCATTATGGTGACGCACGATGTACATCCTGCCCTGAACTCAGCCAGCCATGTAATGTATCTTGGCAGTGGCTACTTTTTCGGCAGGAAGGAAGATTTCTTCTCCTGCCAGCTTGGAAAGAGGTTTTTAAAGGAGGCGGGACACAATGATTGAAATGCTTAGCTATCCATTCCTTCTTAGGGCATTCATAGTAGGGCTTCTTGTTTCCCTCTCAGCATCCCTTCTGGGGGTATCACTGGTGCTGAGAAGGTTTTCCATGATCGGGGATGGACTTTCCCATGTCGGTTTTGGCGCCCTTGCCATTGCCTCTGTTCTGGGATTTGCACCCATGCTGTCACTATTCCCGTTGTAGTTATTGCTGCAATCCTCCTTCTCCGCCTCAGTGATAAAAGCCGGATAGGCTCTGAGAGCATGATAGCCCTGATCAGTTCATCGGCACTGGCTATCGGCATAATGGCGATATCATATGTTAAAGGGACAAATACTGATATAAACAATTTCCTCTTCGGATCCCTCCTGGCTGTTTCAAGGAATGATGCCATATTTTCAGTAATACTCTCTTCTATTACCCTGGTTTCATACATTGTCCTCTATCCGAGGCTTTTCGCAATAACATTCGATCCTGCTTTCTCCCGCGCATCCGGTGTCCATACAGAACGTTATTTCCTTCTTCTTGCAGTTCTCTCTGCACTCACGGTAACACTCGGAATGAGAATGCTGGGCTCCCTCCTTATAAGTGCGCTGATTATCTTTCCTCCGCTATCTGCAATGAGGGTGTTCAAGACTTATAAGGCCGTTACTGCTGCAAGTGCCATAATTTCCATTGCTGCATTCATTGCAGGAATGAATCTCTCCTATTTTGCCGGAACTCCGGTAGGCGCAAGCATCGTAAGTGTCAATCTTCTGATATTCCTGATCTTCAATACTGTGCGAGTAATCCTTAAAATTGACTGAAGTTGCCTAAGAAAGTATGGAAAACAGACAAGTTTTTGATAAAATAGCTTAAAATAGACAAGCTAATCAGAAGTAGACGAGTTAATGTAATAGAGTAAAAACTTGTCTGATATCAATCAGAGGGGAAAGGGAGGATTATGAAGAGGCTGTCTTTTATCTTCATCTCTTTGTTTGTGGCTGCATCCTGCGCCTTTTCAATGGGAGGCAGCGAGGAAAGTGATCCGGCCTTATGGCCACAAAGGGAGATAACCGTAATTTGTCCATGGGCTGTAGGAGGAGTTGCTGATATCGTCAACAGGAGTCTTGCTCCTCTTGTGCAGGAAGAGCTTGGCGTTGCAGTTCTGGCGACTAATGAGCCTGGGGCAGGGGGAAATGTTGCCCTATCTAATTTTGCTGTATCAGAAAATGATGGATATACGTTTATCCTGGGCTGTGAAGGGCCGTTTTCAATACTCCCGAACCTGGAAGACAGTGATTCAATACCATTCAGCTACAGCGACTTTGAGAATGTCGTGAACTATTACAGTTCCATAATGATACTGACTGCCAATGCAAAACTAGGGCTGAGGACCATTGAAGATATAAGGGAATATGGCAGGGAAAACAGGATTACAGTTGCTGTTAACGGGGTCTCCGGAGCAGAGGCATTCCTGATCAGATCTGTCCTGGAGACGATGGATCTTGATTATGTCCTCATCAATTACAATGGAGCCAACCTGGCATTGGCCGCATGCAGCAGGGGAGAGACGGATCTTGCTGTTTCCCATCAGAGCCAGGCTCTCTCTGCTGTTGAAAGCGGTGACTTGATTCCAATACTCGTTTTTGATGAGAAGAGGACGGATAATGAGCCATTTTTGGATGTTCCATGCCTGGCAGAGCTTGGATATAGGACTTACTTTCCCAATACTGCGTGCCTGATGGCTAAAAAAGGCACTGATCCGGAAATTATCGAAAAACTCAGGACTGCTTATCTGAAGGCACTTGATACAGATGAAATTGAAGAACTCTATGAGACGCTGCTGATTGAGAAAGATCCGATGGCAGGAAGTGAATATGATGAGCATATAGAGAGGGTTGTAGCCATAGTAAGGAGCACACTTGATGAGTGAGAGGAAAACGGTCCGCTTCTCTCCGGACCTTGCAGCATCCATTGTTTTCATCATCTTCTCATCAGCCTTCCTTTTCCTGATGAAGAGGGAAGTATATGTGCCTGATGAATCAGGAATCAATGCACGTACGTTTCCTTCCATAGTGCTGTCGCTGATGCTCTTCCTCTCTCTTGTAATGCTTATAAAGGAGATCGTGCTTATAGTGCTGAAGAAGCCGAGATGTTTTGTGGTGCTGGATATGGCTGAAGAGGGCAGGGCAGTTTCTATATTCCTGATACTTCTCATTTATGCGCTCTCAATAAGCTTTATAGGATTCCTCATCCCGTCAATCGTATTTCCCCTGATCCTCTGCTTCTTTCTCGGATCGAGGAAAATAAGCCATTTCCTGATCGTTGGATTGTCATCTTCCGCTATAGTGATGGTTTTCAGGTACATCCTGCATGTGAGGCTCTGATGCTGAAAGATTCCATTGCACTGCTTTTTACACTTGAGAATTTCATATTCATGAATGCAGGCCTCCTTCTTGGAATGATTTTTGGGGCCATTCCAGGACTGACGGTCATACTGTGCATAATCATATTCCTGCCGTTCACTTATTCTCTTGCCCCTGTCCCATCTTTCCTCTTCCTTCTCGGAATATACTGTGCTGGAAGTTACGGGGGGAGCATTTCTGCAATTCTCATCAGGACTCCGGGAACGCCGCATGCGACAGCGACAATGCTTGATGGCTATCCGATGACAGAGAAGGGTATGGGGAAAAAGGCTCTTCATGTTGCCCTTTCTGCATCCACATTCGGCGGCCTGTTCTCTGCCTTCACCCTGCTTCTGTTTGCTCCCCAGGTAGCGCGCCTTTCTGAGACTCTTGGAAGCCCGGACTATTTCCTTGTCTGCCTGCTAGGACTCACCATCATAGCAGGAGTATCTGGAAAGAGCCTGCTGAAGGGAGTCATATCAGGAACTCTTGGTCTTTTTATTGCGATGATAGGCCTTGATCCGATGGCGGGAACCACAAGATATATCTTTGGAAACATCAATCTCTATTCAGGAATTGACCTCACTGTCGCACTTATCGGGCTCTTTGCGCTCAGTGAAGTCCTCAAAAAGGGGCAGAATGGCAAAACAGTGAACAATGTGAAGGAAGATAAGAGCTGGAAGCTCAGCAGGGATGACTATAAGAGGATAGCAAAACCTTCCCTGATTTCTGCAATCATCGGTGTCATAATTGGAATAATACCCGGAACCGGTGCATCTGAGGCCTCGTTCTTCAGCTATAATGTCGCTAAAGACATGTCAAAGCATCCTGAAGAGTTTGGAAAAGGCTCAATTGAGGCAGTAGCAGCTGCTGAGACAGCAAACAATGCCGTGACAGGAGCAACACTTATACCCCTTCTGACTCTTGGCATACCTGGGGATGCCTGCGTCGCAGTCCTTCTGGGTGCTCTCATGATAAACAATCTCACTCCTGGCCCCTCCCTATTCAGGGAAAATGGGGTTGTGACATATTCAATCCTTATAGGGCTCATATTCATAAACCTTTTCATGTATATCCAGGGAAGATACCTTTCAAGCATGTTTGCCAAAGCACTGAAGGTTCCGTTTTCCATTCTCACTCCTATCATAGTGGTGTTCTGCTATGCAGGAGCTTTCAGTGTGAATTCTTCCAGATTCGATATCTTCATATCTGTATTCTTCTCACTGCTGTCGTATGTAATGATGAAGCTTGAATTCCCCATAGTCCCGATACTTCTGGGCCTTGTCCTGGGGGATACCATTGAAGAGAACTTCAGGCGGTCAATGCTCATCTCTGACGGATCTGCAAAGATCTTTTTTGAGAGCATATCGTCTGTCATCCTGATATTCGCACTTGTCATTGTCTTGATTCTCATCTTCAGAAGTGAGATGAAAAACAAAAGGAGGGATTATGCCAGCTAAGACGAAAAAGAGCAAGAAGAACATTGTCATAGACTATGTGATGACATATATAGACCAGTATAAGTTCACATCCAACAACAAAATTCCAAGCGAGGTATTCCTTACCCAGAGGCTCTCCGTATGCAGGGAAACAGTACGCAAAGCTTTGAAAGTCCTGCAGGATGAAGGGCTTCTTTACCGTGTGCATGGCGGCGGCACTTATTTTGACAAGCAGATGGCCCTTTCCCTAAGTGCAATCGACAGCTCTGCTGACTTCAGGATAGCAATCATCATACAGGGAACGGACCGTGGAGCAAATTCATCTCTTGTCTCTGCTGTGATGGACTACTATTCGAATATCAAGGTGGATATCCGCATATTCTATACTGACAACAAGCTCTCGAATGAGAGAAGATGCCTGCTCTCATGCTCTCAGGGGTTTGACGGGATCATCATTGATGGCGTAAAGGCCAGCATGGGCAATCCCAATCTTGATGTCTATGCCTCGCTCTACCAGAAAAACATCCCGTTCATCTTCTATAACAATTACTATAGCGATACCCATTACCCTAAAATACTCAACAACGATGAGGAGGCGGCTGAGGATCTTGTAGGATCCCTGGCGGAGAAAGGCCATAAGCATATAGCAGGGTTATTCCTTTATGATAACTACCAGGGCGTGAAGAAATACCAGGGATATGCAAAATCCGTATTCAAGCATGACTGCATATTTGATGATGAATATGTCCATTTCTTCCTAACAGAGGATCTTGTGAATAAGGAATCACTGAGCAAGAGCATATGGCAGTTTCTGAAGAAGATCCCTTCATGCACTGCGGTGTGCTGCTGCAATGTGATGCTGTATGAAGCACTGAAAAATACGATGATGACTCATAATCTGGTCATTGGCAGGGATCTTTCAGTAGTGTGTTTTGATTACTCTTTTGAAGACTATGAAAGGGAAGGTATTACGTGTACCGTCTCTAGAAGCTACGAGATGGGACGCCTGGCGGCAAAACGCCTGCTGGAGATGATGAAGGATCCTGATTATAAGAGGAAGGATTACTCTGCAGTCATCTCCCCGCAGTTCTATAAGGGCACAAGCATAAAGGACATAAGGTTCTAGACAAGGTAGATCAGTATTCCGATATAGAAAAACAGGGATCCAAGAAGCACGAACATATGCCATATGCCGTGGTAGTGAGGGATTTTCTTGCATCCATAGAAAACAAGGCCTGATGTATAGCTCACTCCGCCAAGGGCGAGGAATTTTATCAGGCCGGACGGAATGTATGGGAAGATGCTTGGGGCAAAGATCACGCAAAGCCATCCCATTATGACATAGAATGCAATGTGCAGCACCCTGAGCTTCTTCCAGAAAAGTATTGTGATCGCAATTCCTGCAAGGCTTACTGCCCACAGCGCTGCTAAAAGCTTATAGGCAACCGGGCTGCCTATGTATATCAGGATCGGGGTATATGTTCCTGAAATGAGGATATATATTGTGCTGTGATCGAGGATCCTGAACAGCCTCTTTGCATTCCCTGCTTTCAAGGCATGGTAAAGCGTTGATGACAGGTATAGGAGTATATTTGATGATGAGAATACTATCATCGCACTCTTGAAGCCGAAAACCTCAACGCTCCTTGTCAGGAAGAGGGTGAGTATGAAAGCGCCAACTGCAAGTGCAGTTCCGAACAGGTGTGTTACCGTATTGATCTTCTCATCAACCGGATCCGAATATTCAGGAAGAGGTATTTTTCTTTCTAGCCAACTCATGCTTAAACCTTAAAACGAAAAATTTGAGTGAAAAAGAGTTAGAATTTCCTATTTTGCATCCATAGAATGCATTAACTATCCAGTTACCATGCATAGTTAATGATTACTATGCTTAATTTGCCATTCATTTACAGGTAAACTGTGTTAGACTGATGGCATGCAAAGAGAGTTTGAAGAGCAGCTTAGGAGAACATTCTGTTCAAGCATTTCGGATGTCAGGATCCGTGCAGTGGATAAAATAGAAGTCGATGCAGTCCTGGATGGCAAGAAGAGGACTGCAGATATCTTTGAAGGCATTATCAAGAATGATATCTTCCGCCTTTACATGAAAACCATAAGATTCAATAAGACATTCTTCAAGGAGGAGGAAGAGTTTTCCACATATGAATTCAACAGGACTGCCTGTCCGCCATTTACAATAGACAAGGTTCTGCTTCTTCTTCACCAGGCGGGGTATTCAGTGCCAGAAAGCCTCTATGAGGTGGGGAAGGAAAACTACGAAGTTCCTGAGAGCGTGATTAAAAAGAGTGAGTGGGGAAAGGCAAAATTCTTCCAGAACCTGAGAAAGATGGATATACAGTCATTAGGCCTTAAACTCTCATACAAGGAAGAAAGGGAAGGGCATTTCATGCTGTGCGCTGCTGTCAATGCTCCTTGCCCTGTGGATCTTGGAAAGCTGAAAAGCCTTGATCTTGGAATACTTGACTATAAGAGGGAAGTTGGAAAAGAGAAAAAGGACGCTATTATCAGGTATATGAATGCCCTGAATACGTACGCAATGCATTCAGGACTTGAGATCTTCAATATTGTGGATTATATGACGCTTATTGAAGCCATGCAGGAAAGGGTGGAAGGAGGCAGTTTTTCCATAACAATTGAAAAGGCAAGGAGTAAGTACTCACGCCTTAATCCCGATTTTGGCGGAAACAGCTACAAGGACTACGGAATAGAGCTGACGCCTCTTGATTTTGCCTGGTATGTGGATCTTTTTTCTGACAGCGATTCAGAGCGTTCTGAGTTTTTCAGGTATTATGACAGCATTATGAAAGAAGATGAGACGGATGTGACTGATGGCTATCTTGCTGTCCTTGGCCTTGACAGGTCCGCATCAATGGAAGACATCGAGAAGGCATACAGGAAGAAGATCATGCATCTTCATCCTGATAAGATCGCCTCTTATGATCTGGATCCTGCATTCATTGCTTTTGCCAATACTGAGACTGCAAAAGTGAATGAGGCATATGAAAAACTTAAAATGCTGTTCAGATAGCTGCAGGAACTCCGGCTTTCTCTGCTATCATCAGCTCCTTCCTGATAACCTCAATTACAGCAGGGACTGCTTTTACTCTGATGTCGGGAACATGTTTTTCTTTTACTATGATTGATTTTGTCATTTTCCCTCCTTTCTACTCATAGTTTACCATATCTGGTAAGATCGTGTTATGGAAAAAGTACTTGTTGGACTTTCAGGAGGAATTGATTCCTCCGTGGCAGCAGCACTGCTGAAAGAGAAAGGATATGATGTAACTGGAGCTACGATGCTTATCTGGAAAAAGGATAGTCCCTATCCCGCACCTGTTTCCCCTAACAGCTGCTATAACCCGAATAAAGCTGAGGAGATGGGTGAGATAAAGAGAATTGCAGCCAGGATTGGCATTGAGCATATTGTAATAGACTGTTCAGACCTGTATGAGAAAAAGGTTCTGGATAATTTCAGGAATGAGTATATGAATGCGCGCACTCCCAATCCATGCATCTGGTGCAATACGCTCATAAAATTCGGAGCGATGGTGGATGAAGCGGAAAAATCCATTTCTTTTGATTACTTTGCTACCGGACACTATGCGAGGATTGTGAAAATCGGAGACCGGTATGCCGTAAAGAAGGCCGTTGACCTTAAGAAAGACCAGTCATACTTCCTGAGCCGCCTGACTCAGAAGCAGCTCAGCCGTACACTCTTTCCCCTTGGGGAAATGACAAAGGATGAAGTGAGGAAGATTGATGTAAGCCTTGGATTTCACAAGGAAGGGGAGAGCGAGAGCCAGGATTTCTATGGAGGTGATTATGCAGATCTTCTTCAGAGCAGGGACAGAAAAGGCGATATCGTGTTCAGGGACGGCAGGAAAATGGGGGAGCACGATGGATTCTGGCATTATACGATCGGGCAGAGGAAAGGGCTTGGCATTGCATATTCTGAACCTCTTTACGTGATAGATCTGGATGCAAGGAACAACAGGGTGGTTGTAGGTCTCAAAAGCGACACAATGAAGAGGAACGCAATATGCGGGAATGTCAATTATATGGCTTTTCTTGATTTTGATGACGATGAATATGCCATAAAAGTGAGGAGCACTTCTCCTGGAGTGGCTGGAAAAGTGAGAAAAATCAGTGATGATGAGATTGAGATATCATTTGAACATGAAGTGAATGCAATAACCCCAGGCCAGAGTGCAGTCATTTACCGTGATGATGTAGTGGTTGCTTCAGCAATAATAGAAAGAGTTATAGGGTAGGGAATCCTAACTGAATGTTATATGTGCCAGGAGAAGCGGATAACGTTTCATCCTGGCCTTTTTTATCTTTTCAGGAAAGTTAATGTAATTCTTTTAGAACAGAAATTACCGGAAATGGAGTGAGATTTTCCTTGACAATTTAGCGGGGGGGGGTATTATGTTTGCATATCATATTTTAAAGGGGTACAGTATGAAAAAACTAATCCTGCCATTACTCGTATTTTTATTCCTTCTTTCTGCATGTGATCCTGCTATCGATGCAAAACCGGAGGACAATTCAAAGATTGCAACTGTGGTTGAAGCTCTGGGAAAGGAAGCTCCTGCATCTATACAGGGTAGCTATACATATGACACTCAATTCACGGATTTTGAGCTGGAAGATAGTGGCGGAGCAAAACTTAATGGAAGAGTCAGTACAACAATGCATGGCGATATGACCAACCTGGAAAATGCAGCATTTACATATAAAGGAGATTTTAAATTAAGCGGAGTTTCCGGAGAAAATGAGAATTTAAACGGCCATTATGTTTTCGAGATATTTGGGAAAGGTGAGACTATTGATAAAATGAGCTTATCTAAAGATGGCACGGAATTTGATGAATCTCCAGAATTCAAAGACCTAATTTTATCTGTGATGAAATTATCAACAGAGTCTGGTAACTATCAGAAAAATGGATTCTCAATGACAATGACAATCAATGCACCCCTGACATATTCTGGAGAAGTGAAAGGAACTGCTAAGCAGTTAATTAAGCTATCTACAAAGGATGGCTCTTTGACAGGGACTTTCACCGTTGATGTAACTTATGGATCTGATTCTGTGAAAGCGGTTATAAATGCATCTGGAACTGAAAAAATTGAAGCTATCAGCATCGAGGAAATCTCTCTGAATGGTAAGGCCCTTATTCCAGGGACTATCAGCAATGAAGTGAAGAATGCGGTAAAAGAATTGCTTTCAGAAGCTATAAATGTTTAGCCTATGATTTTTTGCAGCAGCCACTTCCATATGCGTGGCTGCTGTTTTCATTATGGCAGTATTTCCTCCATATAGGATTCTATATTCCTTTTTCCTGAGGAGAAGCTGATTCCGATAAGATGGATTTTCATACCCTTATCTTTTTCAGGAAGATACTTTTCATGGTATTTCCTTTCCTTAATCTGAGAGAGTGCATCTTCTGCTTTTCCGTCGACTTTAAGCTCGCATATGTAAATGCGGCTTTTTGTCTTTATGACGTTGTCAGCTCTTCCCCCCTTAAGCTGTGATCCTCGGCAACAGCATCCATTCCTGATGCTACAAAAAAAGCATGAAAGAGCATCTGGTATGTCTTTTCCTTGTCCCTGAACAGCAGGTCATAAGGGAAAGACTCGTAGTACTCATGCATCTTCTTCATAAATGACGGAACATCTCCTTTCTCCAACAGCTTATTGGTACTGTATACAAGAGAATCAAGGTCTGCTCCTTTATCCATATATCTTGAGACAAGGGATGATGTGAAAGATGTTGATATCTCCTTGTTTGGAAAAGTAAGGGTCAGCCCTTTCAGATCACCATCAGCAATCGTGAGGTATCCTGTATAGTATAGAAGGGCATATATGCTTGACACTTTTAAAGAGCTTTCTGCAAGAAGAGCAATATCGAAACCAGTAAAGGCGCTCATACCCACATCCTGGTTTCCGTTCACAATGGTTATTAAATCATATCTCTTTGCAAGTTCAACCGCCAAAGTTGATACCCCGGTGGTTTCCCAGTAATTTTCGAAAGAACAGCTGTTTGTGAAGAACTTTCCAACAGATACGGGATTATACACTCTCTCTTCGCTTCCTGCTGAGAATCTGTATCCGTCATAATAATCCCTGATATCTTTAAGGAATTCGTTTCTGTCTTTATACGTGCAATTTCCGGAGGAAAGATAGCCGTCTATGTATTCCCTGAAGTACTCTTCAAGTTCCTTATCTGTGTATCCGAATGCAGCTGCGTACTCAGGTCTCATAGATACATCCGTGAGAGAGAATATCGACATGTTGAACAGCTTTGCTATTCCAGTTATAAATAGGAACCGTACTTTGTTTCCAGTGTTCTTAATCACTGAGTAGAATGATGAAAACTCGTTGCGTATCCTTTCCAGCTTCTCCTTGTCACTCAGGCTGTCTATTACTGGTGAGTCAAATTCATCTATTATTATCACACACTCCTTATCACATCTCTTGAGGAATTCAATGAGCATGTATGATGGGAGATTCCTCTCAAGCCTGATTCCATTTTCCATTCCCTTTTCAAGTATCATATCCTCCAAGCCGGAAAGGAATGAATCGAATGTGGATGTATTAAGCAGTGAGAAATTAAAGTGGAGAACTGGATATCTTTCAAATGGATAGTCGGTCTTTTCCGCTATATAAAGTCCTCTGAAAAGCTCTCTTTCTCCTTTAAAAAGGTGTTCGAGCGTGGAGCAGAAGAGACTTTTGCCATACCGTCTTGGGCGGGAGATGAAGAAATAGTTCTGCAGGCTCTCCCTTACCATCCGGTAAATGTATGGTGTCTTATCCACATATAGGTATTCCGCTTCTATAAGCTGTTTGAAATCCGACGCCGCTGTCGATATCTTATTCATCATGACAGTATTATAATAGAAATTGAATGCGTTCTGAATATGCATAATTTTACGGCTTCAATACTTTTACGCCATTGGAAGACTACTTTCAGGCCATTTGCCATACGCTCTCATTTGGTATATCCTATCATGCTGAAGGAGCGGTTTTACATGATGAGAAAACTAGGGGTATTGTTTTTATTGTTGCTTGTTTGTTTTTCACTCTATTCGTTTGATTACAAACTTGATCTGATTTCATTTACGCCGCTATACAAGGAATACGATGCTGATGACCACAGGGCAGCAATGGATTTCCAGTATGCAGCTGTCTATGAAGGGTATCCTGATTACATTTACCAGGATTACCATCATTTTGATTTTGTCGATTATGAGTCAGTCAGGATGAAGCCTTTTGTCGGTGTTTACCATTTGGGAGAGACTCTTTCCCTTGTCAAGAATACCTTCACTTTTGACAGCTTCCTTTCTCCTATTGCGTTTGATTTCGCATTCCAGGGATCGCTGACAGGTGTTATGGAAGGAGAAATGGCAGATATTTTCGGCTATGATGGAGAGTTCTTCTATGGCCTGACCATGAGCATTGCAGATGTAGTTTCCCTGAGATTTGGAGGAAGCCATTACTGCTCCCATTACGGGGATTTTGTATACAAAGTTTTAGGTATGGGTGGGGGTATTCCTAGCGAATTCGATGAGTGGTTTAAATACCTGAGGATGGATACTGTTATCTTCGGACTTTCTGTTGAACCATTTGATTTTCTCAGACTGTATGCAGAAGTGGATTTCCCTACAAAGGATACCTGGTCAATACTGCCTGTATTCGTTTCCAATACTGCAGATTTTGTTCCTTCATCATATGGGGCAAGAATAGTGAATTTCGGTATCGAATTTGAGTATCCTATATTCAAGAACCTTGGAATGACCAGGATCGCTTATGGCTGTGCGGCATACGAGGAAGGAAAGATCGTATATAAAGAGGAGGATCTGAATGCAGCTGGCAAGGATAAGCCTTACTATGATCCGGACAGGCCATGGGAATTTGAACATACAATCACTATTTCGCAGGACATCAATGATCTGGTGTCATTTGATGTGACATGGCACTATGGCAGGTTCATACTGAATTCTTTCTTTGCAACCAGATCCCAGTATGTTTCCATTGGAGCAAGGCTGGACTTCGATGGCACTGTTACAGTCTATGACAGCAGCAGGCATTGATTCACTATTTGTGTTTTTTCTGTTTTCCCTTTATGATTGTTAATGCAACAGGAGGAGTGTATGAGAGTTATTATTCAGCCTGATTATGAGAAGATGTCTCTCTGGGCTGCCCGTTTTATTGCATCGAGGATCAAGGAACACAACAGGAGAACAGATAAGCCATTTATCTTGGGCCTTCCAACAGGATCAAGTCCTATTGGCACATATAAAGAGCTGATCAAGATGAATAAGAATGGTTTCCTGTCTTTTAAGAATGTCGTTACATTCAATATGGACGAGTATGTTGGACTTGATAGGAACCATCCCCAGAGCTACTGGACATTCATGCATGAGAATTTCTTCAACCATATAGATATTCCAGAAGAGAATATCAATATGCTTGATGGAACTGCATCAGACCTGAAAGCGGAATGTGCGCGTTATGAGCAGAAGATAGCCAGCTATGGCGGTATAGATCTGTTCATGGGTGGAATCGGAGCTGATGGACACATCGCGTTCAATGAGCCATTTTCATCCCTTTCTTCAAGGACCAGGGAAAAGACACTAACTTATGATACGAAAGTGATGAATTCACGTTTCTTTGACGGGGATATTACAAAAGTTCCATCCACTGCATTGACAGTAGGTGTACAGACAGTTACAGACAGCCGTGAGGTGCTTGTGCTTGTAAACGGGCACAGCAAAGCCAGGGCACTTGCTGCAACGGTTGAAGGAAGCGTAAGCCAGATGTGGACCTGTTCTGCACTGCAGATGCATAAGGCTGCGATAATAGTATGTGATGAAGCAGCATGCGGAGAGCTCAAGGTTGATACATATAAGTATTTCAAGGATATTGAGCAATCACATCTTGATCCTTTATCGATTGTCTGATGATGCATTGCAAACGGTCATGATCCTCACCAAACGGTGAGGATTATTTCTTCTTTTCTTCCAGATTTTCAAAGATAATTCAAAGCGCTATAATTTTCCTGCGTTTTCAGCACTGCTGAATGTGCATTAACAGGAAAAGGACGGTTATGGAAAATATCAGATTTGGCATAGTGGGCCTTGGAAGCATTGCCCATGTGCATGCAGAGGCAATAAAAAGCATTGATCATGCGGAGCTGGTGAGCTGCTATCACAAAAACATTGATAAAGCTGAATCATTTGCATCAGCTTATGGAGCAAGGGGATATTCAGATTTAAATGCATTCCTCTCTTCAGGCATTGATGTCCTGGTTGTTACGGCACCAAGTGCCATAAGGAAGGAGTATGCACTCCCCGCAATGGAAAGGGGAATTAATGTTCTTCTTGAAAAGCCGATGGATGTGAAAGTTGAGAATGCACTTTCCATGATAGAAACGGCAAGGAAGAACAATGTCAAGCTTGGTGTCATCTTCCAGAACAGGTTCTCTCCACTGAATATGGAGATAAGGAAAGCGGTTGATGATGGAAGGCTTGGAAAGAGGATTCTCTCTTCATGCTATGTAAAATGGTACAGAAGCCAGGAATACTATGATTCTGCAGCCTGGAGGGGGACAAAGGATGTAGACGGAGGAGGGTGCCTGATGAACCAGGCGATACACGGTCTGGATCTTCTCCTTTCCCTTTCTCCTGAGCTGAAGGAGGTCTTCTCTTTCTCCGCTCTTCTGGATCATGAAAGGATAGATGTTGAAGATACTCTTACGGCATCACTGAGGTTCGCAGATGGCAGCCTTGGAGGTTTTGAAGCATCCACAGCATCATGGCCAGGCTGCAGCAGGAGGCTTGAACTCACTGGAAGCGACGGGACTATCATAGCAGAGGATGATCATCTGGTTGAATGGAAGTTCAGGAATATGGATGAGGAGGATGAGAAGATCATAAGCAGATACTCTTCTTCCTCATCAGGCCCTGCAGATTCTCCAAAGGTTGGGAAAGACAATCATCTGGCTGAGTACATGGACTATATCAGTGCAATCCGTGAAAACAGGGAGCCATCAGTGAATGGAGAAGAGGGCTTGAAATCTCTCAAGGCTGTAGAAGCCATCTATAGAAGTGCATCAGAGGGAGTCAGAATCAGGCTCTGATTCCCATATCCTTTGCGACTTTTATCACGAGGGCAGGATCGTCCGTCATTACAGTGTCAACTCCCATTTTAAAGAGTTCCCTCATGCTCTTTTCATCATTGATTGTCCAGACCATGACAATTGCACCCCTTTCGTGCATGTCTTTCACAAAAGACGGGGTAATCACCTTGATCCCTGCCTCTTCACGTGGAACCTGGAATATGATTGTCCTTTTAAAGGATTTTGGAAGGATATGCAGTTTCTGCCTGATAAGCAGCGGAATGACTTCAGCTGTCGTAACGCTTGTCAGTATATCCGGAGCTTTTGCTCTCATGAGTTTCAGGTTCTTGTAGTGGAAAGATGCGCAGCATATCCTCTTTTCTGCATGATTTGATCGGATTACCTTGATGAACTCATCTACAATTGCTGTATCCTTGCTTTTCAAATCGATGTTGAATCTCTGGTCAGGACATGCTTTAAGAGCCTCATCGAGGGTGCACAGTTTCACCCCTTTGCCCCTGAATGGATAGCTTTTGCCTCCATCTTTTGTGAAGGTATATCCCGCATCATATTTCAAAAGCTCTTCGTATGTATGGCTTTCTATGGTGCCCTTTCCATCCGTATTCCTTTCCAGCGTCGGATCATGCCAGATTACAATTTTCCTGTCCTTTGTGATATGAACGTCTGTTTCTACCACATCGATGCCCATCTTTACGGCAGAAATGAATGCCTCAAGTGTGTTTTCCGGGAAATTAATGCTGTCTCCACGGTGGGCAACAACACGCGGCATAGGATCTAGGAATGAGTCATGCATTATCTTTTCCCTCCTTATATATCTTTATTTTCTCGACTTTCCTGAATATCTTCTCGAACCTCTGAAGCTCGCTTTCCTGAAGTCCTGCTTTTTCTATCACATCTTCAAGAAGCTGTTCTGTCCATTTCTTCTCCTCATCCCATTTGAAGTAGCCTATGCCTTCCAGATGGGATACCATTTCTTTTCCTGCCTGCAGTATTCTCTCATGGCTTACGGCAGTGATGCCTGATTTGTATGGCCTTGATGCCTTAAAAAGCTCATAAGCTATGATCTGCACAGCCTGTGATAGGTTCAGGGACGGAAAGAGAGGGGATGTCGGAATGGTTACGATGGAAGAGAGCATATTCACTTCATCATCCCTTAATCCATCTGCTTCCCTTCCAAATACTATTGAAATCTTGCCTTCTGGAAAGTCTGAAAGCTTTTCTGCCAGATCTTCTGGAGCATATGAACTCATTTTCCTCAGCTTTCCTCTCCGCCTTGTAGCCCCGACTGTGAAAACGCTGTCTTTAATTGCTTCTTCCAGGGTTTTGAATTCCTTCCTGTTCAGATACAGGTCCTTTGCGTGCAGTGCAAGGGTTGATACCCTGTTTTCATCATATTCACGCTCTGTCACCAGTGTCAGGTTTGTCAGGCCCATGGTTTTCATGGCTCTGCAGCATGAGCCGATATTTGCTCCGTCCTGGGTATCTACGAGAATTATTTCTATACGGTCCAAAGTCGAATTATCCATAGTGAAAGATAATACCTGTTATTGTGTTTTTCTGCCATAGCGGCTAACATTTATCCATGGAAAAGTGGGATAACAAGTACTTGAGGCAGATCAGGAGTACGATGATTCTGTTTTGCATCGTCCTTCTGGTTTTCGTATTGAAAGCAGCAAATGACATACTCCTTCCATTTGTCATAGCCTTGTTCATATTTGTCATGGTCAATCCGCTTTTAAACCGCCTCGACAGGCTGAAAGTGCCTAATATACTGTCCATAATAGCAGTTCTTGCTCTGGTTGCCCTGATTTTCTTCGTATTGGTATATACGGTTTTCCAGATGGTGAATACCATCCTGATGAGAATCGGATCATATGCGGACAGGGTAGCGGAGTTCGATGCTTTCATAAGCGTATATCTTGCACGCCTCTTTGATGCCGATCCCGAAGGGTATTCGTTCCTTGAGTCGCTGAATATTGACTGGCTTGGACTCATAAGAGGTTACCTGACATCGTTTTCAACCAGGTTCGTAGGCATCCTCAGTGATGCCATGATGAGTTTTGTCTACCTTCTGTTCCTGCTGATGGAACGAAGGAGTTTTGGACCGAAGCTCATGGCAATGTTCAACCGGGATAAAGGGGAGAGAATAAGCAAGCTTGCCATGAGGATGAACAGGCAGGTTTCAAAATACCTTTTCCTCAAGATCATCATCAGTGCTGCAACCGGTGTGCTGTTCTATCTGGCAGCGCTTTTAACCGGACTTGATTTCGCACTTCTTTGGGGAGTGCTTGCATTCGTTTTCAACTTCATTCCGACTATAGGAAGCATCATAGTGACTGGCGGAACCATCATAATGGGTCTTATCCAGTTCATGCCTGAATGGGGAAGGATCATATATATCGCGCTCCTGATGATAAGCATTGAGATGATTCTGGGAAACATTATCGATCCGAAACTCCAGGGTGTTCAGCTTAATATCAGCCCGATAGTCATTCTTGTATCCCTTGCAGTGTGGGGATATATATGGGGAATCGTAGGAATGTTCCTTGCTGTTCCTCTTACTTCGATGATCCAGATCGTATGTGCCAACATCCCGACTCTAAAGCCAGTTGCTATATTCCTCTCAACCGGCAAGTTCGTCGTATCCGTGAAGGAGAGCAGGCGCAAGAAGAAAAAGGAAGCAGGGAAAGAAGCAGAGTTTGATATCGAGATGCCTATTGGGAAAAACCCTGATGAGGATGATGAGAATTTCAACGACTAGAGGTGAAATCTACTGCAGAGACCAGTCCTGCTAATGTGATAAGCGTGCCAATCAGGAGTTCTGGCGTGAATATGCCATAGAGCGCATAATCAATTATGATTGCTGCTATGATCTGCCCTGAAGAAAGGAGAAGGGCTGAAAATACGGCAGGAATCCGGGGTATTATTATATTTGTGTTCACTACAACGATGCAGGCCAGCATTCCACCAGATACTGCAATATAAAATGGCACATCCCTAAGAGCCCTGAATCCTTCTGCCGTATCGCTTGGATGGAATATGAATGCGTATAGCAGAGCGCCTGCCAGGCCTGAGATGACATTCTGCCTTGCTGAATAGAATGCACCCCTTGCTCTTGCAAGGCGGGAGTTATATACCATCTGGACCATCGTAAGGATACCTGCGGCAATAGATGGGAACAGGTAGAAATTGAGACTTTCCCCTCCAAAGAAATATATGAGAATTCCGATAAGGCAGATAAGCAGGCTGATTGCCCTCCTCCTGCCAATCCTTTCCTTTTTCATTCCCATCAGTCCCGTCAGGTCAAACACGAGGCCCATAAGGCTCTGCCCAAAGACTGCTCCTGCCATGGAGACGGTAGCTCCTGCCCCTACAACGCTGACATAATTCAGAAGTATTATCACAACGCCGAAAAAGCCCCCGAAATAATGCATATACCATTTTACCGGCCCTTTTGGAGGATTTATGGCTATGCTGTTCCTTCCAGCAACCATAATCAGATGGAGGGTGGCAATCCCTACAACCTGGTTTACTATAAGGCTTACTTCGCTTGTCGTCAGCCTGCCGAATTCCGTATTGAAAGTCACCATTACAGCAATTACCGCTCCGGTAACAAAAGACACAAGGTAACTGATCCTGTCTGACATAGCTAGAGTATAGGGGAAAAGTACCGATCAATCCATAATAGATTATGGAACAACAGGGCCAATTGCCTTATTATTAGCACATGACTGTAGTAGCATTGGATTTGGAAGGTGTCCTGGTTCCTGAAATATGGATCAGCTTTGCTGAAAAGACAGGACTTGAGGAGCTTAAAAGGACAACTAGGGATGAGCCTGATTACCGAAAGCTCATGAATTACCGCATTGATATCCTGAAAAGGGAAAACCTGAAGCTGAAAGATATTCAGGAAACAATAGCATCTATCAGGCCGCTTGAGGGTGCAAAAGAATTCCTGGATGAGCTCAGGCAGTCAGCACAGGTTGTGATACTCTCTGATACTTTTGAAGAGTTTGCAAAACCACTGATGAAGCAGCTTGGATGGCCAACTATATTCTGCAATTCATTATCTGTGTCGGCTGATGGCACAATCGAGGATATAAGGATGAGGCAGGAAGAGGGCAAGCTCAGGGCTGTAGAGGCTTTCAGGAGCATAGGGTTTTATACATTTGCAGCAGGGGACAGCTACAATGATCTCAAGATGATAAGAAAGGCAGATGCAGGATGCCTCTTCAGGGCTCCAGAAAACATACTGGATGAAAATCCTGATCTCAGGATATTTGAAAGGTATGACGAATTCCTTTCATATATAAAGGAAAACATAAAGTGACTAGAAGCAGGAAGCTGGCATTATCCATAATTTTTCTTGTCATCTTCATGACCATCGGCTATGTTTTGCTGTTATTTGCTTATACTGGGCCAAGGTGGGTAGCATTCATCATCTTTCTTTTATATATTTTCATCCTTTATTTCCTTATCATCACCACACGCAGGGTTATAAAAGCTTTAAAGGAAAAAGAAGAGGAATAGCTAAATTTCCCTTGACCCTAGCCAAAAGCTATTGTATTTTACAGTAACAATACGATAGGGGATTTCCCTGTCAGGTAAAGGGGGCTGGAAATGGATGCTTTTACTCAGGAGATGCAGGAGAAGCTTTTAGCAGAAAGGGATGAGCTTCTTGCAAAACTCAATAAAGAGGAAGATAACTTCCGTGAAGAGGCATTGGCTGCCTCAGGAAGAGACTCCAGTGATTTAGCTAGTGATGATGCGGCATACCGCAAGATGGAAGCACTCAATGCCATGGATGCAAAGCGCCTCAAGGCAATTGAGGGAGCATTGAAGAGGATTTCAGAAGGAAAGTACGGAATCTGCCTTCAGTGCGGTAAGAGAATTCCAGAGGGAAGGCTCAGGGCAATTCCATCTGCAGTATTATGTGTTGAATGCAAGACTGAAAACGAGAAAATGGGAATGTAATTATCAGAGAAGGCCGTAAAAAGCCTTCTCTTTTTTTGCTTCCGTATATGCGCCGTGTCCAGGGAGTATCAGGGTATCATCAGAAATCGAGCTTAAGAGCGTCCTGATTGATCTGAACAGCTTTCCCTGGTTCCCGCCTGGAAAATCAGTTCTTCCATATGATCCAGAGAAAATGGTATCTCCAGAGAAAAGGATTTTTTCTTTTTCATCATAAAGGCATACGGAACCTTCTGTATGCCCTGGTGTCCTTATGACGCTGAATGAGAGGATGCTTTTGCCATAGAATCTGTAGTCGGTCGGCAGGCTGTCAAGATATGGCCTGAAAGCTTTCAGCATGAAAGGGAAGGATTCAGAAAGAAGCTTCACATTCATCTCTCCTGAATTGAGCAGGAAACAGCTGTCAGCCTGATCTACAAATATTTCTGCATCTGGAAACTCCTTGCTGAGCTCTGTAAGCCCCATTACATGGTCAAAGTGTGCATGTGTCAGGAGTATATATTTCAGATCCAGTCCGTTTTCCCTTATGAAGCGGATCACTTTTCCAATGCCGTCCGGTGCGTCAACCAGGATGGCATCGTTTCCATTCAGGCCATAGACAAGATATGTGTTTGTAGAGACTTCACCTAACGTGAATGGCTGTATTTTCATCTATTTGAGAAATTGACCTCTGCCTTCCTTCCATTGATCTCTTTCCCGTTCAGCACTTCGATAGCCTTATTGCAGTTTTCTTCGCTCATCGTGATGAAGGAATACTTATCATGGATTCGGAGTGAGTAAATGTCTTCCCTTGTTATTCCAAGCTCTTTCTGAAGGATCTCTGAAAGGTTCTTTGCATACAGGTGCTTCATCTTCCCGATATTCAGGTAGAGTGTCCTGGCTCCTTCCGGAACTGCCCTCTCTTCCCTTTTTGCTGGAGCCTCTGATGCCGCTCCTGCATTCACTTTCTCCTTCCTGAATTCAGCCCTTGCTTTCTTTTCTGTCCTTTTTGCTCCGCCATTTGCAATTTCCCTGAGGATATAAGCTGCAAATGCGCTCCTTGTGAAGAATGGAACGTTCTTCTTTATGAGGGCTTTTATCTTCTCAAGCTCTTCCGGCTTGCTGTCTGCATCGTTCTGTATTTTTGACACTATATCCCTTATGGTATTCTCAAGGGATGCCTCATCGAGTAATGGGGATTCTTTTTCCATAAAAATTGAATATGCTCCTAAAATAAAATATTTGGTCCGGCGTCCGTGAGAAAATGGGAAACGGATATGCCATAAAACCTAAAAAAGGATACCCTTTCTCCTCTCTATTTGTCAATTTAAAAAGTGCTTTGTCCTTTTTTCATTTTTCCTCTTTGTGCTATAGTTTCCATATGCCCTTAACTAGAGAAATTCTTGAAGAAAAACAGATGAATCTTTTTTCCAGTTTAGCAAGCACTGTGCTTTCTCTCTCGTACAGCCCGATCGTCGGAGCCAGGGCCAGAAAAGAGCTGGAAGATGCCGTTAAGGAAGAGGAAGGCAAGGCAGAATGGCGCAAAAGTGTGCTTGAAAGCAGAGAGAGGAGAGATAAGATTTCATCAGCGCTGGAGAGCGCAGAAGAGAAGAAGAGTGCGATTTCTCTGGAGCTTGAGGGAAAATACAGGGCTCTTGGCGAGATACTTTGCGAGGAAAACAGTAAGGGCACGCTTGATCCATGCATAGGTTTCATAGATGAAGGGGATAGGCGGGGAATAAGGAAAGCAATCCTTTCTGCTTTCAGCAAAGAGGGCGGGAAAAGGTTTGCAGAATATGGGAAAAAGCTTTTTGAAGACAGGCTTGAGGATATATTCATCTCCTACCAGGCATCTTCCCTTATCTCTGAAATCAGTAAGCTCAGGCTCCAGTACAGTTCTCAGGAAGAAAAGGCAGTGATGCTTAAAAGGAAGCTTGATTCTGCTGAATTCATCAGGACATATGAAGAGGATGATGAGGACAGGGCTGAAAAGCTCAGGATCAGCTATGGTGCATACCTGTTTGAGAACGGGCATAAGTGGATAGATGAAAATACGCCAGAACCTCTGCTGGATATTGTCAGTGCACTTTTAGAAAATGAAGAAAAGATAGCTGAGGAAAAAGAGAAGGAAAAGGCAGAAGAAAACCTTGGAAAAGCTCAGGATATTGATGCGCTGATCAGTGACAATCTCATGAAAATAGACGCTCTTGAGGCAGAAAAAGCTAAGCTGGATGCAAAGATAAATGATCTGAGATTTGAAATTAAAAGCCTGGAAGAAGAGAAAAACGGTATCCTAAAAGGGAGCTTCTGATTCAAAACTCACTTCTTCCCTTGTTCCTGGGTGAGTGAATGTGATTTTAGATGCATGGAGCATTAGACGCACTCCATCAATGTATTTGCCGTATAGCCTGTCTGAGAGTATAGGGTGTCCTATATATGCGGAATGGACTCTCAGCTGATGTGTCCTTCCTGTCTCAGGATAGAACCTTACCCTTGTGCAGAGGGTATCATGATGCCATTCATAGCCAAGCACCTCATATCTTGTCCTCGCACTCTTTCCGTTTTCAAAATCCACTATCTGGTATGGCCTGTTATCCACATCAAGGCGCATCGGAGCATCTATTATTCCCTCTTCCTTTTCAACTCTTCCAACCAATAGGGCCTCGTATTCTTTCCTTACATTTCTCTTTTCAAAGTCCATAGAAAGAGTCCTGTGGCTTTCCTTTGTCATTGCAAGGATAAGCAGTCCTGATGTATCCATATCCAGGCGGTGAACAAAAGGGGAGACGTGTGTGTAAGGAAAGATCTTCTTAAAGCGTTCTGAGGCAGAATCAAGCTTTTCTATGCCTTTGCCCGGTGCAGAAAGCAGTCCGGATGGCTTGTTTATGATTGCAATATCCTCATCAACATAGATAAAATCAAGGCCAAGCATTCTTTTTATTATGAGCTCACACCTATCCCGGCATGGCTCATACAGCATGCCCATCCTGCGCTCTTTTGTATCTGGCCCGTAATAGAATTCTGCAAAGCCTAGTATCTTATAGCCTTTCTTCATTGCATGGTTAAGCACTTTTATTCCAGCGCAGTCTCCGCTTCCTGTGCTCATATTCCCGTCTTTTATGTCATTCAGGGTGAACTTATCCCCGTTGATATCATAAAAAACATGCAGGTCTGCAAATTTCCTTGCATAGTATCTTGATCTTGATCTCTGCTCTTCTTTTGTGATTGCTGGATCCTTTACTGCTTTATCTGACTCTTCTTCAAGTTCCTTGAATGCCCTGATGCTGTATGCTGGATTTACATAGCCTGGAACCTGATGGTGTGATTCCGCCAGGCCTGAGAATCCCCTCAGAACCACCTTTTCACCTTCTCTTGTCAGGGCAGTCAGGACTGCGAACATCAGGCCCTTCCTTTCTTTCAGCAGGTTAGCGCTTTTGTACTCTCCGCTTGCTGGATATGAATAGCTGCCACTCTCTTCAAAATAAGCAATTGTCTCTTTTACTAATGATCTTATTTCGTCTGTTATCAATGAAAACGGCATAGGAATCTGCAAAGGATGTTTAATATGATATTGCCGGTAACCAGACTCGAACTGGTACAGGATTGCTCCCAGTAGATTTTGAGTCTACCGTGTCTACCATTTCACCATACCGGCGATATTGTGTATCTTAGCAAAAAGAATAAGGCTCGTAAAGGTAGTGAAAAACAGGAAAACAGGGATAAAAAGTCTAAAAAAGTGATAATAATAATTCATTGGATATCGTTTTCTGTGTTAGAATTCCAATATAACGAGGTAATTTTTTGGAAAGCAAATGTGCAATAGAAATGCGCGGCATTACGAAAACATTCGGTAAGGTCGTAGCAAACAGCAACATCAGTTTCAGCATCAACAG
Source organism: uncultured Spirochaetales bacterium (assembly GCA_949295125.1). Taxonomy (GTDB): domain Bacteria; phylum Spirochaetota; class Spirochaetia; order Sphaerochaetales; family Sphaerochaetaceae; genus Ornithospirochaeta. Next base: position 103,715 of record CASFJV010000063.1, read on the forward strand.
GGGAGAGATCCTCGCGCTTCTCGGAGAGAACGGAAGCGGCAAGACGACACTGATGAACATGCTCTCAGGCATTTACCAGCCGGATGCGGGTGAAATCTATAAGGACGGGGAACAGATATTCATAAATTCCCCCAAGGATGCATTTAACGCAGGAATAGGAATGATTCACCAGCACTATAAGCTGGTTGAGGTTTTCTCCGCAACAGAAAACATCATTCTGGGCCTGAAAGATGAAAAGATGGATCTCGCATCGGCATCCAGGAAGGTCAAGGAGATCTCTGAGCGCTATGGCTTTGATATAGATCCGGATAAGAAGATCTATGATATGTCTGTATCGCAGAAGCAGACTGTAGAGATAGTGAAAGTGCTCTACCGCGGTGCAGATATCCTGATTCTTGATGAGCCCACAGCTGTTCTCACCCCTCAGGAAACAGATAAGCTTTTCAGGGTCCTGAAGAATATGAAAGAGGACGGGAAGGCAATCGTAATCATTACGCATAAGCTTCATGAGGTAATGGATGTTTCTGATAAAGTCGCCGTACTGAGGAAAGGTGAGTATATAGGTACTGTAAATACGTCTGAAACAAATCCGCAGGCCCTGACTGATATGATGGTTGGCCGTGCCGTAAGCCTGAATATCGACCGCCCAAGATATGGCAATCCGCAGAAAAAGCTCATAGTAAGCGGACTTACATGTGTTGATGATGAGGGAATTACAAAGCTTAAGAATGTTTCATTCGAGGCATACACTGGAGAAATTCTGGGAATTGCAGGCATTTCCGGTTCTGGCCAGAAAGAACTGTTGGAGGCAATGACAGGGCTGTATCCGGTAAAGGACGGAAGTATCAGGTTCATAGATAAGGACGGCAGGCAAGTGGAGCTTGTAGGCCTTACGCCTAAAAAGATAAGGCAAACGGGTGTTGGTATGGCATTCGTCCCTGAAGACAGGCTTGGAATGGGGCTTGTCGGATCGATGGGAATGACAGGCAACATGCTTCTGAGATCCTGGAAAAACGGAAAAGGAGCCCTGCTGAAGAAGAAAGATCCAGAGGCTCTGGCCAACAGGGTGCTCGAAGAGCTGGAAGTTGTTACGCCTGGTATCAACTATCCAGTCAGGAGACTCTCCGGAGGAAACGTGCAGAAGGTTCTTGTTGGCCGTGAGATATCCAATGAGCCTGAAGTCCTTCTGACTGCTTATGCTGTCAGGGGACTGGATATTAACACTTCATATACCATCTACAACCTTCTGACAGAGCAGAAGATGAAGGGAGCTGCCGTTGTATATGTCGGAGAAGATCTGGATGTGCTTTTAGAGCTTGCGGACAGGATCCTGGTGCTATGTTCCGGAGAGGTTGCCGGAGTTGTTGATGGAAGAAGTGTAAGCAAAGAGGAAATAGGACTGATGATGACAAGCCTGAATAGGAAAGGAGGGGAAAATGAGAGATAGTTCTACTCCTTTGTTCCGTTTGGCAAAAAGAGCGGAAATAGATAAGAAGAAAGTTTACCTGATCAGGGTGGCATCCATTTTATTTGCACTTCTGCTGGGCTTTATTCCAATGCTTCTGACAGGAACTAACCCAATTGAGGCATATAAGGTGATAATCTCTGGTTCTCTTTCCCGTCCTGTATATTTCAGGCAGACTATCAGAACCGCTATTCCACTCTTATGCTGTGCAATTGCAATTGCTCCATGCTTCAAGATGAAATTCTGGAATATCGGGGCTGAAGGCCAGATTACCATGGGAGCTGTTGCCTCCACATATTTTGCGCTTTTCTATGCAGATAAGATTCCTCATGTTCCACTTCTTCTTATCATGTTCGCTTCCGGTGCGCTCTTTGGTGCAATATGGGCTTTAATCCCTGCTTTCTTCAAAGCAAAATGGAATACGAATGAAACCCTGTTCACCCTTATGATGAACTATATCGCAATTGGAATTGTTGCCTATATCCAGGGAGGGCCATGGGAGGGAAGGAAAGGCTCTCAGCTTATTCCTATGTTCAGTGACAATGCACGCCTTCCTATGGTTCTTGGTGTCAACTGCGGCTGGATTATCGCACTGGTGTTGGTGGTTTTCCTGTTCATCTATATGAATAAGACAAAGCAGGGGTATGAGATAGCCGTTATCGGTGACAGCGTGAATACAGCCAGATATGCAGGAATGAATGTCGGCTGGATCATAATGAGGACAATGATGATTTCTGGAGCCATAAGCGGAATTGTAGGAACAATTACTGTTGCCGGAGCCAATTTCACACTGTATTCAGGGGTTGCTAACGGGGTAGGATTCACATCCATAACTGTTGCTTGGCTCAGCCAGCTGAACTCTTTTGCCATGGTCCTGATATCCATGATCCTTGCAATACTTGAAAAAGGGGCAAATACCCTTCAGACAAGGATGCAGGTTCCAGCTTCCATTGCAGATATAATAACTGGAATACTGCTTTTTGCCATGCTCAGCAGCGAGTTCTTCATAAATTACAAAGTCATCATAAGACGCAATAGAGAGGAGGTGACAAAGTGACTACACTGATTTCTTTGATTGTTGCTGCCGTCACTTTCGGAACCGTATTGATGTATGGAACCCTTGGTGAAATACTTACCGAGAAGACAGGAAACCTCAATCTGGGAGTTGAGGGAATCATGTACATGGGAGGGGCTTTCGGGCTTGCCGGAGCATTCTACTATGAAAAGGCAGCTGGAGCAGCGGCCAGCGGACCTCTGGCAATTATCATAGCAATCATGTCAGCATTTGCTGCAGGAATGCTTGCATCCCTGATCTACAGCTTCCTGACCATAACGCTCAGGGCCAACCAGAACGTTACAGGACTTGCGCTCTCTATATTCGGAACTGGCGTAGGACAGTTTGTAGGGGAGTTCATGAGAGTCAATGAAGGAGGCTATGTTGCTTTGAGCAACCATCTCAAGGATGCATTCTCAGCTGCTATCTTCCCACGCTTCATGATAAATATCCCTGTTGTTGGGAATATCCTGTTTTCACATACTGTTTTCTTCTATATTGCCGTTGTTCTGGCAGTTGCGATGCATTTCTTCCTTAAGAAGACAAAGACAGGTCTTTATTTAAGGGCGGTAGGAGAATCTCCTGCAACCAGCGATGCTGCCGGAATCAATATAACTGGATATAAGTATATTGGAACCATAATCGGTGGCGGAATAAGTGCTACAGGCGGAATGGTGTATATCATGACGACAGCAGGATGCGTATGGAACCATGAAGGGCTCTCCGGTGTCGGCTGGCTTGCAGTTGCCCTCGTTATCTTCTGTATCTGGCGTCCTCTCAACGCAATCTGGGGTTCGATAATCTTCGGTGCGATGATGATCATGTACCTGAGGGTCACGATCCCGTTTATCCCTACCGAGATATATAAGATTCTTCCATACGTCGTAACTGTAATCGTACTCATCATTACCAGTATGACGAATGGTCGGGATAAGCAGCCTCCAGCATCTCTTGGAAACAATTATTTCAGGGAAGAGAGGTAAACTTGGTATATTTTAACAGTTTTATCTGTTAAAATTCGTTATTGTTCTAAGGTCAAAGGGACCTTTAAGGAGGACATATGAAGAAAATTTCGTTAGTTCTTGTTGCTCTCTTTATGGCATCTGCACTCCTTTTTGCAGGCGGATCAGCAGAGACAGCAGCACCAAGCACATCTGATGACGGGACAACGACAGTACGCGTAGGCCTGCTATGCATCGGAGATGAGAATGACCAGGGATACACATACAACTTTATCCGCGGCCGCGATGAAGCAACAGAAATGCTTGCAGCAGAAGGCATCAATGTTGACTGGGTAACAAAGTTCAACATCGGTGAGGATGCTACATGTATCGATGCAAACATTGAAGCTGCAGAAGAAGGTTGCCAGATCATCATCAACAACAGCTTCGGTTTCGAGCCTTTCATGCTTGAGGTTGTGAATGACTATCCAGAGATCGAGTTCATCAGCTGCACAAACGCTGCATCTGCTACTGATGGAAGGGCTAATACCCACAACGCATTCGCAGACATCTATGAAGGAAGGTATATCGCAGGTGTAATCGCAGGAATGAAGCTTCAGCAGATGATTGACGAAGGAGAGATCGCACCGGAAGAGGCTGTTATCGGATACGTAGGCGCATACTCCTTTGCAGAGGTTATTTCAGGTTTTACAGCTTACTTCCTTGGCGCACGCTCTGTATGCCCATCTGTAACAATGAAGGTTATCTTCGTTGGATCATGGTCAGATGCAACAGCTGAAAGCGATGCTGCTCTTGCTCTCATCGATGATGGATGAATCATGATCAGCCAGCATTCAGACAATACAACTCCTGCAACAGCTGCACAGTCACGCGGCGTATTCCATACAGGATACAACAACGATATGACAGGTATTGCTCCAGATGCTTCCCTTGTTTCCACAAGAATTGACTGGGCTATCTATTTCTATGAAGCAATCAAGGCATATGTAAACGGCGAAGAGATTCCTCAGGACTGGTGCAAGGGAATGGGGGATGGTGCTGTTGTAATGACAACTCTCAACGAAGCTATTGCAGCTCCAGGAACAGCAGAGAAGGTTGCAGAAGTTGAAGCAGCTCTTGCTGATGGATCCCTCGAAGTATTCGATACAAGCACATTTACAGTAAATGGCGAAGAGCTTACAAGCGCTCTTGCACTTGATACTGATGGAGACTTTGTTGCTGACAGCGAAGAAGCAGTATTTGATGGTGCATTCCATGAATCACTGTTCCAGTCTGCTCCATACTTCACAACAAGAATCGATGGTATTGAATGGCTTAACGAGGCATTCTGATAATACAGATTCAGGATCATCCAGGGCCGTCCTTTCAGGGATGGCCCGTATTTTTGCAATAATAAAAGGACCCATTGCTGAGTCCTTCTGAAAACGTTCAAGCTGTAAGAGTTAGCTGTTAACCCTTTCAATGTATTCTTTTGTCTCTGTGTTGACCCTGACCTTTTCTCCCTGCTTGATGAAGCCTGGAACCCTGATCTTCAGTCCTGTTTCAAGAACAGCATCCTTTGTGACACCCTGAACCGTATCTCCGCGTGCTGCATCTTCAGTCTCTGTAACAACATAGACAACCTTTGACGGGATCTGGATATCAAGTACCTGATCTTCCCACATTGTGATCCTGTAGCTCTCTCCTTCCTTCATAAGGAATTCGTAGCCTTCAAAACTCTTCATTGGAACTTCGATCTGCTCGTAGTTCTCTGTATTCATGAAGCTGAAGTTCTCTCCGTCGTTGTAGAGATACTGGAAGTCGCGGTCCTCAATTGTGATATCCTCAGCATTATCCTGGCTCTTCATTGTTTCCTGAAGTGTCTGTCCTGTTGCTGGACTCTTAAGCTTTAGGCGGACGAATGCAGAACCCTTTCCTGGGTTTACGAACTCCCTCTCAATAACTAGAAATGGCTGTCCTTTGATTAAAAGGGCTGTGCCTTTGTCGATCTGTCCTGCTTTAATCATTATTTACCTCGTATGAAAACTTTAATTAAATTTTTTACCGTTAGTAAAATAGCAGAAAATGAGGGATTAAGTAAAGTATCAAAGGCTTTCTAGGTATTCTTCTACTATTGCATAGCATATGCCTGGATCAATTCCCATCTCATTTGCATATGCCTCAGCCTTGCTGATGAGCCTCTCATAGTCATCCTTTGAAATGCCTTTCTTCCGGCTAAGTATAATTGATCCGTCCCTGATAGAGAGTTCAAGCTTGCTGCCTTGCCCAATCTTCAGCTCGCGAAGGGCCTTTTCCGGTATTATGACCGCTCCATCGCTGTCAACAGTAACCTCAAAGCTTTCCATCGATCATCCTCTTGAAGCTGAATGGAAGGGTATCCTCAATATCCCTAATTCCAGCCTCTGCCATTAAAAGCCTGTCAAGCCCGATTGCAACTCCGCTTGACTCCTTCATCCCTATTTCGCAGAAAGACATATCAATGGACGGAATAACATCCCCTGTCCTTTCCCTCTCTTCCTTCAGCCTGTCATATTCTTTCATGAAGTACTCTCTTGCTGCTTCCCTGTCAGTCTCTTCCCTGTAGCAGTTGGCAATCTCTATTCCAGCTATGTACATTTCCCATCTAGCTCTCGTGTATTTGCTGTTCTTCTTTGCAAGGCATTCTATCTCTGCAGGGTAGTCCTTCAGGATTACAGGCCTGTCTTTCGGAAGATTTGGTTCCACATCGGTGATGAATATGCGGTTGAAAGTGTCATCCCATGATTCGTCATCAGGAATAGCATGACCTCTTTTTTCAGCCATCTCCCTGATTGCCTGGATTGTATGGCATTTCTCCAGGTCAAAGCCTGAATACCTGTAAACTGCTTCATTGACTGTCATTACAACCTTATCATTCAGGACTATCTCACTGCATCCTCTGATGGCGGTTTTTCCAAGCATATCCATTGTCAGTTCAATTGAGTCTTCTTCCGTATAGTCCATGGTATAGTACTCAAGCATTGTAAACTCAGGATTATGGATATCTCCAAGCTGCTCAGCATTCCTGAAACACCTTGAAATCTCATACACGTTTCCTGATCCTGCAGCAATAAGGCGCTTTATGAAAATTTCAGGGGAGGGGATAAGGTAGAATTTTTTCCTTCCGGTAAACTCATTTATGAATTCAGTCTCAAAGTTCCTGATGGTCGGTTCAGGGATCAGTGAATCAGACAGTGTTGGAGTGAATACTTCCAGGTACCCTCTGCCATCGAAGTATGCCCTGATATTCCTGTATAGTTCTGCTCTTTTTCTTTCCACTTCAATATTGAACATGAGCATATGGTATTAGATCATTCCATTTTCTCCAATAAGATTGCTTAACTTTCCTTTAATTAATAGAATTGGCTCATGCACAATTACGAAACAGATGAGATGATCTATGCCCTTGCCACGCCATACTACCCATCAGCCCTTGCTGTTATGAGGCTAAGCGGCCTAGGGTGCATAGAGAGGCTTTCTACCATATTCAGGCCGGCAAAGAAATTGCGTTCAGCTTCGACAAACAGTCTTCTTCATGGATATATCTATGATAATGATGGGAAAAAAGTTGATGAAGTGGTGCTTGCAATATACCGTGCAGGGCATGGCTACACTGCAGAGGAAGCTGTGGAAATCACGATGCATGGTTCCCTGCCCCTGATAAACAAGATGTCTCTTACGCTTGAATCTGCCGGCATCAGGCAGGCCCTTCCCGGAGAGTTCACTTACAGGGCATTCATGCATGGAAGGGTGGATCTGAGCCAGGCAGAGGCTGTTGAGGAAATCGTAAGTGCAAAGAGCCTTGTAAGCGCTCAGGGAGCTCTCAGCCGCCTTGCAGGAGGGCTCAGTGAGATAGTAAGGGGAATAAAGGAAGAGCTCATAGATATACTGTCAAGCCTGGAAGTCCAGCTGGATTATGCAGAAGATGAGATCATAGAAGACTGGATCTATCCGGAAGATGCTGTTGATGGGATTGTAAGGAAGCTTGATGACCTGATTGGCACATATGACTCATCCCGGATTCTCAGCCAGGGGGCAAAGATAGTCCTTGCCGGAAAGACGAATGCTGGAAAGAGTTCACTGTTCAATGCCCTTTTAAAGGAAAACAGGGCAATTGTATCCCCTGTTGAAGGAACCACAAGGGATTATATAGAAGCTGAATGCATTATCCGTGGCATGCCATGCCGCTTATTCGATACTGCCGGACTCAGAAATACGAGTGAAGTGATAGAGAAAGAGGGTATAGAGAGGTCGAAAAAGCTCATAAGCGATGCTGATCTGGTGCTTTATATAACAGATGGTTCGGATGAGCTTCTTCCTGAAGCTGACAATAAGACGCTTATAATATACTCAAAGCTTGATGTAAAGAGAAAAGGGAAGGATCTTGAGTTCTCTTCCATTACCGGAGAAGGGGTGAAAGAGATACTTGACGAAGTTGAGAAGAGGCTTATCAGGACAAGAAGTGGAGATGGGGCAATCACAATTGAAAGCGAAAGGGAAAAAGACGATCTGATTGAATGCAGGAACACTCTCCTTGACAGCAGGGAACATAAGGATATCAGTGTTGATCTCATGGCGCTCTCCTTCCAGAGTGCCATCAAGAGCCTCAATTCACTGATAGGTGATGTTACAAATGATGAGATACTTGACCGCTTATTCTCAAAATTCTGTTTAGGTAAATAAAATGAAAGATTATGATGCAATTGTTATAGGTGGCGGGCATGCAGGAATTGAAGCATGCCTTGCCCTGAGCAGGATGAAATACAGGACACTCCTGATTACGCAGAGCCTTGATGCAATCGGCAGGCTGTCGTGCAACCCTGCAATCGGTGGGCTTGCAAAAGGAAATCTCGTCAGGGAAATTGATGCACTTGGCGGTGAGATGGCCCATTTGATAGACAGTACGATGATACAGTTCCGTATCCTGAACAGGAGGAGGGGGCCGGCTGTACAGGCTTACAGGGCACAGGCAGATAAGTTTTCCTATTCAAGGCTTGCAAAGGAGACTCTTGAGAAAGAGGAATGCCTGGAGCTCTTCATGGATACCGTTACCGATTTCATCACTGAAAATGGTGCTGTTATAGGTGTTGTGACAGAACGCGGATGGAAGATAAGATGCCGGGTAGTGGTGCTTACCACAGGAACATTCATGAATGGGCGTATTTTCATAGGTGACTTTGATGCCGAGTCTGGCCGCCTTGGAGAGCCCAGCGCAAAAGGCCTTGGGGACAGCCTGAGGAGGATGGGCTTCAATGTAGGCCGCATGAAGACAGGAACTCCTGCCCGCGTGAAGAAAAGCAGCCTTGATTTCAGCCGTCTTGAAGTGCAGGACGGAGATGAGGATATGCGTCCTTTTTCCTTTCTTGATGGAAAGATAGAGAGGCCAAGCCTCAAGTGCTACATAACATATACGAATGAAAGGACACATCAGATAATAAGGGATAATATCCACCTCTCTCCGCTCTATGGCGGAAAGATCGTGGGAAAAGGCCCAAGGTACTGTCCTTCAATTGAAGACAAGGTCGTCAGATTCCCTGACAGGGAGCGCCATCAGATATTTGTTGAACCTGAAGGGGTTGGAACTGAAGAGATGTACCTGAACGGGCTTTCTTCATCCCTCCCTGAGCGCGTTCAGCATGAGTTCATCAGGACACTCCCCGGACTTGAGCACTGTGAGATCATGAGGCCTGCATATGCAGTTGAATACGATTACCTTGATCCTCTTGATCTCTATCCATCTCTGGAAAGCAAGAGATTGAGAAACCTGTACATAGCAGGGCAGACCAATGGCACAAGCGGCTATGAAGAGGCTGCGGCACAGGGTATCATTGCAGGAATCAATGCAGCCCTGCGCCTTGATAAAAAGGATCCCCTGATCCTGAAGAGATCGGATTCATATATAGGAGTCCTCATAGATGATCTGACTACGAAAGGGACAAAGGAACCTTACAGGATGTTCACAAGCCGTGCCGAGTACCGTTTAGCTCTCCGAAATGATAACGCGGATTCACGCCTGACCCCGCTTTCCCCTTTGGCAAGTGCAGAAAGAAAAGAGGCGCTTGAGGAGAAGCTGAGGTCAATGGATGAGATCAGGGAACTTCTCAAGGCAAAAAAGGAGAGGGGGAAAAATGGGCTTGAGCTCTTAAGGGAGCCTGAAGTCACAATAGACAGCCTGAACATAAGCGAAATGGAGAGGTATCCTGAAGAAACGAAAGAGGAAGTTGAGCTGGATTTGAAGTATGAGGGATACCTGAAGAGACAGGACAGGGAAATTGAGAGATTTGAGAAGAATGAAGCGCTAGCAATTCCTTCGTCTTTCGATTATGATAGCATTGATGGAATTAGCAAGGAAGCTATCGAGAAATTCAAGGCAGTCCGTCCTCTGAATGTAGGGCAGGCAAGCAGGATTTCCGGTGTGAGGGTTTCAGATATTGCCGTACTCCAGGTTGCATTGAGGGCTAAGAAGAATGGATGAGCTCCTCGTAAAAGGGCTGAAAGAGCTTGAACTAGATATAAGCGGAAAGCAATTGGGACAGCTTGAAACATTTCTAGATGAGATTATGCTCTTCAATCCCGCATACCGCTTGGTATCCAATACGGACCGCAGCGAGATAATAGTACGCCATATCATGGACTCAGCTTCGGCTGCTGTTTATTTTGGGGAAAAAGATAAAACCGAT
>CASFJV010000064.1 GCA_949295125.1 uncultured Spirochaetales bacterium
GTCTCAAAAAGGTCACGGACCCTTGCAGCTCCCATTCCGACAAACATCTCAACAAAATCGGAGCCTGAAGTATGGAAGAAGTTAACTCCTGCCTCCCCTGCAACTGCACGAGCAAGCAGTGTCTTACCGGTTCCCGGAGGACCGACAAGGAGTACGCCTTTTGGAATGCGTGCGCCAATCTTGACAAAGCGCTCAGGGTGCTTGAGGAAATCAACAACCTCTTCCAGCTCATACTTGGCTTCCTTCTGTCCTGCAACATCAGAGAACTTTACAACCTTATCTTTCTTGTCATACTTCTGAGCATGTGATTTTCCAAGGTTGCCCATCATTCTCGAGCCGCCCTGTGCCCCTGTCTGCCTGAAAATCATCATCATTGCGATGAAGATAATCCACGGAAGGAGCTGGATTACGATATACCAGAATGGCATAGGTGCTGTGGAACCGACAACGTTCACCCCGTTATCAAGGAGTTTCTGCATAAGGGTTGGATCGGCATAAGGGATCCTTGACTCACCTGCCATGCCGTTAGTGTACGTGAACTCAATATTGACATTGTCCTGTATGTTTACGCTCGCAACACTTCCAGACTCCACAGCATTCATGAACTGGCTGTAAGAGACCTCAGTTCCTGCCCCTCTCACATTTGAATCGACGAATATCATGTAGACAAAGGATGCGATAAGCAATATGAAGATGGCAAGAGCAACCCTGTTGGGACGTCCGCCCTTGAAATGCGGCCCTCCGCTCTTTCCTCCCCCATCATTATCACTGCCCCAGTACCTATACTGATCATAAGGGTTCTTTCCCCTCTTTTTCTTCTCTTCAGGCTGGCTGGATCCTTTATCGCCATCATCCTTCTTCCCATCTTCCGGAGTGGGATTTCCCTGAGCATTTTCCGGTTTCAGCTCATCATCTTTATTTTCGAAATTATCCATTACTTATTTTTATCCTTTCCTAAAGAATATATAGGATTTTTCGACTGCAAACAATAGAGTTGCATTTAGTTAATTAAACCTTTAAGGGTCACCCTGACGCCGCTAGAGCCGATAAAACGCCTGGAAATCCTGTCTTTTGCGCCAAAGAGGCGGGAAAAAACGGCTACTATGCCTGATCTGTCCTCAATTATGTAGAAATATGGAACTTTGTATTCTTTTTCCAGATCCCTGAGTTTTTTCCTGCCTTCCTTCAGGTCTATACAGTCTTTCTCCCGGCTTTCACGGAAAATAAGAGGACCGTTAACCAGGGAAAAATCTATATCAAGGGACTTATCATCTGCATCAGAATCATCAACTGTATATTCAAGGTGTCCATAAGTGAAGCTCTTTCCTGCAGGAAGGACCAGGTTACCCTTCTTCCTGAAAACCCTTACATCAGATCCGTTCACTTTCAGCGTAAACCGGCCTGAATGGTAGGAAGACATCTTCTCTATTGCCTCGGTGCATAGCCTGCACTCAGTCCTTGAAAAGAGAGATGAGTATCCAAGGGCAAGGTTTATCCTGTAAAAGACTTCCTCCCTCTTGAGTTCACTTGCATTCAGGTATTCAGGCCTTGAAAACCTGAAACATGCACCTTCCTCCAGGAAAATATCTTTTTCCCTGCTGTTCATCTCCTGGACATTCAGCGATATTCTCAGAAGAGTGTCCTTTTCACTCCAGCTCAGCCGTGATAGGATTTCCTTCCTGATATAATTCCTCATGTACTTCGTATCGCTGTTCGTAGAATCAAGGGAGAAAGTAAGCCCTGCTTCCGCAGCATAGGCAGAGATAAGTTCTTTAGCAACGGTAAGGAAAGGACGGAAAATCCTGCCTCTCTCCCTTCTTATTCCCTCAAGGCGGTAAAGCGGAGAATTGGAAAGCAGGCGCATTATCAGCGTCTCTGCCTGGTCATCCCGATGGTGTGCTGTCAGGATATAATCCGCATCCTCTGCTAAAAGTGCCTCATATCTCAGTTTCCTGGCGGCAGCTTCAACTCCGATCTTCTCTTTCTCTGCAAGGGAAAGCACTTTACCCCTTTCAAGCGTGACTGTTTTCAAAGGGATTCCAAACCGTCTGGCATTCTCAGAATTCAGCCTTATTTCCCTCTCAAGCTCTTTTTCATCCCTGAGGTTGTGGTTCACATAGAGCGCCTCTGACCTTTCTTTTGGAAGGAGGGAGAGCAGCGCTAAGGAGTCCTCTCCACCGGAGAATGCAAGAAGGAGCTTTCCCTCAGGAATTACCAGATTAGAAAGAATTTGCTCTTTGTACGACACGCAGGAAATCCTCTCCTTCATAAAGGGCTTTGACTGCATCTGCAGCATGTTCAAGCGCAGGATCAAGCTGGGCCATCTCATCTGAACTGAATCTGGAGAGAACATGATCCACTACACTGATGCCGTCCTGCGGCCTTCCTATTCCGATATAGATCCGGATGAAGTCAGCCCCGATTTCATTTATTATGCTCTTAAGCCCATTATGCCCAGCACTTGATCCGCCCCTTTTAACCCTGATCTTTCCAAGCGGAAGATCCATGTTGTCAACAAGGACGATAACAGCATCCTCCCCTTTTACAAGGGAAGGGAACACAATGCCTGAATTATTCATGAATGTGAGAGGCTCAACCAAAGTCAGGGATGAGGATCTGGCCCATTTATAAGAGTGAAGGCAGCGTTTTCTGAGCCTTAACTCTTCCTTCGCTGCCAACTTCTCCAGAGCCATAAAACCAACATTGTGGCGTGTCTCCTTGTACTTTGGACCAGGGTTTCCAAGTCCGAATACGATCATGATTATTTTGTCTCTGCTGTAGCTGCATCTGCTGGTGCTGCTGCATCTGCTGCTTCTTCAGCTGCTGGTGCTGCTTCCACCTTAACTGGCTTTACAGTAGCAACGGTCTCATCAAGATCTCCATGGATCTTAACACCTTCTGCCAGCTTGATATCTGAAAGCTTGAGGCTCTCGTTCATCTTAAGAGCAGATACATCGAGTGTGAGAATCTCTGGAAGATCCTTTGGAAGACATTCAATCTCAACTTCATGGATAACCTGATCAAGAACTCCGCCTTCCTTGACTCCAGCTGCTGTTCCCTCAAGTTCAATCCTTACGTGTGTCCTTACTGTCTGGCCTCTTGTTACTTCATAGAAGTCAATGTGGTGGATGACATTCCTCAGCAGATCCTCCTGGAATGTCTTGACAAACACCTCGTGCTCTTTTTCACCCTTTACATTCAGTGTGATAAGTGTTGACTCACCATAGCCTTTCCTGTTGTTGTTGAAAGTCCTTGCGTCAACTGTAACATGCAGTGGCTCGTTCTTTCCGTAGACAACTGCTGGAATCCTTCCGCTTCTTAAAAGCCTTCTTGAACCCCTTGTTCCGAAGTCTGATGTCCTCAGTTCTGCATCAAGCTTTTTTTCAATCATTTCTTTTCTCCTTATACTCTCATTGGCCATTTTCCAACTACCATGGAGCTAAACTTAATTTTTACCGTCAATTAAAATACACTGAAACTGCTTGTCTTGTAAAGGGCTATGAAAACCAATTTCAGCAACCCTTGATCATGATGATCACTTTCTATAGAATGTTAGCGTCCTAGGGAAGTCGCCAAGAGGTTAAGGCTCTGGTTTTTGGTGCCGGCATCGTAGGTTCGAATCCTGCCTTCCCTGTCATTAACGTGAGGAAATAATACAATATGTGGTTGATACTCTAGTTGTGATTTTCTTGCTTTATAAGCATTTAGGCTTCATATCCTAAGACCCCAAATAGCATAAGCAGGTCTTCATAGATATACATCTAAGGCCTGCTTTATTTTTTACAACAGCAGAATAGGGAAAATTTATTTGTTCCACACATGGTAATGAAGTACACAACAATCTCAAAATATATGGCTATAGTATAAGAGCAGCGGCCTGAGCCTATCTGTAGCAACAAAAAAAGCAGCAGGACAGGACATTCCATCTGTGTTTAAAGCTCTGTTTTCCTCAATATATAGCGTTTCCAATCTTAATAAGACTCTAGAGATTCGATCTTCAACCTTATCTTTTCTTAAACCAAGGGGATTCTCAATAATTCTGTACTTAACTTCCTGAGATCTGAGAAAACAGAGTTTCGAGTGGCCTTGGCATACCCATGCGCCTGTAATTCTCAATATGATATTTATGCATTAACGAGCAGACATCTGAAAGAAGGCTGTTTTCCTTGTCCAATCCAATTTGGTTCAAAAGGTATTGCATTGCAATCAATGGATTGTAAATACGCCGTGAATTGAAGTTGGTATCATCACGAGCAACAAATAGTCCATTGAATCTACTATCAGCAGTATGTTTGGGAATCATTATCGCAAAAGGCAGAATCTTATTCCAAAGCCTATCATGATGTGCACAGATATTCCTAATTGACGACAACACACGCAGCCATGAAGTTAATACCTCTGGCTGTAATCCATAGAAAAGGGATATTCTTTTTCTAATTGGGCTTCTGAAGAATTTATCATACCATGTTGAAAGCTCACCGAAAGTCATAAGCTCTCCCATAATCCAGATAGGCGGAATTTCTTCCTCATATGTTTTCTGGTAATGCATGATATATTCTTCTTTTGAATGGCTGATATCCTCCAAAAGCTTTTCATAGGATCTTGTCCAAGAGGATTCCGCCTTGAAATTGAAATTTTCTTTCTTGAGAGGGAATGCCCCATATTCAGTGGCGAGTTCATATATGAATCGTGTCCTGAATGAGAGTTCTATCCTTGATATGGCAGCAAACAACAGCATCCTGAGATCATTATCAAACTCAAAGTATCTGACAATCTGGGAAAAACTCACATTTGGATAGAACTGATGGCCTGACTTCTCTTTGTCATAAAAAGAATACCAAGAACCCTCAAGATGATAATAATTGACATTGGATAATACCTTGCATGCAAAATCCTTGTCTTCTACGCATAGCCCCCTGCTTTCAAGAAGCTCAATCTGCTGTTCTATGGTTAATGCAGGTTTATCAAATGTTCTCTTTGCTGGCATAATAAAGTGACTGGCCCACCGATTTGAGGAGGCATAGCCTTAACCTTGGTGGGCGCTTTCA
>CASFJV010000065.1 GCA_949295125.1 uncultured Spirochaetales bacterium
CTGTTCTATGGTTAATGCAGGTTTATCAAATGTTCTCTTTGCTGGCATAATAAAGTGACTGGCCCACCGATTTGAGGAGGCATAGCCTTAACCTTGGTGGGCGCTTTCAACTATAATATACATCTTTTTTTTTAATTTGCCTATAACAAAATATTTCCAACTGTGGCACATATTGCCAAGCTAGAAGTGCAGGGTCTCAAAAATAATGTGACTTTGTCCCATTACTTATCACAAGCCACGACAAGCTTTTCTGCTCCGCCAGATCTACTCTGGCGTGTTTCGGTCACCAGTTTTCAACTATAACCAAATATATTGCTGAATTTTTGATTATGGAAGTAAACAAATTCAAGGCAGGGATTTTTATTTCAGGCTGTTGTATTTATCGAGAACAAGGGATGACATCTTCTTCCTGAATTCGCTGTTTACAGGATGCACGAAATCGAGGAATTCCCCATCCTTGCCCTTCTTGCTCGGCATGCTGAGTATTATTTTCCCATCCAGGTCAACAAGGCGGATGTTGTGTATCACAAGCTCATTGTCCAAGGTAACAGTTACAAAAGCCTTAATATTGGTATTATCTGCAACTTTCCTGATTTTTATATCTGTTATCTCCATGAGCCTTTCCCTCTGCTGTTAATCTGTCTTGCAGGCAAATTAAATCAAATTTGTGCAGACAGACTGTATTTTATCACAGAGGGGCAGAAAATTCTCCTTTTTGCGTCCAATTCCAAAATAGCAGGATCCGCTTCCAGAGAGCGAAAAATAATCATAATTTTCAGAAATCCTTTCTATGTAATGATTTCTTCTCATTACAAGCTCAAAGTCATTTGGAAAGTTTTTGTAAGTTATGCCAGTCAGGGAAGAAGGAAGTTCTGACAAACTTCTAACATAAGTATCTAATTTGTTATAAGCTTGGGCAGTGGATTGATCATAGTCAGGAATGAAAAGGTCCACTTTCCCCTTTAGCGGAGGCACAGGATCTATAAGCTCTCCCCTGCCCCTGACCCTTGCGGCACTTAAGCCTGAGGTAAAGAACGGGAGGTCAGAACCGACAGATAAGGAGAGATCCATCAAGCCAGAATGGCTGAGCGGATTGCCGAAATAGCTGTTAAGAGCCTTAAGGATTGCAGCTCCATCGCTACTTCCACCACCAAGGCCGGCCCTGGAGGGAATATGCTTTGCTATTGATATGCTGAGACTGAAATTCAGCCCGGTTTTTTCAGAAAAGGCGATGGCGCTCTTTTCCATGATATCCATTTTGCTATCAAGATATCCGTCATTGCCTTTTATGAAGACGCTGGTGCTGCCGGATCTTTCAATGTCAATTTCCATCTCATCATGAAGGTCAATAAGATGGAAATATGAATCAATATTGTGGTAGCAATCCGGACGCCTTTCGAGCACCTTCAGGCCAATGTTGACTTTCGCATATGCTTTAACTATCGCTCTCATCAATCCATCCTAGGCAAAGATTCCTTTATATTTTATCATTGAAAGGGCTATGAAGAAAGGCATCATAATCGACAAGGATGGAACATTATTCCACTATGGCTATGTCTGGGGCAAGACAGTTTCAGATGCAGTCTTCAGCGGACTTAGCAGGCTCGGATTGAAAGGAGATGCGCTGGACAGGACTGCCCATAAGTTTGAAGTCTGCTTTGGTGTTGACCGCAACGGCAACAACTACAGCAACGGCATACTGTTCCGCCCTGATCTCATGCCTTTGGCAGTTGCAAAGCTTGTATTCATATCCCTCAGTCAGGGGCTCAATCCGCTTAGAGTCAAGAAAGTGGTATTTGATGAGATAAACGGAATTGGGAACAGGATCACAAAAGAGCTCGTCAATAAGGAATTTCCTGGCATCAGGGAACTTTTCATGCGCCTGAAGGAGAACGGATACATCATAGGCATCGTAACCAATGATGATGAGCATTCAGCCAGGTTCTTCCTGGATTACGTGAAGATCAGTGAGTATGTTGACTTCATGCGCTGCAATGGAAAAGGTGCAAAGAAAAAACCAAATCCGGAGGCATTCAACCAGTTCATAAAGGAATTCGGACTTAAGGCAGAGGATGTTGCAGTAGTTGGCGATACGAAATCAGATATGGACTTTGCAAGGCGTGCAAAAGCAGGATACAAGATAGCAGTGCTCACAGGAAGTGGGGACGAAAAGCTGCTTGGGAGGAAAGCAGATGCCATCTACCCCACTATCCTGGATATCAACAGTGACAGGACATTATTCGAATAAGGCACTGGAAATATAGCGCTCAGCAGTATCGACTGCCATAAAAAGAACTTTCTTATCCTTGTTTTCCCGGGCAGCCTTCAGGGCAGCATGCATTGCGGCTCCACTGCTGATTCCAGCAAAAATTCCGCACTTCTTCATCATAAGCCTGCTCATGGCAATTGCATCATCCCCACTGCATGTAACAAACTCATCCACAATAGCCCTGTCAAGGACATCAGGAATGAAATTCGCGCCAATCCCCTGTATCTTATGTGGACCTGAGACACCTTTAGTGACAAGGGGGCTCTCTTCCGGCTCGACAGCAATGACCCTTATATCCTTATTATGCTCTTTCAGGTATTTCCCGCAGCCAGATACCGTTCCACCTGTTCCAAAGGCAGACACAAAGATTCCTATATCCGGCAGATCCGAAATAATTTCCGGCCCTGTTGTCTCATAATGGGCCCTCCTGTTATCCATATTCGTGAACTGCCCTGCAATAAATGCATTTCCAGCCTTTTCCCTTATCTCCTCAGCCTTCTCGATTGCCCCTTTTACCCCAAGGCTCTGAGGGGTGAGAACGAGTTCTGCCCCGAAGGCTTTTATCAGGGCCCTGCGCTCAAGGCTCATGCTCTCAGGCATGACTATAAGGCACTTATAGCCAAGGGAGGAAGAGACAGCTGCAAGGGCTATTCCTGTATTCCCGCTTGTAGGCTCAATTATAAGAGTGTCCTTATTGATCTCTCCGCGCTCTATTGCGCCTTTTATCAGGTAATAGGCAACCCTGTCCTTTGCAGAAGAAAAGGGATTGAAGTACTCAAGTTTTGCATAGAGGTTATTCACACCTTCAAATCCTTTGACATGCAATATCGGTGTTTTTCCGATTAAATCAGTAATATTTTCAGCTAACATATAAAAAATATAGCAGAAAACTGAAAATAATTCCAATTTTCATGACTAGTAATAATTTACCATATAGTTAATTATTGCGTTATTGACACTCCAACTTTAATTTGTCAAGATAAAAGACATGAAATACGCATGGGACGAAATAGACGATTTTAGGGGAACACTGGTAAATGGCGAATGGCCTACAGTTCCAGAGCTTTTTTTAATGGCTGAGAGCAGGTATTCAAACAATGTGGCTTTCAGCGTATTCGAACTTGATAAGAAGAAGACAATCACTTACAAGGAAGCAAAAGAGTATATTTTCAACATCGCATCCTTCCTCCGTGATAAAGACATTAGAAAGGGAGATAAGGTAGCCCTCAATGGAAAGAACAGTCCGGAATGGGCCCTGTCCTATTTTGGCATACTCACAGCAGGAGCTGTCGTAGTTCCTATTGACAACCAGATGAAAGTGGACCGCTTCATGAGGCTCAGCGAGTATGCAGACTGCAAATTCGTGATTGCAGACTTCGATGTGCTTGAGAAGATGAAAAACAGGGCAAATGACTGGTATTCAGGACTTCTGGGATTTGGAATGCTGAAAGGCGGCAGCCCTGACTATGTGAAAGTCACAGAGATGAAGAGTGACAATATGCTTGCAGACAGGGTATCTGTCAGCGACAATGACCTTGCTGCAATTCTTTTCACATCCGGAACAACAGGAACT
>CASFJV010000066.1 GCA_949295125.1 uncultured Spirochaetales bacterium
AAAAGCATTTTCCCATACCCTTTCCTCTGGTAATCAGGATCAATTGACAGCGGACCAAAAGTCAGGATTTCCTTAATATTGCCTTCTTCATCCTCAAGCGATGCTTTCGTATACATCACATTCCCTATGATCCTTCCGTCAAGTTCCATGACAAAATCCAGATTGGGGATGAAATCCCTGTGGCTCCTCATTATATGAACAAGGTAGTGTTCCACTGCCCCCGGAATATATAGATTGTAAAAAGCTCTTCTTGTGAGAGCCTCCACTTTGATGTAATCCTCTTTTCTTTCGTTCCTTATTGCAATCACAGTTTTGCTACATCCTTCAGTTCTGCACCAGTAAGCCGCACAAGGTCCTCAACCTTAAGCCTGACCTGGTATCCCCTCTTGCCGGCACTGACATATATTTCATCAAAAAGAAGCGCACTCTCATCTATTACAGCCGTAAAGCTCTTCTTCATGCCAAGCGGTGAACAGCCTCCATGCACATACCCCGTAAGAGGCAGAAGCTCTTTCTGCCTTATCATCTCGATATCCTTCACCCCTACGGCCTTAGCAGCCTTCTTCAGGTCAAGCTCAGATGGAGCTGGAATGCAGAACACGAAATGCTCCCTTTCCTTTTGAGAAAAAGTGACAAGCGTCTTGAACACCTGGTCAGCATCCTCTCCAAGTGCAGAAGCAACCTCGGTAGCACTTATGTACTTATCCTGATCATATTCAAATGCTTCATACTTCACTTTTGCTGCGTCCAGAAGGCGCATCACATTGGTTTTCTCATTTTTCATCTTTCACAAACAACCCATTTTTCAAGATAATACAGGTATGGACATAAAAAGAGCACTGAGGCAGCTGTTCCTGATACCTGTCTACATATACAAAGGCGTGATAAGCCCATTTACAGGGCCATGCTGCCGCTATGTTCCATCATGCTCTTCATACTTTGTGGAGGCCGTACTGAAGCATGGGATAATAAAGGGAACAATACTTGGCCTTGCACGCCTCTTCAGATGCACGGGACGCTACTTAGGAGGGCCAGATCCGGTTCCAGAGGAATTTTCCTTCACTGAGATCCGCGCAAGCTACAGAAGATACCGCAAAAGGAAGGATTGCTAATCCTCTTCCTTCAGTACGGATGAGACAAAGGAGAAAAGCACCCTCATCGCATTCTCGTTGTACCCACCCTCAGGTATTATGATATCTGCAAACTCCTTTGTAGGCTCTATGAAGCTGTAATGCCCCGGACGGACCACTTCAGTATACTGCTTTATCACGCTCTCCATAGTCCTGCCCCTTTCCTCTATATCCCTTTTCAGGCGGCGTATGAACCTGATGTCTGCAGGAGTATCCACAAAGATCTTCAAATCCAGAAGATTCCTGATCCTCTCATCATAAAGAACCATGAGCCCATCAAGGATTATCAGCTTTTTAGGCTCCAGGCGGAGCATCTCCTTCTTTCTTGAATGCGTCACAAAATCATACTGCGGCATCATGGTCGGCTTTCCGTTTTTCAGATCATTCAGATTGCTCAGCATCAGATCCATGTCAAAAGCATCTGGATGGTCAAAATTGACTGCCGTTATATTGTCATTATTGACTTCCGGTGCACTCTTATAGTAGCTGTCCTGCTCAATGAGGAGGCATTCAGGGGAAAGGGCTTCAATCCTCTTTACGACAGTGCTCTTTCCAGATCCCGAGCCACCTGTAATTCCAATGATCCGGACCCCCATGGCTAAATCCTTTCCAGACGGTAGCTGGTAGTGCTTGTCCAGGTAAGCCCTGGCTCAAGATAGCAGCCGGCAAAACCTTCATGGTTCATAAAGTCAGGATAATACTCCGTTTCAAGGGCAAAACCGCAGTATGGCGTTATCCCCATTCCGCCATGCCCTTTATACCTGCTGTTTAGGAATCCTCCGGTATAAAGCTGTACGCCAGGCATTGTAGTTCGCATGGTAAGCCTTCTGTCACCGGCCTCTGCAACAGCACATCCATCCAGGGAGAGTGCAAAACAGTTGTCATAGGCACCATCGCGCCTCTCTCCTATCTCATGGAAATCAGTGAAATCAAAGTCACTGCCTTCTGTTTTCTCAAGCTTAACGGGAATCAGGTTCTCATCCACTTCAACATATTCAGGGGCATCGATCCTGATCCTGTGCTTCCTTATGTCCCCGCATCCGTTGAGATTGAAATAGGCATGGTTTGTAATGTTTACAGGACACTTCCTATCTGAGCGTACGCTGTAGTTCAGCGTCAGTGTTCCATCCTCTTGCAGAAGGTATGTGACCATCACCTCATGGTTTCCGGGAATACCGGCAGACTCCTTTGAAATGAGGGCAAGGGTAACAGAGCTGTCAGAGCACCCCACCATCTCAAAATTCTCATTTCCATAATTCCTGGATCCGGAGTGAAGGCAGTTATTGCCATTGTTCTTTTCAAGATTGTATGTAACGCCATCCACTATGAATGATGCATCCTTAACCCTGTTCGCAATTGGCCCTACAAGAGCTCCCATATAGGTTGAACAGCCTACATATGCCCTCCAGTCCTCATAGCCAAGAACCGCATCCTTCCCATCCAGGGTGAACTTATTCAGGATTGCACCCTGAGTGAGGATTGATACGCTGTACTCCCCTTTTGAGACCGTTATTTTTTTCCTCCCCTCTCCCACGTCGGTGATTTCAATCATTTTTCATTTTCCTCCGTTTTCAATACAGCAAGGAATGCAGACTGCGGAATCTCAACATTTCCAACCATCTTCATCCTCTTCTTTCCTTCCTTCTGCTTTTCAAGAAGCTTCCTCTTTCTTGAGATATCGCCTCCATAGCACTTGGCTGTCACATCCTTCCTGAATGCGCTTATGGTCTCGCGTGCTATTATGCTCGAACCGATTGCAGCCTGGATTGGGATCTTGAACTGCTGTCTTGGAATCTCATCCTTGAGCCTTTCGCAGACGATCCTGCCGCGCATCTGGGCATTTCCCTTATACACAAGCTGGCTCAGTGCATCTACAGGCTCCCCGTTTACGAGGATATCGAGCCTTACAAGGTCTGTCCTCTTATGCCCTATCACCTGGTAGTCAAATGATGCATAGCCCCTGGAAACGCTCTTAAGCCTGTCATAGAATTCAAAAAGGACCTCACTGAGGGGCATGTCATACCTGAGCTCCACACGCTTTTCATCAAGATAGTTCATTGCAGTCTGTATTCCGCGCTTTTCCATGCAGAGCGTTATGATCGCCCCTACATACTGGCTTGGAGTGATGATGGATGCCTCAATATATGGCTCTTCTGCATAGTCCACCCGGGATGGATCAGGATATTCCAGAGGATTGTCTATCTCAACCACATCGCCATTTTTCATGTGCACGATATATCTTACAGAAGGGCTTGTGAAAACGATAGACAGATCAAACTCCCTTTCTATCCTTTCCTGTATGACCTCCAGGTGAAGAAGCCCTAAAAACCCGCACCTGAAGCCAAAGCCAAGGGCTGCGGAACTGTCTTTCTCATAGACAAGGGAAGCATCATTGAGCTTAAGGCGCTCTATTGCATCACAGAGCTCTTCATAATCATTTGTATCCACTGGATAGATTGATGAAAACACAACAGGCTTAACTTCCTTGAATCCCGGAAGCGGCTCTTTTGCGGGGCGTTCCTTCTTTGTAACTGTATCTCCTACCCTGATATCACTGATTGTCTTTACACCTGCAATAAAGTAGCCGACATCCCCTGCAGAAAGCTCACTGACAGGAGAAAGGGTAAGCTTGAATACTCCAACTTCCTCAACCTTATACGTGCTCCCTGAATGCATGAAGACAATCTCATCGCCAGCCTTTACGGAGCCGGAGAAGAGCCTTGCATGAACGATGACTCCACGGTATGGATCATAGTGGCTGTCAAAAATAAGAGCCGTAAGCGGATCCTCTTTCTTTCCATCAGGTGCTGGAATAAGGTTTACTATAGCCTCAAAAAGCTCATCAACACCCTCGCCTGTCTTTGCGCTGACTTTCTGAGCCATATCCGGATCAAGTCCGAGATCATGGTCTATCTGGTGAAGGCAGCCTTCGATATCCGCACTCGGAAGATCAATCTTGTTTATAACAGGTATGATCTCGAGGTTATGCTCCATAGCAAGGTAAAGGTTTGCTATTGTCTGTGCTTCAACACCCTGGCTTGCGTCAATAAGCAAGAGGGCCCCTTCACAGGAAGAGATAGCCCTGCTCACTTCATATGTGAAGTCTACGTGTCCCGGAGTGTCTACGAGATTCAGTTCATACTCTTTCCCGTCTTTTGCCAGGTAATTTATTGTTACAGCCTGGCTTTTTATCGTAATGCCCCTCTCCCTCTCGATATCCATATTGTCAAGGATCTGGGACTGCTGGGGGCCACGGGAAGAGACGAGGCGCGCACGCTCAATGAACCTGTCTGCGAGCGTGCTCTTGCCATGGTCTATATGTGCGATAATACAGAAATTCCTTTTTCTAGAAGTCTCCATCTATTTCAATTCCGTTACGTGTTTTACTGGAGGAAAGCCGAACATCTCCCTGATCTCTGCATCATCAAGAGTCTCCTTCCTCACCAGTTCTTCGGTGAGCCTGTCAAGCTGGTCACGGTGCTCAGTCAGGGTCTTCATCGTGAAATCCATGCAGCGCTTGAGGATTTTCTCAACCTCTTCATCGATCCTTCTTGCAGTCTCTTCAGAGTAATCCTTATGCTGAGCAATCTCACGTCCAAGGAAGATCGGCTCATCACCGTTGCTTGAAAGGTTGATGAACCCTAGATCACTCATTCCCCACTCAGTAACCATCTTGCGTGCAATCTCTGTGGATTTCTGGTTATCATTGCTGGTTCCTGTAGTAGTCACTCCATAGACGATCTTCTCAGCTGCATAGCCTCCCATGATCATCATGATGAGCTCCTCAAGCATTGTCTGGTTCCTTGAATAGATATCCTTCTCAGGAAGGCTCATGGTAATTCCCAATGCCCTTCCATGAGGAATGATAGTCACCTTATGGAGAGGATCTGCTGTAGGAAGATAGTAGTGCATGAGAGTATGCCCTGCCTCATGGTATGCAGTTGCCCTCTTCTCTTCCTCTGTCATGTATCTCGATTCCCTTGCTACTCCAAGGATGATCTTATCCCTTGCCTTTTCAAAATCATCCATATTCACCGTCATCCTGTTGTCCCTGGCGGCAAACAGGGCTGCCTCATTCACAAGGTTTGCAAGGTCTGCACCGCTCGTTCCAGGGGTTGCACGGGCAATCCTCTCCAGGGACACTCCAGAGTCAAGCTGCACTTTCCTTGTATGGATTCTCAGTACATCAAGCCTTTCCTGGACATCCGGAAGCTCAACTACGACCTGGCGGTCAAACCTGCCCGGCCTCAGAAGTGCCGGATCAAGTACGTCAGGACGGTTTGTTGCTGCAATTACGATAATTCCAGGATCAGAAGAGAATCCGTCCATCTCAACAAGCATCTGGTTAAGTGTCTGTTCCCTTTCATCATGTCCGCCGCCAAGCCCTGTGCCTCTGGCCCTTCCTACAGCATCAAGCTCATCGATAAAGAGGATACAAGGGGCATTCTTCCTTCCTGTCTCAAAAAGGTCACGGACCCTTGCAGCTCCCATTCCGACAAACATCTCAACAAAATCGGAGCCTGAAGTATGGAAGAAGTTAACTCCGGCCTCACCTGCAACTGCACGTGCAAGCAGTGTCTTACCGGTTCCCGGAGGACCGACAAGGACGCCGCCTTTAGGAAAGCGTGCGCCAATCTGGTCAAAGCGCTCAGGCTGCTTGAGGAAATCCACACCGCCTTCCAGCTCATCCTTGGCTTCCTTCTGTCCTGCAACATCAGAGAA
>CASFJV010000067.1 GCA_949295125.1 uncultured Spirochaetales bacterium
CAACCAGCAGATCAAGAACGGCTACCAGGTTGAGCAGCCGGACAACTGGCTCAAGGATGGGAACCCATGGGAAATCATGAGAAGGGATCTCGTGTTCCCTGTTTACTTCGGAGGAGAAGTGAAGCAGTACAGGGAGAACGGAAGGGACATCTTTGTGTGGGAGCCTAAAGAGCAGGTGAACGGAATGGCATACGACACACCGGTCGTAGGCTATGGCGGAAAGACCATCAACACATTGAGGCTATGGAGTGCAATGAGCCCGGAAGGATTCTCCTTCCAGGAATTCAACAGCGGAGACTATACGGAAGCCGTAAGGAACAAGATCAATGCAGAGACGCTTTCACAGGTGCTCTACCCTAATGATACGCTCTACATGGGCAAGGAACTGAGGCTGAAGCAGCAGTACTTCTTCGTATCCTGCTCACTCCAGGATGCCATAAGAAGGGCAAAGAGAGACGGAGTCGCATGGAAGGATTTCGCATCAAAGACAGCCATCCAGCTCAACGACACCCACCCTTCCCTTGCCATTCCGGAACTCATGAGGCTCCTGATAGACCAGGAAGGACTTGGATGGGATGAGGCATGGAATATCACGGTCAACACAATGGGATACACAAACCATACCCTCATGCCGGAAGCTCTTGAGAAATGGCCGCTGCCGATGCTTGAAAGCCTGCTGCCAAGGCATATGCAGATCATTTATGAGATCAACCAGAGATTCATAAGTGAGGCAGTATCTTTCTTCCCGATGCAGTCGGACAAGATCGCAAAGGTATCCATCATAGAGGAAAGCAATCCAAAGATGGTAAGGATGGCAAACCTTTCAATTATAGGAAGCCACAGCACAAACGGTGTTGCTGCCCTTCATTCTGAACTCCTTAAGAAGAGCATGTTCCCGGAATTCAATCTCATCTATCCAGAGAGATTCAACAACAAGACAAACGGAATAACACAGAGAAGATGGCTTCTTGACGCAAACCCTGAACTGGCAAAGCTCATCTCAAGCGCAATCGGGGACAAATGGATCACGGATTTCGATGAGATAAGGAAACTCAGCTCATTCGCTTCTGATGACAGCTTCATTGAGCAGTTTGCAAAGATAAAGTACAAGGCAAAGCTCAATGCGGCAGAATTCCTCAGGAAGGACTGCGGCATCACACTGAATCCCGACACCCTTATAGATGTACAGGTTAAGAGGATCCATGAGTACAAGAGGCAGCTTCTGAACGCACTCAATATCCTGATGATCTACAACAGGATGAAAAATGATGAGGCATACAGGAATTCCTTCACCCCGACTACATACCTCTTCGGAGGAAAAGCAGCTCCGGGATATGTGAATGCAAAGCTCATAATCAAATTCATCAACAACATAGCAAATGTCATCAATTCTGATAACCAGGTCAACAAGTCCCTGCAGGTGCACTTCATGCCAAACTACAGGGTCACAATGGCAGAGAACGTAATTCCTGCAACAAACATAAGTGAGCAGATTTCCACAGCAGGAACTGAGGCTTCCGGAACAGGAAACATGAAATTCATGTGCAATGGCGCCCTGACACTTGGAACTCTGGACGGAGCAAATGTTGAAATGGCTGAAGAGGTCGGACTCGAGAATATCTTCATCTTCGGACATACAGAGGAAGAGATATCCAGGATGCAGAAGGACTACAATCCTTACGAATGGGTTGAAAAGGATGATGAGATAAAGAGCATGATTGCCCTGATTGAATCCGATTATTTCAATATCCACGAGCCAAACATCTTTGAGCCTCTGAGAAAGAGCCTGTTTGACTATGGCGACAGGTATTTCCTGTTTGCAGATCTCAGGATGTACCATGACAGGCATGAAGACGCTGAAAAGCTCTACAGGGACAACCAGAGGGAATGGAACAGGAAAGCAGTCCTCAACATCGCAGCATCTGCAAAGTTCAGTTCAGACAGGACCATAAAGGAATATGCAAGCGATATCTGGAACGTAAGTCCATGCAAGGTAAAGAAAGCGAAAGACGATACCGTTCTTGAGGATGCAAGGAACAAGGATATCTGAGAATCATGGCTGCCGCTGGCAGCCATTTTTCATACCCCATCCAGGCTCAGACCGGCAGGTATGTAAACAGGTAAAGAAGGATCGGAGCAAAGACAAGAGCTGGAAGGAAATTCCCGGTTTTTATTTTCTTCAGGCCAAGAAGTGAGAGTGCCAGCATTATGAGAAGGTAGCCCCCGGCTGCGCTTATAATAGCTATTCCCTCCTCTCCCAGTGCTGGAGAGAGCCATGATCCGGCAAGTGTGAAGAATCCCTGGTAAAGCAGTATGGTTAGAGCAGAAAGGAACACTCCCTTTCCATAGGCTGCTGCAAGAACTATTGCCATGAAGCCATCCATGACGCTCTTGATGAGTATCAGCTCATAATCCCCTGAAGTTCCGGCGCTGATGCTCCCGACGACACTCATTGCCCCTGAGCAGAACAATAAGCTTGAGCTGAGGAATCCCATTCCGAATGATCCATCATCCTCTCCCTTTGAGAACCTGCTGCCAAGTGACAGCACCCTGTCTTCAATCCTGAGGGCATAGCCGGCAAAGCCTCCTGCAATCAAAGCAAAAAGGGATGCCAGTGTGTCTGGGGAACCGGATGCCATTCCAAGGCCGAGCACAAGTGTGATGAGCCCAGAGGATGTCATTACAATAGATTCAAACTCATCCTTTATCCTTGCCTTGAACAAAAGGCCGATGAATGCTCCTAAAATAACAGCAAAAGCATTAATAATCGTTGCAACCATAGGACGAGAATAAGTCTTTTCTTATTTCCAAAGCAAGGTTAGAATACCCTCATGACGACAATTTTCCTTCTTGCCGGACTCTCTGAAAGGATGGGCGAAAACAAAATGCTCCTCCCTTTCAACGGCAGATATCTTTTTGAAAGCACATTGTCCTCTGCCCTTGCATTTTCAGACAGGATCATAGCAGTCCTTGGCTACGAAGAGGAAAGGATGCGCAAAGCCCTTGCCGGATATGATGTCGAGATAAGGGTGAACAGGGAATACCGGAGTGGACAGAAAAGCAGCACTCTGGCAGGGATGGATGGAATAAATGATGACACCGCGGTACTTCCCGGTGACCTGCCGCTTTTGAAAGAGGAGGACTGGATAATGGGCATGAGGTACCTGAGCCTCAACCTCCCCTCACGCCCAGAATATGAAGGAACTCCGGGAAATCCCGTATTCATCCCAAGAAGGCTGAAAAAAAGCCTTGAGGAGAGCTCAAGGCCTTTCAGGGAGTTCCTTGAGGATGCAGGCATATATAAATACGGTGCATCCATTGGAACAGTCTTTGATATCGATACAAAAGACCGGTATCAGGAATTAATTGAGAACTATAGCACCATCCCTGACGCTTAATGCGATGCCTTTCACAGGATCGCCGCTGAGAAGGAATACGGAAAGCGGGTTCTCAATCTCATTCTGTATTGCCCTCCTGATAGGACGGGCTCCGAATGCAGGATCGAAACCTGCCTTCATGATCTCAGACTCAACATCCTCAGACCATGAGAGCTCAATTCCCCTCTTCTCCATTCTTGCCTTAAGCGTGTTAAGCTCAAGACGTACAATCTTCCTGACCTCATTCTCTCCAAGAGGATTGAACACCACGATCTCATCGATACGGTTTACGAATTCAGGCTTGAATGCAGCTCTGATTGCATTCATGACATTCTCCTTCGCATTTTCCCTGTCGCGGAGAATGTATTCAGAGCCAAGGTTGCTGGTCATGATTATGATGGTATTCGTAAAATCAACCAGCCTGCCCTGTCCATCTGTCAGACGCCCGTCATCGAGCACCTGGAGAAGTATGTTGAACACATCAGGATGTGCCTTCTCGATCTCATCAAAGAGGATGACGGAATATGGCCTTCTCCTTACGACCTCGGTAAGCTGCCCTCCCTCTTCATAACCTACATATCCTGGAGGAGCTCCTATGAGACGGGAGACAGAGAACTTTTCCATGTATTCAGACATGTCTATCCTCGTCAGTGCCTTCTCATCATCAAAAAGAAGGGATGCAAGGGTTTTTGCAAGCAGTGTCTTTCCAACTCCGGTTGGACCAGCAAACAGGAAAGAGCCAAGAGGCCTCCTTTCATCTGAGATTCCGGCCTTATTCCTCCTTATTGCGTTTGCAACTGCCTTGATGGCCTCATCCTGCCCGATGACTTTCTCTGCCAGTGCCTTATCGAGATTGAGGTACTTTTCCCTCTCAGAGCCCATCATCTTTGCAACAGGTATTCCAGTCCAGAGCGATACGACTTTCGCAATATCATCCTCTGTGACTTCCTCTTTAAGCACACCGCCAAGACTCTGAACTTTGGCCTCAGCCTCTTTCAGCTCTGCCTGCAGCTTAGGTATGGATCCATGCTTTATCATAGCAGCCTTACTAAGGTCTCCGGAGCGTTCAGCCGCCTCTTCTTCCTGAGAAAGCTTCTCAAGCTCTGCTTTCTTCTCCCTAAGGTTGGATATGCTCTCTTTCGCATTGAGATACTGGATATGCATTGCATCATACTTTTCCTTGTACGTCGAGAGCTCTTCCTCAATCTTTTTCAGCCTTTCCCTGCTGGCATCATCATCTTCCTTTGACAGGGCCTGTTTTTCAATGTTGAGCTGAAGCATCTTGCGCTCAATCGCATCAAGTTCAGCTGGCTGGCTTTCAAGCTCCATCTTTATCTGGCTTGCAGCCTCATCCACAAGATCTATGGCCTTATCCGGGAGGAAACGGTTTGTAAGGTACCTGTCAGAAAGGACTGCAGCCGAAACCAGGGCCTCATCCTTGATCCTTACCCCGTGATGGACCTCGTACTTGTTTTTCAGCCCCCTGAGGATTGAGATTGTATCCTCAACGGACGGTTCCTTCGTATACACGGGCTGGAACCTTCTCTCAAGTGCCTTATCCTTCTCAATGTATTTCCTGTATTCATCAAGTGTTGTTGCACCAATTGCATGCAGCTCTCCCCTTGCCAGGGCAGGCTTTATGAGGTTTGAGGCATCTGTAGAACCTTCTGCAGCTCCCGCACCTACGATGGTATGAAGCTCATCAATGAACAGGATGATATTCCCATTGCTCTTTGCAATATCATTAACAACACCCTTGAGCCTCTCTTCAAACTCCCCACGGAATTTTGCTCCTGCGACCAGGGCTCCAAGATCAAGGGAAAGAAGCCTCTTGCCTTTTAGGCTCTCAGGAACATCACCCTTGGCGATCCTCTGGGCAAGCCCTTCAACAATGGCAGTCTTTCCAACTCCAGGCTCACCGATCAGGACCGGGTTGTTCTTGGTCCTTCTTGAGAGGACCTGCATGACTCTCCTTATCTCTTCGTCCCTTCCGATTACCGGATCAATCTTATCTTCAAGGGCCATCCTGGTAAGATCCCTGCAGTACTTCTCAAGTGCCTGATAACCGCTTTCAGGATCATTTGATGTCACTTTCCTGTCTCCTCTGACACTCTTTAGTGCCTCAAGGACAGAACTCTCATCCACACCATACTTATTCAGGATGCTTTTGGCATCTGCATCCTCCCTCAGCACAGCTAGAAGGAAATGCTCGGTGGACACATACTCATCCTTGAATTCCACAGATACCTTCTCAGCTCTCTGCAGAACCCTCTGAAGTGCCCTTCCCAATCCCCTGTTCACATCACCATAGCTTTTTGGCTGACGGCTGAGGTAGTCATCAACCTCCCTTGCTATCTCATTTACAGGCGCACCGATCTTCTCGAGAAGCGGAATGATCAGACCTTCCTTATCCTCAAGCAGTGCAGATAAAACATGCATGCTGGTAATCTCTGAAGAAGATTTGTCTTCTGCAATGGCAACGGCCCGGTTCAGCGCTGCCTGCATCTTCAGCGTATATTTGTCTATATTCATATCTACCTCCATATGGAAGCATCACACACAAGACTAAATTAATAATTAAAAGGCATTTCGGCAACACTCATGCCTTGAAAGATATAAGGTACGTCTTTACAAAATCAATGCTTTCACTCCTGTTGAAGTTCTTGAAAAATGCTATCTGGAAACAGAAGGATTCCATAAGTGAGAATATATGTTTTGCCGTCATATCCACATTGCATGATGGAACAATGCTGCCCTTCTGTATTCCCCTGGATAGCAGGCGCCTGAAGAGTATGCTCAGCTTTGCAGTCCGCTTGTAGATTATCTCGGAAAAGTCCTTGTTGAACTCCTTTTCATGCAGCATCACCTCCATAAGCCTGGTAAGCTCTGCTTCCGCCCCGATTGCGTAATCTATGATACGCGTGCATATCGCTATGATCCTGTCAATCTCAGTCCCTATCCCTTCGTTGAATGCCATCTCAGAGAGTTCCGTGAAAAGGTGTCCGGTCACAAGCTTGACCGCATAGTAATAGATCTCATCCTTATCCTTGAAATACTGGTATATTGTAGGTCTTGAAAGTCCGCTTTTTTCAGCAATCAGAGAAAGGTTAGCCTCCTTGTACCCAACTTCAGCAAAGACATCCAGAGCCGTTTTCAGTATATTCTCCTTTCTTGTTTCATGATCAATCTTCTTCGGCATATACTGAAAGAATACACTGTATTCTGACAAAATAAAAGTGAAATGTAATAAAAAAAGCAATATATTGATAATAATTATCAATTAGGAATAAATATTGACTTTTTCTCATTTCCGTAGTACATTTATTATATTAGGAGATATAAAATGGCTAATTTCTATTTTTGCAAAGAATGCGGTAATGTATTTACCTCTAAAAATAAGGCAAGCGTAAACTGCTGCGGATCAGAGTGGAAAGCACTTGAAGTGGCAGGAGAACCAAATGAAAAGCATCAGCTTGATGTCACAGTTGAGAATGGGAAAAGGAAATTCACATCACATCATCCACAGACAGCTGAGCACTATTTCCCATTCATAGCATTTGAATGTGAGTGCGGAACACTTAAGATCAGGACATTCAAGGCAGATGAAGAAGTCAAGTTCTGCCTGGATGAGAATAAGCATGGAAAGCTTTACTGGTTCTGCAACCTCCATGGACTTTATGTAATGGATGTTTAACTGGGATCAGTTTCCTTAGGAAATGATGATAGCGGCTTTTTCAGCCGCTATTTTTTTCACTAGAATGAAAGCTTATCTGAAAGGGTTGCCACCATCACGGCCTTGATTGTATGCATCCTGTTCTCAGCCTCATCAAAGACCACGCTGTTCCTGCTTCTGAAAACCTCATCGGTAACTTCCATTTCCTTTAGTCCGAACTTTGCATGAACATCCTTTCCAATCGAGGTCTCAAGATCATGGAAAGACGGAAGGCAGTGTTCAAAAAGCACATTAGCGTTGCCGCTGGCTTCAAGGAGATCCATAGTGACCTGGTAAGGCTTCAGAAGTTCAATCCTCTCAGCCATCTTATCCTCCTCTCCCATTGAGCACCAGATATCCGTATAGATCACATCAGCGTTTTTCACTGCATCTGACGGATCTGAAAACACCTTCAGTTCAGAGCCGTTCCCCTTTGCCTTATCCATGCATATTCCAAGCAGCTGGGGATCTGGCATGAGTGATGGCGGAGTTGCCACACTGTAGTCTGATCCGAGAATTGAGCATCCGATCATCAGGGCATTCGCAACATTGTTTCTTCCATCTCCTATATAGGCAAACTTGATCTCAGAAGGTTTCTTGCCTGTATGCTCCATGGCTGTCATCATATCTGCAAGGAACTGTGTGGGATGATCTATATCTGTCAGTCCATTCCATACAGGAACACCGCTGAACTTTGCCAGATCCTCCACGACGGACTGCTCATATCCCCTGTATTCAATTCCGTCATAAAGCCTGCCAAGCACGTTTGCGGTATCTTCCAGGCTCTCCTTCTTTCCCATCTGCGAATTTGTAAGGAACGTGACATTTGCCCCCTCATCATATGCTGCAACCTCAAAAGAACATCTTGTCCTTGTGCTGGTCTTATCAAAAAGAAGTACGATATTCTTATCCTCAAGCAGTTTGCCATCCACACCTGAGCTGTGAGGCATCCCCTTCTTCTTTGCCTTCAGCTCGAAGGCAAGTGAGAGAAGATACTCAACTTCCTCCCTGGAAAAATCGAGAAGGGTCAGAAAGCTCTTTCCTTTCAAATTCATATTTTCCTCCCAATATACTCAGATATTAGATATTTATGCATTAATAGTCAATATTTTTTGCATTTTTATTCAATTTCCTCATATTTGTGGGTACTAACTGGTATATCTATTCCTTCATTGTCACTGCCAAGCTCTATTTTGGACAGGCGTGAGGTGATCATTGAATTGCGCTTGATGACCGCATCTATCTTTTTCCCGGCATTTCCGATTGCACTCTGGGTCTGGACAAGCTCGTCAGCAAACTTTGCCATCAGGATCTTTATCCTGGCGAACAGATCCCTTACCTCCTTGCTCTTCCTTTCAATCTGAAGCGTCCTGAAGCCCATGCCAAGGCTTACAAGGAGAGCGGAGAATGTCGTAGGCCCGCTGATAATAACCTTATACCTGTTCTGTATTCCATCAACATAGCCCGGATCCCTTAAAAGCTCTGCATAAAGGCTCTCAGTAGGAACAAAAAGGATCGCAAAATCCGTAGTGCGTGGAGGATTTATATATTTTTCGGAAATATCCTGAGCCTCTTTCCTCACCCTCTCCCTGAGAGCCTTCAGGGAAGCATTCACCAGAGCCTCATCCCCCATGTTCACAGCATCTACATAACGCTCATAATCCTCTTTCGGGAACTTTGAATCAATTGGGATGTACACCTCTCCATCATCCTTTCCAGGAAGGCGGACTGCAAATTCCACAACTTCAGGACTCTTTGGCCTTGGATGGAAATTCTTCACGTACTGTTCAGGAGAAAGGATGTCTGAAAGGATCGCCTCAATCTGCACCTCACCCCAGACCCCGCGTGATTTGACATTTCCGAAAATCTTATTCAGATCGCTCACATCGCGGCTCAGTTTGCTTATTTCCCCCAGGGCAGTCCTGAGCTGGTCAAGATTGTTAGACACCATCTTGAAATTCTCGCTCAGCCTCTGGTCAAGCGTCTGCTGTAGCTTCTCATCGACGGTCTTCCTCATTTCCTCAAGCTTCTTATCATTTTCTTCGCGTATCCTGTCGAGATCTGACCTGACCTGAGCCATCAGTGCCTTTACATCATCACTGAGGGTCATTTTGCTCTTTTCATTGTCAACGCGCACTTTCTCTATCTCTTCCCTTACTGCTGCAGAGAAAGTTTCCATCTCTTTCTTTTCATTGAGCTTTACATCCATAAGGGAAGCCGAAAGGCGTTCATTCATGCGCTCAAGGCGCTCACTAAGCATCCTGCTCTGGCCATCTAAGGCGGAATAGAGATCTTTTGCAGAGCTCAATGACTGGTTCATTGTCTTTTCAAGGTATGCACTGACTTCCCTCCTGAATCCATCATTATTCCTCTCCATTGCCTCAATTACAGCTTTCACCTCATCAAAGCTGCCGCCGTTATGCTTTCCCCTGGCTCTCATGACAGAGACCACAAGCAGCAATGCCAGTAATATGTTTACCGCAGATAAAACAATTACAATCATGTCCATAAATATTAAGATAGCCTAAAAAATGAAAAAGAGGATACAGCAAATACTGCATCCTCCTGAAAAATCTTCCGTGCTGTAAGGACTAATCAACAAGTATCACTTCACCATTTGGATAGCGCTCTGCAACATACTCCTTGACCTCATCGCTCTTCAATGCATTTACAAGTGCGACTACAGCAGGATTATCCTCATCGCCAGGGCGTACGGCAATAACATTTACGTACGGGCTATCTGCACCCTCAACATAAAGGCCGTCGCGTGTTGCAATGAGACCGGCAGGAATAGCATAGTTTCCATTGATGACTGCACCGTCAACATCACTCATTATACGAGGCAGTGTAGCTGCTTCAATTTCCCTGAAGCTCAGGTTCTTAGGATTCTCCACGATATCCTGAGGAACAGCTTCAAGGCCTGCATCTTCAGCAAGCTTTATAAGCCCTGCAGACTGGAGAAGCAGAAGTGCCCTGCCTTCATTCGTCGGATCATTTGGGATAGCGATTGTTGCTCCGTCCGGCAGCTCATCAACGCTAGCATAGCTGTTTGAATAGAGTGCAAGCGGCTCAATGTGGATTCCACCAGCGCTCACAAGATTATAGCCGCGCTCAGCATTGAAGCTTTCAAGGTATGGAAGGTGCTGGAAGTAGTTGGCATCGATCTCTCCTGCCTGAAGGGCTTCGTTTGGAGTGACGTAATCAGTGAATTCAATGACTTCAAGAGTATAACCCTGTTCAGCAAGGTCATCCACAACAAGATTCAGCAATGCTGCATGAGGATCAGGTGTTGCTCCGACCCTGATTGTATCGCCAATTTCATGGCTTTCATTGGCGCCGTTAGCGAATGCAAATGCGAAGCTTGCAACCAGAACAAAAAGTGTAACCAGTATTTTTTTCATCTTTCTCTCCTATTATGATGGTTTGATTCTGTTAAACAGAGATAGAATTATCCCTGAGATTTTACGGTTTTCAGATATAATGATGTCGTGGATAAATGAATATTATGCCCTAACGGGCATCATCATGGAGAGCATGGACATTGAATAAATTCTAGCAAATGTCATCTTCATCACTCTCCTTGTTTATTAAGATGAGTCCACTATAGCCAAAATTCAATCGCAATGCAACAAAGAGATGGCCTCAATTTCACATTTTTTCCATTTTTTTCTTATTTTCGTACATTCTCTTATCCGCCATCGCAACAGCTTCTTCAATCCTGACTTTCCTTGTATTCACAGTCACATAGCCAATTGCAACAGAATGAGGCCTTCCAATTTCACTGAGCCTCTCATGGATCTTTACGGCATTGTCTTCCGGCGCTCCTGTAATTGATGCAGGTGAGATCACAAGGAATTCGTCGCCTCCGAGACGGTAGCACTGCTGCTTGAAAAGCGGGAAGGTCTCTATAAGCACCTTTGCAACATCCTTCAGCAGCTTATCCCCTTCACTATGTCCAAATTCATCATTGATTTTCTTAAGCATGTTGGCATCTACAAGGTAGACATCCACATACCCTCTCGTGTACCAGGATGATGCAATGAGTGACTCATAGTTCTGCCTGTTCCTCACCCCTGTAAGGCTGTCGCGGAATGCAAAACTCAGCAGGGCATCTTTCATCTGCCTTTCCTCTGACTGGAAAAGGAACAGTGAGAGGCATCTTATAAGAACGAAAACAACAGAACAGGCAAGCACATAAAGGATTATCGAACTCCTGATATTCCTGCCGATAAGGACAAGCACCCATTCCATGAGAAAACTTAACGACATGAGGCTGATTATTATAAGGAACGAACCAACCTTCTCCTTTTTCACAAAGAACTCATAGAGAACTGAGAGGATGAAAGCAGCGACATAAGCAATCAGGACTGTCGTAGTAAGCGGAAGAGCCTCCTCAAAACTGTATATGCCAATTGCCTGAAGCACTCCGATAACGGCATAGCCAAGAATGAAAATAAAAGAAAAATATTTCAGGATTGTAAGCTTCTTCTTATCCCTGATAGGATAATTTGAAATGAAATAATAGAAGAGCACATACGGAAAGAAGTATATCACGGTATTGCATATGGATGACGGCAGTACGATATTAGGCATCAGGTACTGCCTGGATCTCGACTGGCAGTATATCCATGAGGAGATGGCGATAAAGAGGATTGCAGAGGACAGCAAGGCGTCCCTGGTATCCTTTTCCCTTGCCTTGAATGCGACAATTAAGGCGACAAAAGCCATGAAACCAATGATATAGGAAATGATTATCGGCGTGAAATCTGAAAAGATGGCGGCAAGTTCCAGCGTTCCACCATCCCCATAATATATGTCATTGAGATCCACAATACGGTTTGAAGCCATTTTAATGGATTTGATCTCAACAAGCTTTCCTGCAGAATTATCAGGCAGATCCATAAAGAAGAATGAACCATAGCCATAATCAGGCCTTCCGCTCTCCCTTGCCTCCGGATAGAAGGAATAAACCAAATCACCATCCACAAACACATCAAACTTTGAAAAGCCCTTTCTTACAGTAAGCACATCACCATTGCTGACATCAGATGGAAGGCGGAAAGAAAGATCAACATGGGAAAATGGTTCCATATCCCCAGCATATACAGGAATATCCTTATATCCCCTGTCCTTTCCATCTACAGTGACATGTATAAGGCCTTCATATCCAGTCCTCTCCCCGCTGGTAATTGGAAGATGGGAAAAAGATACGGAAAAAGATACCACCAAAAGGGAGGTAATGGAAAAGATCAGAATTGCTGCGACTATTATCTTCCTAGCCATTATTAGCCTTCCTCCTCTTCTTCTCAATCAGGCCTCTGTCAAGTGTCTTGATAATGTCTTCAAGCCTACTGCTTCCATCTATGAAAAAGGTGCCGTCCGAATATGTGACAGTATAGCCGCTTCTCTCCTCATACTCTTTTGAAACTGCTTCAGAAAAGGAGGATGGATGATCATTTCCTGAGAGGAACAGGAACTCATCCCCTCCCGTCCTGAAGGCATAATCACTGTCTTGCTTCATGCTGCTGACAATTGTCCCGAACAGGGAGATTATCTCATCTCCTTTTATGTGTCCGAAGCTGTCATTCACTCTTTTAAGCCCGTCAAGATCAAAGTACGAAACATAGTAATTCCCTGCCCTCTGATCCATGGTGGAGGCGAAAGCTGAAAAGGCATTCGCGCTTCCAAGCGTTGATAACCCATCAAAGAAACTGTTCTTAAGAAGCGTTTCTTCCGTAATTATCATCTCATTCTCTTCCGTATATGATATTACTGCCTCAATTATGCATACCACAAAGGAAACTGGAGTCAGCAGGACATACGCTATCTCAACATACAGTCTCGCATAAAGGTATGCTGATGAAATGAAACGCAGGTACGAACTGAGCATCAGGAATAATATGGCCACGCCATACATCCGGCTTCGCCTGTCCTTTCTCCTGAACAGCATAGTCAGCACTATTGAAAGGAAAAGAATCAGGAGAGGATCAAGGAAACTTGAAATCAGGGTAAAGGGAATTAAGGACAGGGCATCAAGGATCGAGAAGACTGGGAACAGGGCAAGAATTGCAATTGCAAATAAAGCAATCCCTGAATCCAGGCTGAAAAGGTTGAGCACTTCATAGTTTGCATTAAGGAAGAGTATCAGGAGCAGAGGAAGAACGGACCGGAAAAAGATCTCTCCAAGCGAGGCAAGATATGGATTTTCAAGGACTACCTGGCTCAGCAGCATACCGCAGAACAGTGAAAGAGTCGTACATAACACAAATACAGAAAAGAGGATGAGGATCTTTCTCAGCTTCTTTTTCATGAAAAATGATACGATTGCGATCAGGATGGAAAGTTCTATGAAGACAATCAGCAGGACGGATGCATACCTGTAATCAGAGAAGAAGTAATTGAAATTCGAACTTGAAGTGCCAATGTATGGAGCATCGATGGTAAAACCAAGAAGGGAAAATGTCTTTGGATAATAGAGCATCGTAACAGGCATTCCTGAATAATCTGATTTCAGGCTGATAACATGGTAGATCCTGTTTTGCGGATAAGAAACCTTTTCCGGATAGGTAAATGAATATACCTCTTCGTCCCCGATAAGGACTTTTACCCCCATTGAACGGGTCAGGAAAGAGAGTACAAGGCCATCATTGACTTCAGGCATTGTGAAGTTCAGCACCACTTCATCCTCTGGAAAATAGAATTCAAAAGGAAGGCTTCCTTCCCTCTTGCCCTCTATATATGCCCTGTAGTCCGCCTCAAGCTTTTCTGTCCTGGACCCATCAGGTTCCCGATAGCTTGAGAGGCTGAACTCAATAACGGGAGGAAGTGCTATGGCAATGACAATAAATGCCAGAATTATCCTAAGCACAAGTTTCTGTTTTGCCATAACATTTCCCCTGAGAGATTATCTTTTTGCAATCAGGTGATTGCTTATCTTATTTCCAATAACCTGTATAAGTTCAACCATTATAAGAATCACAACTACCGCGGCAACCATATAGCTGGGATTAAATCTCTGGTATCCGTACCTGATGGCAAGATCTCCAAGACCTCCTCCTCCAAGAGCACCAGCCATAGCTGAATAGCCAATCAAATTGATAACCGTGAGTGTTATGCCTGAAACAAGGGATGGCAGGGATTCTGGAATCATGACCTTGCATATGATCTGGAAATCAGTTGATCCCATTGCCCTTGCAGCCTGGATTACTCCTGGATCTATTTCCTTCAATGCAGATTCCACAATGCGGGCAACAAAAGGAGCAGCGGCAATGGAAAGAGGAACAATAGTAGCCTCAGTTCCGATTGCTGTTCCTAAAATTATTCGCGAAAGCGGCATAAGGATTATTATCAGGATAATGAAAGGAAAGCTCCTGAAAATATTTACGATTCTAGAAAGGATCTGGTTTACAACCGGCTTAGGCTTAAGCCCTCCATGTTCCTCAGAATCCGTTATCTGAAGGATTACACCAAGGGGAAGGCCGATGATAACAGAAAAAATTGTAGAAAAAATAACCATTTCAAATGTCTCAATTGTAGATGAGAACACTATAGACCACATTCTGCTCATTTCTCTTCCTCCACTACTATGCCCTTCTGCCTCAGCGATGCAACAGCCTTATCCTGTGCTTCCTTATTTGGCCCTATATCGCAAACCATGATTCCAATTTCCTCACCGTTTACATTCTGCACTCCAGCTGCCCTTATATTGAATATGGCTCCAGTCTCATTTGAAACAGTTGAGATAATAGGAGCATCAGTCTTGCTTCCAATGAAACGGAGAGTGAAATGCCCTCCATCGTCAGACCATCTCACTACGCTGTCCCTGACATTGGTGAGATTGGAGAGGAATTCCTTTGTAGTGCTGCTGGAAGGATGGACAAACACATCAGCGACTTTTCCCTCCTCCACGATCCTGCCCTGGTCAAGGACTGCAACATAATCGCAGGCATCACGCACAACTTCCATCTGGTGAGTGATCATCACAACTGTGAGATTCATCTTTTTCTGTATATCTTTCAGCAATCCCAGAATAGCCCTTGTTGTCTGGGGATCAAGAGCACTAGTTGCCTCATCACAGAACAGGATTTTCGGATTTACAGCCAGGGCACGTGCAATTGCAACCCTCTGTTTCTGCCCTCCGGAGAGCGTGGATATGGGGGCATCCCCTCTTCCGCCGAGGCCTACAAGATCCAGAAGCTCCTCAGTCCTCTTTTTTATGACGCTCTTATCCATTTTGCAGATTTCCATCGGGTAAGCAATGTTCTCACTCGCATTCCTGGATGAAAAGAGATTGAAATTCTGGAAGATCATGCCGATCTTCCTCCTCTCCTCTATAAGGCTTTTGGTATCGAGATTGTCTACACGTTTATCATCATAGTAAACTTCACCTTCATCTGGACGCTCAAGCATGGAAATAAGCCTGACAAGCGTACTTTTTCCAGCTCCAGATCTTCCAATGATTCCAAATATCGTATTTGATGGAATCTCCAGTGACACATCATCAACTGCATGCAGTTCACCGTAGTTCCTTCTGAGATGTTTCAGTTTGATTTCCATAGGTAAATATATTATCAGAAGATAGGAATCTTGTTAATTTGCTTTTCCCAGTGAAATAAAAAAACTGGCAGCTACCTACTCTCCCACGGACAAGCCGCAGTACCATCGGCGTAAGAGCGTTTTACTTACGTGTTCGGGATGGGAACGTGTATTTCCGCTCTGCTATGGCCACCAGCATCAAAGAATTTAAATAATATTCAGTTTTTTTGCAATA
>CASFJV010000068.1 GCA_949295125.1 uncultured Spirochaetales bacterium
GGATTTGCTATGTTCTCTCCTGCAATGTCTGGTGCAGTCCCATGGGTTGCCTCAAAGACAGCCACACCTGTTTCATAGTTAATATTTGCCCCAGGAGCAATGCCAATTCCTCCGACTAAAGCAGCCATTGCATCAGAGACGTAATCTCCATTGAGATTGAGCGTTGCCACAACATCATACTCTTCCGGCTTTATTATGATGTTCTGGAGGAATGCATCGCAGATGCAGTCCTTTATTTCAATCCTTTCCCCATTCTTAAGGGGTATGAAAGTCTTCTTTCCCTCAGATACAGCCTTGAACTCTTCCTTCGCAACCTGGTAGCCCCACTCCCTGAAGCCCCCTTCTGTGAACTTCATGATATTCCCTTTATGGACCAGAGTGACGCTCCTGCGGTTATTCTTCACTGCATATTCAATGGCAGACCTGACAAGCCTCTTTGACCCTTCTGGAGACACTGGCTTTATTCCTATCGCACTCGTTTCGGGAAAGCGTATCTTGCTTACTTTCATCTCATTCTGCAGGAATGAAATAACCTTTTTAACTTCGTCTGTACCGCTTCTCCACTCTATTCCGGCATAGATATCCTCCGTGTTTTCACGGAAGACTACCATGTTTACGCGCTCTGGATGCTTCAATGGGCTTGGAACCCCTTCATAGTACTCAACAGGGCGCAGGCATACATAGAGATCCAGATTCTGCCTCAGTGCAACATTAAGGCTTCTTGCACCTTTTCCTACCGGCGTCATGAGAGGGCCTTTTATGGCAATAAGATTATCCTTGATGCAGGAAACTGTCTTCTCAGGGAGGTTTGTCCCTATCTCCCTCTGAGCCTTCTCTCCTGCAAGAACCTCTTGCCATTCAATCCTGCGCCTTGACCTGTATGCTTTCTTCACCGCAGCATTCACAACCCTGATCATCTCTTTTGTGATCTCAGCTCCTACCCCATCCCCTTCTATGTAGAGGATTGTGGGATTTGATGGCACGTTCAGCCGTCCATTCTCCATTGTTACTTTTGACATTGTTTTCCCCTGATCTCATTCAGCCTTCCGCCAGCTTTAAGCATCTTCTTCTGTTCATCCGATGCAAAAAGCTTCAGAAGAACTGTTTTCCCTTTTGTTTTGTCTATCAGCTTGAACTTTCCGCTCTCAAGTGAAGAGAAAACGTTATCCAATTCAAGATCGTCCCCTTCTTCAATCAGAGTGTAATCATCTT
Organism: uncultured Spirochaetales bacterium; assembly: GCA_949295125.1. GTDB lineage: Bacteria > Spirochaetota > Spirochaetia > Sphaerochaetales > Sphaerochaetaceae > Ornithospirochaeta. The sequence goes on from CASFJV010000068.1 coordinate 1,213, forward strand.
CCTTTTCAAAAAGGAGCGGAAGAATTCCAAAGTTGCATAGGTTTGCCTGATGTATCCTCTCAATTGACTTTGCTATTACGGCCTTAAGCCCCAGGAAAGACGGGCAGATTGCGGCATGCTCCCTGCTAGATCCCTGGCCATAAGAAGATCCTGCGATGATGAAAACGGCCTTACCTTCATCCCTGAGGGCAGCAGCCCTGGATGAGAAGGACTTATCAACACCTTCAAACACGAATTCAGAATAGGCTTTTATATTCGAGCGGTATTTCAGCCTCGCACCTGCTGGCATTATATGGTCTGTTGTGATTTTGTCCCCTACCTTGATGGCAGCTTTTCCAGAATAGCTGTCCTTCAAAGGTTCACATTTTGGCGGCTGGCCAATATTCGGGCCTCTGAGGATTGTCACACCTGACGGATCATCAGGAGGGAAGATAAGCATGTTGTCATCATGCATATAGTGGCTTGGAAGGGCAATTTCAGAATATGGAACATTTCCAAGCGGGCTCTTCAATACACCAAAGAGTGCTGAATATGCAGCAACTTCAGGAGATACAAGGTAAACCTGGGCGCTCTTTGTGCCGCTTCTTCCCTCAAAGTTCCTGTTATTTGTCCTCAATGATACGCCATCAGTGCCAGGGCTCTGATGATTACCGATACAGAAACCGCAGGCACTTTCAAGGATCCTTGCACCGGCTTTCACAAGTATTTCAAGCGTGCCATCCGATGCAATCATCTCCAGCACTTCCCTTGAGCCAGGGGCAATGCCGAAAGAAACAGCAGGATCCACCCTTTTCCCATCCAGGATCATTGCAACCTTCCTCAGATCCTGGTAGCTGCTGTTTGTGCATGAGCCGATCAGGATCTGGTTTACATGCATCCCCTCAAGCTCCCTTACGGTTTTTATGTTTCCCGGGCTGTGCGGTGCTGCGATCAGCGGCTCAAGGCAAGATAAGTCTATCTCATACACATCATCATATTCAGCCCCTTCATCTGCCTTAAGCTCTCTCCATCCATCCTCCCTGTCATGAGCCTTCAGGAATTCATAGGTATTACTGTCTGATGGGAAAATTGAAAATGTTACTCCGCACTCAGCCCCCATATTGCAGATTGTTGCGCGCTCAGCAACTGTAAGGGTGCTGACACCATCTCCGAAATACTCGAAGGCTGAATTCACATTACCCTTCACTCCATACCTTTCAAGGACTTTCAGTATTACATCCTTTGCACTTACCCCAGGCCTGAGCTTGCCTTTAAGCCTGATGCCGATAACACGGGGGCATATTATCTGGAAAGGGATCCCTGCCATTGCAAGGGCAACATCAAGCCCTCCCGCGCCAATTGCAATCTCACCTATTCCGCCCTGTGTCGGCGTATGGCTGTCAGAACCAATCAGTGTCTTTCCAGGAAGAGCAAAACGCTCAAGCTGCACCTGGTGGCAGATTCCGTTTCCTGCCTTTGAATATACTACGCCCTTCTTTGCAGCAACGGTCCTCAGGTATTCATGGTCATCAAAGTTTTCAAATCCAACCTGTACCGTATTGTGGTCAACATAGCTTACTGCAAGCTCATTTCTCACCCTATCTTCCCCGATAGCCTCAAACTGCAGGTAAGCCATCGTCCCAGTCGCATCCTGGGTCAGGGTCTGATCAATCCTTATTGATACAGGTGATCCCTTCTCGAGCTTCCCCTCAACAAGGTGATCCCTCAAAATCTTATAACAGAGTGTATCCGCCATTGCTCCTCCTAACTACATTCTAAGCTTTCTTCAAAGGCTTTGAAAGCCTTAAAGGGAAAATGGACTCCAATAATACGAATATCAGGGCAAGGGATGCCAGGGAGAATGAAATAGCAGAAAATGAGAAATGCTCATATACGATTCCCCCTGCTGCAGAGCCTATAACTGATCCGATATTCAGCAGCACTTCGTGTATGATCATGGCACGGGACCTGTTTGCCGATCCGCTGGCACCATGGAATATGCTCATCTCATACAGCAGGGCAAAAATGACTCCGAAAATGAGGAAGAACAGTGCAAACAGGACTTTTGACCTTAAAAACGGCAGCGTGATAAAAACCAGGGCAAGGGATGCCTGGCTTGCCAGAATAACGCTCTTACGGAACTGCCAGAATTTCAGGCGGGAAAAGATGGAAAAGGAAATGCATGTGGCAACTCCCCTGAAAAGAAGAAGGGATCCGGATATGCTCTCACCGTAGCCAAGGCTGTCCATGGCATATAAGGGGAAGATGTTGATTACAAGCGAATAGCATATGTAATTGAGGAAATTCCCTCCCCATGAGATGTACCTCAGCTCTGTAGGCCTTCCTTTTGCCACTGCCTCTTCCTTCTTTATGCTTTCCGGTGCATTGTTTCTGGATGCAAGAAGAATGAGGAAGAGCATTATGAGGATGAAAAAGAAACAGGAAAGCGCAATGGGAAGCGATAATGATACCTCAGCAAGGAATCCGGCAGCCATTGTTGAAAGCCCTGCACCGAAAGACCATGAGAAATTGAAGGCATTGGTCGCCCTTGCAAGTTCCCTTCCCTCAGCATTCTCTGTGATCCAGTCTTCGATGTTTGGCCATAAGAAACTCATAGAGATTCCATAAATGCCAAGCATTATGAATATCACGGCAATGCTTGAAGTATTCAGTATTGCAATATTTGATGCTGCCATGCCGAAAAAAGCCAGGAATGCCTTTAAGGATCTTGAAAAACGTGAGTAGAAAGGTGCAATGAGGAGGCATGAGATAAAGTATGTGACAGTATAAATGCTTGACGCTATGCCGATTGCACCTGATGAGAGGCCATAATTCTTCCTCAGATAGTAAATCATTGCAAAATTGATCATGCAGATTGAGAACTGTGAAAGAAAAGACGAAAAACAGAGGAACAGCTTCTTCTTATCCATAGCCCGTGATTGTAGGAAAAATGTCTTTCTCCCTCAAGATCTGAAAGCCCTTTCAGCTGAATAAACTTAACCAAATGCCCATAAGGATGCACTCAGCTTCACCCTACGTTGAAGAGACAGGTAATTCTAGTTTAGAATCTGTATATGAAAGATCCTGTTTGGAGGGATGCATGAACAATAACTTACTGATGAATACTGCCTTGATAGCTGCAGTGGTAGCAGCAGTTACCGCACAGCTTCTGAAACCTATATTCTCAATCCTTTCGGGGCATGGCTACAGCCTGCACCAGCTATTATCCACAGGTGGAATGCCATCCAGCCATACGGCATCCGTAGTTGCATTAACCACCGCAATCGGGTCCATAAACGGAATCGGAAGCACTTCCTTTGCAATTTCATTTGTATTTTCCATCATCGTAATGCATGATGCAATGAACATAAGGATGGAAGCAGGAAAACAGGCAAAAGTCATTAATGAATGGTCTGAGATACTGAGCAAAATGCATAAGGATGGACCATTTGAGCCAACTAACCTGAAAACACTTCTAGGCCACTCGTTTGCCCAGGTGATCGGTGGCGTAATACTAGGCCTCATAGTAGGCTTTGTATCTGTTGCAATACATGATTGGATCATAGCCGGATGAGCAGGAACAGAAAAGAGAAAATAAGTTTTGATGATTTTTATGCAGCAATCTATAAAGAGAGGTGGGAATGCCTGAAAGCTGCATTGCATGAGGAAAAAGAGACGGTTAGCCTTTCAAGCGAACTTAGTAAGCCATACTACCTTGACAGGGCATCTGCTATGGTTGCCTCACTTCTGCCTGTCTCTGAAGGTGGCAGGATACTCGATATGTGTGCCGCACCGGGAGGAAAGACACTTTCAATCGCACTGCGCCTGAAAGGCAGCGGAGAGCTCATAGCAAATGACAGGAGCCCCGATAGGAGATCAAGGCTTAAGACTGTCATCGAAGAATGCCTTGAAGAGAAATACCGGAAGAATATAAAGGTCACAGGCTATGATGCCTCTTCATGGTGCCTTTATGAAAAGGACGCGTATGACAGCATCCTTCTTGATGCACCCTGCTCAAGCGAGCGTCACGTCATAAATGATCCAAAGCACCTTGCCTTATGGTCTCCATCACGCCCCAAAAGGCTTGAAAAAGAACAGTTCGGCATACTTGCATCTGCCTATCTTGCAGCCAGGGCGGGAGGCTACATCCTCTACTCCACCTGCTCAATAAACCCGGGAGAAAACAGCAGCGTTATAGAGCGTCTTTTAAGCCGTCATGAAAATGATGTTGAGGAAATTGATTTTGATCTTCCATACTCAGAAAAGCTCTCTTATGGAAGGATCATTCTCCCTGATACTTCAGATGGCCTTGGGCCTATGTATGCATGCCTTTTAAGGAAAATAAAATGAGCTTAGTAGCAATAGAAAGAATTAATGATTATGATGTTCCACTCATAAAGGAAAGCCTAATCAGCATGATAGGGAAAACGGAATTCCCTGAAGTCAATGGAAAGAGGATACTCCTCAAGCCAAACATACTCTCTGATGCAGGAAAGGAGAAAGCCATAACGACCCACCCTGCTGTACTTGAGGCAATCATATCAATACTCCAGGATAAGGGCGCAAAAGAGATCCTTGTCGGTGATTCTCCGGGGCTGCATACTCCCGGATTCAATGCAAGGAATTCTGGCATTAAGGACGTTATAGACAGGATGGGAGCTGAATTTGAGGATTTCACAAAGAACAACAGGGAACATACTGTATATAGGTCAATAAAAGTTCCAATGGCTTTGGCAATTGACAATGCTGATGTGGTAATAAGTGTAGCCAAGTTCAAGACTCACCAGCTTATGATGATGACCGGCTGCGTAAAAAACATGTTCGGCCTTGTTCCAGGACTCAATAAGAGCCCTATGCATTTAAAATGCCCAAGCGTAAATGAATTTGCAAAGCTCATAATATCAATCTTCAGGGAAAGCCATACAGACTATGCAATAATGGATGCGGTCATCGGAATGGAAGGTGCGGGCCCTGCAAACGGAAGGCCAAGGAAAGTCGGCCTTCTGCTCTCCTCCAGCGATGCATTCGCCCTTGACTATGCCGAGGCTGTCATTATGGGCTACGAGAGGAAAGACATGCCAATTATAAATGAAGCAATTTCAGAAGGCATTTTCGATCCAAGGAAAGTCGAGTACCCCATTTTAAATGCAAAAGATCTCATCATCAGGGATTTTGAAAGGGTTAAAAGCCAGCGCAGGAATCTTTTTTCAGCACTCATCCTGCCTTTCTTCACACGCTTTTTTAAGATAAGGAAAGACAGGGCGAGGATTGCCCCTGAATTTCAGGATAACTGCATAAAATGCAGAAGGTGCATAGACATCTGCCCTGCAAAAGCACTCAGCATGGGAGAAAAACATCCCATTATAAATGAGAAAGCATGCATAAGATGCTACTGCTGCCATGAAATGTGCCCTATAGATGCTATTAAGATATTCTGATGAAAGCAATTAAATTCCAACGTTTATATTGATGCTGCTTGCAATCTTTTCTACAAGAAGGGAGGGGAAACCATTAGATAGCAAAAGCATCTATAAAGAACAAAATAAAAATGACTATCGGAATACCGATAACAATAGCAAAGAATTTTATAGCACCATGTATTGCTTCCCTGCTATTTCTTTCATACCATTCTTCATCTTCTTTCCTTTTCATATATCCGATTCACTGTCAAATTCCGTATTTTAAGTTTGAGCGCACTGGAAATTTTAAAAGCTAAAAAACATTCCCTATCATTAACCATTTATGCAACTCTTTTTGGTTCCAAGAATTCGGAAGAAATCAACTAAAACCAATAGATAAACTTGAATAATCAACACACTGCGATAACTCCATCTTTATCAAAGCCACTAGGATCATTTCATTTCTTCATATTCTATAGCCTGAAGCTGTATTTTCTCATGTCCAATTATTGCATGATTCCCTTTAGCCAACACACACCATGCATCTTCACTCATATAGAACAATGCACCAAAAAGCCTGACTAGGACAGGGCACTGAAAACGCTCGAATGCTTGGGAAAAACCTGGAAAGAGTAATAATGAGATCCTTAACATTATTAAAAAGGCATCGGAAGTCCACACATCCGCCCTAAAAGATCCTGTTCTTTACAGAGTATGGCAGTCCATGTTTAGAAAATGAAGAATTCTGAAATAAGGGAAAAAAATACTTTTGCCAATATCAATTTTAATTGCTTACATCATGAAAAAATAAAGATCAAGGAAATGGACTTGAAATCATTAGTGAGAATCAACGTGAAACTATCAAATGACTTTCTTCTGCTGCCATAAAATATGTCCGGCAGAGAAAAACTAGGTACTATAATAAGGGACACAACAGATTCTTGCTGTTCTTTTGATCTTGACGATCAAATTCATTTTATGCTTACTTATTGCGGTATGTCATTGAATCTCAAAGCACTTTTAAACAGGCAACAGGCAGAAGCGGCTTCAAGCATAGATGGTCCGCTGCTGATTATAGCAGGAGCAGGAAGCGGGAAGACCCGCATGATCACCTATCGCATTGCAAACATGCTGGATAAGGGAATTGATGAGAAAAACATCTTGGCCCTGACCTTTACAAACAAGGCAGCAAGGGAAATGAGTGAAAGAGTCAGGGATGTAACAAAGGAGAAGCTTAAGAACCTCACCACCACTACATTCCACTCCTTTGGGCTGACACTGCTGAAAAAATATATCCACCACCTTGGATACCACAACAATTTCAGCCTTTACGATTCAAACGACAACCAGGCGCTGATCAAGAACTCAATAATAAGCCTTGGCTACCAGATTCCTGATTACAACGTATCTACCCTTCTCTCCCTTTTTTCAGATGTAAAAACAGGAAGAAAACCCCTTAATGAGGAAGAGAGTGCGGTAAAGGAAATATACAATGAATGGCTGCTCTCGCAAAAGGCATATAATGTAGTTGATTTTGATGATCTCATCCTCCTTCCGATCCGGATATTCGAAAAGAAGCAATTTGTCCTTGAAGAGGTGCAGGAAAGATACAGGTATATTCTTGTAGATGAGTTCCAGGATACATCCCTGCTTCAATATAAAATGATTTCAATGATTGCAAAAAAATACAGGAATATTGCTGTAGTTGGAGATGACGATCAGTCAATATATTCATGGCGTGGCGCAAATTATGAGAATATCCTCAATTTTGAAAAAGATTTCCCGGAGAGGAAGGAATTCAAGCTGGAGCAGAACTACAGATCATCCAGAACCATTCTTGATGCTGCAAATGCCGTTATAAGGCATAATGAGGAGAGAAAGGATAAAGCGCTCTGGACAGACAGTACTGAGGGGGCAGAAATAACGCTTTGCCATCATGAAAGCGGAGAGGAAGAAGCAAGCTTCATTGCAGAAGACATACGGAAAAGATTCCGCTCTGGTGCAAAATTCTCTGACTTTGGCATACTTGTGAGGACTAACAGCTTGATGTCACAGATTGAGAACAGCCTTCTTGAATCTTCAATTCCCCACAGGATTTCCGGTGGCCAGAGCTTTTATGAAAGAAGGGAAATCAGGGACATGCTCTGCTACCTGAAAGTGCTTGTCAATGAGAAGGATGATGTTTCCCTTCTAAGGATTATCAACACACCGCGGCGCGGCATCGGAAGGACCACAATTGAAAAGATCAGGAGCTATGCTGATAAAAACTTCAAGAGCCTTTCAGAGGCTGTGGATGATCTTGTGCTCTCAGATACAATTTCAGACAGGACACGGAAAGCCCTTTCTGATTTCAAGGCTCAGCTCCAGAAATGGAGGGCAATACCTGATATCTCAAGGATTATCAGCACAATTGCAGAAGACATAAAGTACAGGAACATGCTTTATGAAGAATACCCAGATAAGCCCAAAACCGTTGACTACAAGATGATGGGAATTAATATCCTTTCGGACAGGATAAAAAGGTACCTCGAGAAGAATCCTGATGCAACGCTCAATGACTATATCACTCTCACAGCTCTTGTAAACGATGAAGATGAAGAGAATGATGACAAAGTGAGCCTGATGACAATGCATGCATCAAAGGGCCTTGAGTTCAACGTCGTGTACATAGCTGGAATGGAGGATGACATCATTCCGTCAAAAAGAAGCCTAGAGGAGAATCCTGACAATATCTTTGAAGAAAGAAGGCTTTTCTATGTTGCAATAACCCGGGCAAGGAAGGAACTGATAATAAACAATGCCAGGACAAGGACAAATTCCATGGGGGAATCAAGAACTGCCCTTCCAAGCAGATTTCTTGAAGAAATTCCATCAGAATTATTGAAAAATGAGGATGAACTTAAAAAAGAAACTATGGAAAGCAATATCAATGATTTAAGATCACTGCTTAATAAATATAAAAACAAGTAATTTATGTATCATTTTTATATTTAAATCATTTTAGAATTATTGGTTTTTTATTGTTTACATATCAGTTAATATTGTTTTGCATGTAATTAAAAATTCAAAAAAATTTTTATTAGCAACTGCAACCAAATAATTTATTTCATTATAATTAATTAATAGACATTTCGCTCTATATTCAGCCATAAAATTATTTAGAATTTTAAAATTATTCCATGCTTTATTCTTTATTTTCTGCACTATCAGTCATATACTGTTACAACTTCATCATTTCTGGAGGTAGATGATGTTCAGATTCAAAAGCGAGATAGCAAGTTCAGGAGCAGGATCATATTCTGCTTCCCTGAAATTCGTTATGGGCAGAGGGGAAAAGGCGGTGTCAGGAAACATTCTAAGCCTTGAGAGCTATAGTGCAGCAGATCTTTACAGGGATTATGAATTCCTTTCAAGGAAGGCTCAGGCATATACAAGGTCCCTAGCTGCTGAGATTCCTGAGAAAGCAAGGGAAAAGGGAGCTTCCCGTGAATATGCAGTTAAAAACATAAATTCAATGTTTGCTTCTGCTGAGATATTCCATATGCTTTCATTTTTCCTCAGTTCCGGATTAGTTATGGATAAGAGCGAACAGGATGCTATTTCGTTCAGGATTCTTGAAAGGCTGTTCAGCCTTGAGGAATCAGAATTCGAAAAAGCAAAGAAAAGCCTCTACTCTTTCATTTCATGCAGTGAACGTGAAATTCTTAAAGCAGAAAAAAAGCTATCTTCAAAAATACAGGGCATAAATGAACTTCTTGAATGCTATCTAGCTGAAAACCATGACATGGACCTTTTCAGCATAATATATCCACGCGGCTCAAGAAACTGCAGGAAGGACCTTGAAAGATACAGCCTTTTCCTTTCGCAGGGACTTCTCTTTGGAGAGGATTTTCCGTCCTCTTCAGGGTGTGCTGAGCCGGGCATGCCATTTCCTTTCGCAAATTCCATAGAAATACTTGCGCTTTCAATCTCCCTAATAATTGCAGGCAAAGCATCTATCAATCCAAAAACTGTGATCAGTGTTTTCAGGAATCAGGGTATGCGCAGCATCAAGGCAAATGGCCTTTCCATAGCTCAAGGGGAGACAACAAAAGCCCAGAATAAGATAATGAGGACGTACAGCTTCACCCAATCCACATTCTCAACAGCAAAGATTGAGGAATATATGCTGTACACCTTATGCAACTGTTATGGCAGGAAAAAGCATTAATTCTTGTCAGATTCAATATTATTCTTATCAAATTACTAATTGTAATGATACTGTAACGATACCAGAATTATAGCTGTAATCATATTACATTATATAATTATGCTACAGAAACAATAAATTTTTTAAATATTATATGGGCATATCAATATAATATGCCCACAATAATATATCAGTTGTTTGAATACTTCTTATAGAATTCTTTCAAAGCGAACCTGATTCCAGCAGACCATCCAAGTCCCAGATCTTCAAACACTTCTTCAAGTTCTTCCTTAAAGGACGGTTCAAGGGAGAAAGTAGTAAGTATCTTCTTCTCCTTTGCATTTGAATTGAACACAGCTTTAGCTTTCTTTCCGCTTAAGCTTTCTTTTTCCACTTCATTTGTAACTTCGGTTTTCTTTAATGCCATATATACACCTTCTTGTCAGTTTCTCCATATATTGCTGTCAAGCTCTGCAAGAGCTTCCAATGTACCAGGTTTGAGCCCCCTGCCTTTCACCTTGAATACCTGGGGAACCCTATTGGCCTCCTGCGCTTTCCTGAAAAGGGGATCAACAGGGATTCTGAATACTTTGAACCTTCCACTTTCCTCTGCAGCATTATAAATGTCCCTATGCTGCCTGATTCGTCCGTCGAAGGAATTTATAATTATCTTATTGTGCCTGACGTTTGAACGCATGTTCTTCTTAAGCCTCTGGAGCTCATCTATGAAAATTTCAAGCCCATCAAGGGAGAAAACCTCCGGAGTCATAGGAGTAACAATCTCATCACTGGCAATTAAGGCACTTCTTTCAAGCCTTCCAAGGCCAGGGGAAAGATCAAGCACTATATGTTCAAATTGTTCGGATACTTCTTTAACAAGGTCTTCAAGCACATATGGTTCATCAGCAAGCTTTGTTTCGCTGTAAAGCTTCAGTCCGCCACCTATTCCGAATGTGGGAAGGATGTAGAGATTGTCAATCATGCTCACTTTGACTATAGCATCGAATACAAAGCATTTCCCTTGAAGCACATCTGCAAGTTCATATTTAGGAGGATCAGTTAAGAACCATGAAGAAAGGTTGCCCTGTGGATCACAGTCAATCAAGAGGGTTTTATTACCGTTCAAAGCACTCTGGCATGCAAGAGTTCCTGAAATGGTAGTCTTTCCAACTCCCCCTTTCTGCAAATGGAATGCAACCGTCTTAGCCATTTTTCCTCCGTTATGTTGCATTATAAAACCGTTTAGCCCAAGACTCAATAACAAAACAGGAAAAATATGGAAGTAATAGCAAAATATTTAAATGAAAATAATTATTTAATTGCTATAAAAGGAATTACTATTGATATAATTTAAAAATTTATAAATTTACATATTATTTTTATATTATAGAAATATTATAATTAATAAGTTTAGTTAATTTCTTAAATTAATTATTCCATAAGAAATGCTTTTTGCACTACACTGAATATATGAAAATAGTAAGCTGGAATGTCAATGGAATCAGGGCAGCTATGTCCAAGGGCCTTGAAGAGTTCATAAAGAAAGAAAATGCTGATATATACTGCTTTCAGGAAATAAAGGCAACAGAAAATGATTTTGATTTTTCCGTATTCGGAATGAATTTTTATGTAAACAGTGCAATAAAGAAAGGATACAGCGGTACTTTAATCCTTTCAAAGGAAAAACCCATTAATGTCTCGTATGGAATTGGAATTGAGGAGCATGACGGTGAAGGAAGGATAATCACGGCAGAATACAGTGATTTCTTCCTGGTCAATGCATATATTCCAAACAGCCAGAAGGAACTTAAAAGGCTTGGCTACAGGATGAAGTTTGATTCTGCACTCTATGAGTACCTGCTCTCACTGAAAAAAATCAAGCCAGTCATCCTTACAGGCGACCTGAATGTAGCCCATAAGGAGATAGACCTGAAGAATCCAAAAACAAATACGATGAATGCAGGCTTTTCCATTGAGGAAAGGAATGACTTTTCCCGTCTTCTAAGCCTTGGATTCATTGACAGCTTCAGGTATTTCTATCCGGAGAAGAAAGACGCTTACACATGGTGGTCATATATGTTCAGGGCTAGGGAGAAAAATACAGGCTGGCGCATTGACTACTTTGTTGTATCTGAGGATTTCATTTCGAATGTGGAAGACAGCCTTATACTCTCAGATGTCTATGGAAGTGACCACTGCCCTGTTGAGCTTGTAATAAAATAAGGCTGGATCGCTCCAGCCCCATCCTTAAAGAAGATACGAAGGAATTTCCCCTCTCTGCTGGAAGATCTTCCTTTTCTGCGTGTCAAGTATCTTTTTGCACATCCTGATTGCCTTAGGTGTGACCTCAACAAGCTCATCATCCTTTATGAACTGTATAGCCTGTTCGAGGGTCGGCTTGACTACAGGAGTGAGTGTCACTGCCTCATCCTTTCCAGAAGCCCTCAGGTTTGTAAGCTTCTTAGTCCTTGTGGGATTGAGAAGCAGGTCTCCATCCCTGTTCCTCTCTCCAACGACCTCTCCCTCATAGACGTCATCTCCTGGAACAATGAAGAAACGGCCCCTGTCTTCAAGTTCCCAGATGCCATATGCAACAGCAGTACCTGTCCTGTCAGAGATGAGTGATCCTGAATAGCGGTCAGGGAAATCTCCCTTATATCTCTCATATCCTTTGAGGTAGCTGTTCATTATTCCAAGGCCTCTTGTATCTGTAAGGAATTCATCCCTGTATCCTATAAGCCCTCTGGAAGGGATCTCCATTCTCATTTTCACCCTTCCGCCATTTGTGTAGTTGATATCATTTACCTTGGCTTTCCTTCTTCCAAGCTTTTCCATGACAGTTCCGGCATACTCTTCAGGGCAGTCAATATAGAGCACTTCAATCGGCTCTGTCACATTTCCCTCGCTGTCCTTGTGGAAAATGATCTTAGGCCTTCCTACGCAGAGCTCAAAGCCTTCCCTTCTCATCTGCTCAACAATAATGGCCATCTGGAACTCTCCACGCCCTTTTACAGTGAAAGTGTCATCAGCATTCTTTTCTATGCGGATTGAGACATTCCTGAGGGCTTCCCTCTCCAGCCTTTCCCATATCTTTGCGCCTGTAACAGCTTTTCCATCACGGCCTGCAAATGGAGAGATATTCTTTGAGAACAGCATTGAAACAGTAGGCTCATCGACGCTGATCCTCTCCAGGGCCTTTATCTCTTCCTTTGTGCAGATCGTATCGCCAATGGAAACATCGGAAACGCCTGAAAGAACTATGATGTCCCCTGCATCCACATGGCTCGTCTCCTTCATCTGAGGGCCATTATACACCTGCAGCCTTGTAACGCGCAGGGGTTCTGTCCTGTCTTCCTTAACGCATATGAGAGAGTCATTCGTATTGGCAGAACCATTTACAACCTTTCCAATAGCAAGGCGTCCAAGGAAGTCCGAATATGAGAGATCAGATACAAGCATCTGGAATGGCTCATCCTCATCATACTGAGGAGCTGGAATATATTTAAGTATTCCATCAAGGAGAGGGTACATATTCCCTTTTATATCATCAAGAGATTCACCGCAGACTCCATCCCTTCCGTTTGCATAGTAAACAGGAACATCAAGCATAGTCTCATCATCACTGAGTTCAAGCAGGAGGTCATATACCTCATTCAGGACTTCTTCAGCCCTTGCATCTGTCCTGTCTATCTTATTTATGACGACAATCGGCTTAAGTTTCTTCTCAAGTGCCTTCTCAAGCACGAATCTTGTCTGCGGAAGAGGCCCTTCTGCTGCATCACAAAGCAACACAACGCCATCAACCATTGAAAGGCCTCTCTCAACTTCACCTCCGAAATCCGCATGGCCCGGAGTGTCAATTATATTGATTTTTACCCCTTTCCAGTTAATTGCACAGTTCTTTGCACTGATTGTGATGCCTTTTTCCCTTTCAAGATCACCGCTATCCATGACACGTTCGCCATCTACAGCTTTTCCAACAAGTCCGCTCTGCCTGAAAAGTGCATCAACAAGCGTAGTCTTGCCGTGGTCTACGTGTGCAATAATAGCTATATTCCTAATGTTTTCATTACTCTTTATCATACCAAGCAAGTAAAATATCACAAAATAAGGTTAATTTAAAGCTATATTTGAAATTAAGATAATGAATCTCTTAATTTTGCATTGCCATGGATCTGACGACAGAGGCTAAGCTAATTTAACTACTGTGCTTGATCCTTCATTTTGAAACTGAAAATAATTATTTCTCTTATCAAATAACAATGGAATTAAGCTAAAACAATATTTTTTGCTATAAAAATAATATAGAAATAAATAGCATTAATATCATAAGAATATCAGGGGAATAAGGAACTCTATAGTTCCAGGGCAAAAAAAAACAGCCCTGCAATACAGAGCCATCAATATATAGAACCCCAAAGGGGAGAAAATTAAAAAGAAACCCTGGCAGCTACCTACTCTCCCACGGACGGGCCGCAGTACCATCGGCGTATGGGCGTTTTACTTACGTGTTCGGGATGGGAACGTGTATTT
>CASFJV010000069.1 GCA_949295125.1 uncultured Spirochaetales bacterium
TTAAAGAGCTTGGCTACTCTGGAGAGTATACAGTTTATTTCACATTCACAGTCATGGAAGAGGACTGCGATGGAATGTGCTGGAAGTACCTGATTGAAGAGGAGAACTTCAAGCCGGACCTGATCGTATCCACTGAGCCTACAAGCTGCAGGATTTACCGTGGCCACAGGGGAAGGATGGAAATAAGGGTAATACTAAGGGGTATCTCATGCCATGGTTCTGCACCTGAGCGCGGAGTGTCAGCAGCATATAAGGCAGCACGTGCCGCCTTGGCTATTGAACAGCTTAATAAGGACCTGCAGCCGGATGATGAGAACTTCCTTGGGAAAGGAACGGTCACTGTCAGCCAGATGGATGTAAAGGGACCTTCACAGTGTGCTGTCGCAGATTATGCAATGCTCTACCTAGACAGGCGCCTGACATGGGGAGAGGACGCAGAACTCGCAATAAGCCAGGTAAGGAAATACGTATCTGAGGCAACAGGTGATGATCCAGATTCAATCATCGTAGAGATGCCAAACTATGAGAAGGTCGGCTGGACAAATAAGCCTTATTCCCAGGAGCTGTATTTCCCGACATGGAAACTCGATAAGAGCCATGACCTTGTGCAGAGCGCAATCGCAGACTACAAGGCTCTCTATGATAAGGATCCGGTAGTGGACAAGTGGACATTCAGCACGAACCTGGTTGCAACGACAGGCCGCCATAAGATCCCTGCAATAGGCTTTGGCCCTGGCGATGAGGCTCAGGCACATGCTCCTAATGAGATAAACAGGGTTGAGGACCTGGTAATCTGTTCTGGATTCTATGCCCTCCTGCCATATGCCCTCGAAAAGAAAATAGACTGAAGAAGATGTCAGAGCCGCTTTGAAAAAAAAGCGGCTCTTTTACGTTCTGGAACATTTATTTTATGGCGGAAATCCTAGACTTGGATGCATTCATCATGTTAGCCTTTTTAGCAAGGGAGAAACATAGATGAGCAAATTCCCGCCGGCAATGCGGTTTATTCTGCTGCCTTTTTACGGCACATACCTTAAGCTCCGATACGGCCTCAAAGTGGAAGGGGGGGGGAGCTTAGAAAAATCCTCGATGGCCCCGCTGTCGTATTTTCAAATCATGTACATACTCTAGATCCGTTTTTCATTTCAGCACGTTTCCCCAGGCATATAAGGTGGGTCGCTGGAGCATACCTTTTCAAAATGAAAATTCCATCCTACCTCCTGAGGCACTGGGTCATGGCAATTCCGAAGACGCAGGGCAGGAGCGATCTGGAGACAATCAGGAGCATATCAAGTGCACTGAAAAACGGTGATGCTGTAGGACTCTTTCCTGAAGGCACCAGAAGCTGGGATGGAAAGATGATGAACATCACAGAAGCTACTGCAAAGCTTGTGCGCCTTTTCAAAGTCCCGACGGTTTTCATTAACATAGAGGGAGGATTCTCGAAGAAACCCCGCTGGAGCCATAAGGAGAGGAAGGGAAAAGTATACCTGAAAGTGAAGCGCATACTTATGCCAGATGAAATAAAGGCCTCAAGCATCAGTGACCTGCTTGGGATCGTAAAAGAGAACCTTACGTTCGATAACACTGCATGGCAGAAGGAAAATGGAATTGAGTATTTTGATAAGGCAAGGCAGGCAGATGGCATTGAGCGTGTGATGTATCAGTGCAGAAGCTGCGGATCATATGAAACGCTTTCCTCTTACCGCGATGAAGTCATTTGTTCCCATTGCGGCAAGAAATATAAGATCAATGGATATTATGACGCAGTAGATGAATCAGGATCTGTATCCCTTGCCTCATACCATGACTGGGAGAAATCAAAGCTGAGGGAACTTGTTGGATCAGATGGCGAGATCCTTGGCCATGGGACGAAGGGAGTTCTCTTCCAGAAGGGGGAGAAGGGGAGGAATGTTGACCTTTCAAGGGATTTCATGATCCATGCGTATCCTGACAGGATTTCATTCGTCTTCTCAGATGGAAGGGAATCCAGTTTCCCATACTCTGAGATTGAGTCCATGATAATCTGCGCAAAGTACACCGTTGAATTCTACCATAAGGGCCAGCTCTACCGTTTCCGCGCCAAAGGGGCAAAGAGCACGCTCAAATACCAGGATTACTATTCTGAATATATTGAAATGAATAAAGAAAGCTGATTCAGGCTGGGGAGGATAATTTGAATTTTGACTATATTCTGCATATTGGCATTGCATCTTCAATGCTTCTTCTTGGAGCATTTCTAAGGACAAGGATTAAGTTCCTGCAGCGTTTCCTGATCCCTTCATCGATTATTGCAGGGGCACTGATGCTGCTCTTCTATAATTTCGCTGCACCGCATCTGGGACTCTCATCAGACTTCCTTGGAGACCTTGTTTACCACCTGCTCAATATTTCATTCATCGCCACAATGCTCAGGACTCCTGAGAAGGGAAGCGCAAAGGGAAAAGGGATACTTGCAAAAGGGACTGTGTCCATCGTTACGCAGTACGGCCTCCAGTGCTTTCTTGCCCTCCTTCTTGTCTTCATCCTGACAAAGACAATTATGCCGGATCTCTTTCCTGCCATTGCCCTGACCCTTCCCCTTGGCTTTGAGCTTGGGCCAGGACAGGCATACTCAATGTCCCTTCCCTGGGAAGCAATGGGATTTGAGGGGGCAACATCTGTCGGATTATGCATGGCTGCAATAGGATTCCTTGTAGGCTCTGTCGGAGGGGTAATACTGATCAACATAGGGCTTAAGAACGGATGGGTCAGCAAGGAGATGGCAAGCAGGATAAGAAAGAGTGCAGGAACAGGGTTCCTTAAAAGAGGGGAGAATGGAGAGCCGTCCTATTCCAGGACAGAAAGCGAGAGCATCGATTCGCTTACTTACCATATTGCACTGATCTTCTTCTGCTATCTCCTCTCATGGGGGCTCCTTACTCTTCTTGGCATTGCATTAAAGCCTTTTGGCAGTCTTGGAGAGGAGCTGATGAACAGCCTCTGGGGCGTCAATTTCATTTTCAGTGTATTTGTTGCATCCCTTGTAAGGCTTATAATGACAAAGCTTGGAATTAGCTACACTATTGACAACGGTACTATGAACAGGATAAATGGCCTTTCCGTCGATCTGACAGTCACTGCAAGCCTTGGCGCAATTTCACTGGTGGCAATTGCCGACTACTGGCTTGTCATCATCCTTCTCTCACTTCTTGGGATCATCATTACCTGTTTCATCCTTCCATATTACTGCTCAAGGCTCTTTGATGATTACCAGTTCTTCAGGATGCTGCTTCTCTTCGGAACTGCAACAGGAACCCTTCCAACCGGGCTTTCCCTTTTGAGGGTAGTGGATCCTGAATTCAAGTCTCCTGCATCTACGGACTATGTATATGCAACAGGAGTTGTCTTTTTCCTTGTAATCCCGATTATCCTTTCCGTGAACCTTCCTGCATACAGCTACGTAAATGGGGATCCGATGCTGATGTACCTGATGATGGCACTGACCGGGCTTTACACCATTTTGTGCCTGATAGCCTACAGGATTCTTGCAGGAAAGAAAGCATTCAGGAAAGGTGGGATCTTCCTGAAGGAGGGCAGTGACAGGCTGTAGTTCCTGTTTTCAGTTGGAAAACTGGCTTTCCTGCTTTAGAATGATCTGAAGAAAGGAGAGAAAAAAATGGACAAAGTGAAAAACATTCTTATTCTTCTGCTGTCAATCATGCTTGTATTCTCTTCATGCACTTCTGCAGAGAAAGTCACAGATGTTCCTCAGGCAGCTATGGTAAATGAAAATTTGGCTGCTGCAGGGGAAAAAGTGGATAATGCATCAAGCATCAGCGGAAATGTCACGGAAATTTCCAAGTATGGAAACATTTATCTGGATATAAGGACTGATGAGCTTCCTTTTGCACTTGGTGATACCGTAATGATAAGCGTAAACGGAAATGAAATAGCAGCTCCTGCCGTAACTTCATATTCAGATGTGGATAACGGGAATGCACTTGTGAAGATTGATGGGGAGAATGTGGAAGTTGCACTCTCTTATGCAGACTTTGCAGGAACATATGCTGTTACTGATGGATCTGAGGTCACCCTCACCCTTATGGAAGAAGGCGGATACCTGGCTGAATACGAGATAAGGCATCTAGAAAGGACAGATAGCAGGGATGATTATCCAAGTGATGAAGTGTTTGCAAACTTCAGGGCACTAAGCGGTGGAAAACTGAAGGAGAACTTCATCTACAGGTCATGCAATCCTGCACTCTCTGATGCAAGGGCTCCGTATGCGGATAAGCTTGCAGAGGAGGCTGGAATAGAGGTTGTCCTCAATCTTGCAGACAGTGAGGAATCACTTCTGATGACGATCGATCCTAACTCTTACTATGCTTCCCTTTATGAAGAGGGAAGGGTTGCACTTCTGAATATGGGTGTTGATTTCCGCGCAGATTCATTTAAGGCAAAACTGAAGGAAGCATTCGAGTTCATTGCTGCAAATCCTTATTCTCCAGTTCTCATTCACTGCAATGAGGGAAAGGACAGGGCAGGAATGGTATCTGCACTTCTTGAGGCACTTGCCGGAGCAAGCATGGATGAAATCGTAGCTGACTATATGAAGAGCTATGAGAACTACTATGGCGTAGAAGAGGGAAGTGAAAGGTATGATGCCATCTCTTCCATCATAAGGGATTTCTTTACTGAAATTAACGGAAGGCCGTTCCCTGAGAGTGCTGTAAAAGAAGTCGCTGAGGCTTACTTCATTACCCAGGTTGGCCTGACTGAAGATCAGGTTAAGTCAATCGAAGCATTCATCACAGAATAGTGAAAGGATAGGAGCGTGGGTAAAACCACGCTCTCTTCATAAAAGATCCTCAAGCTTTTCTATGTAGCTGAAAAGCATATTGAAATAGCTTTTCTTCTTTTTAGGAATCATCTCTGTCATCTCATAAAGGCTTGAAAGGCTTTCAAGGGCTGCCTCATTGAGTGTTGAATAGGGGATCATGACTGCATCTTCCCCGGTAACGAGCAGGCCAAGCACATCAAATCTCTTCCTGCTTGATTCAACTGGGGCAAAAAGGTATTTGCTGAGCATTTTATCAAGGGCTTCCGGATTATCAAGGAATGCCACGCTCATTTTGGCATCCTTACCCTTAAGTGGATGCATGTCCTTTATGCTTAGAGCCTTGCTGAGCTTTCCTCCCTTGAAGGGTGCCTTTGAAAGCAGTCCGTCAATTTCAATATAGAACCTGGACCCTTTTTCTGTCTTTCCTATATAGTCCCTGACTTTTGAAAGGGCAAGGACATAGCATGTCCTCT
This sequence comes from uncultured Spirochaetales bacterium, assembly GCA_949295125.1. Lineage (GTDB taxonomy): Bacteria > Spirochaetota > Spirochaetia > Sphaerochaetales > Sphaerochaetaceae > Ornithospirochaeta. The sequence continues at coordinate 5,296 of CASFJV010000069.1, forward strand.
TTCCATCCTTTAGTACAGGAAGATCAGTTTCATGGCTTTCCTCTTTCTTCTTCGCCTTCTCCTTCTTTGCATCCTTCTTCCTGATGCCCTTTATCGCATTGATCAGGGTTGGATCGACCTTGTCTATCCAGGCTGCAGTTACAGGGCTGACAGTCCGCGCATACATCTTGCTTGTACGCACAATCTCTCCAGCCAGTATATATTCTGGAAGGACACGGAACCATGATGAGCCAGGATGGATGTATATCTTATCTGCCGTAATTGTCTTATAAGAGTACGAGTCGCTTTTCCTTGCAACATACTGCCTTAACCCTGCAATCAGGCAGCAGAAGTACTCCTCAATTGATCCTCCATGCCCGATGTAAATGCCGTCTTCAGATATCTCTTCTGAAAGCTGCCTGTGAATGTTCTGTATTTCATCAAGTGTCTGCTGGTCCAGATAGTACCTGGCTGCAAAGTTTTTCCTCTCTTCCTTTGTCTTAAGGCTCTTATAGGCATCAAAAAGGGTGCGCATTCCTATGAAATCACCATACTTTGGATGCTGGAATGTCTTATGTGCACTTCTTGCCTCATATTCCTCTCCAATCGGCATTACATATGGAGAACGGGAAGAGAGCGTGCTTACCGCAACCAGGACTTCATCTAGGACCGAAGGATAGTTCATAATGGATTCAACTATGACCCTTGAGAGCCTTGGAAGGAGAGGAAATTTTATCATCATGCTTCCGATGCTTGTCAGCGTATGGTCATCATTTATTGCATTGATGATCTTAAGCGTTTCTTCTGCGCTTTTCAGCCCGTTGGCTTTAGGCACCGTTATGAATGGGAATGTCTCATAATTGTATATGCCAAGCTCACTCATCCTCAGTGCAACCTCAGCCAGGTCCGAGTGCAGTATCTCCTCTTCAGAATATTCACTTCTGCCTTTGAAATCCTCTTCGCTGTAAAGGCGGTAGCAGACTCCTGCCCTTGTCCTTCCAGCCCTTCCTTTCCTCTGGTTTGCTGAGCTTTTTGATATATTCTGTTCAATGAGGGCAGATGTGAAATCCCTCTGGTTGTAATAGTTGACCTTCTCCCTTCCTGAGTCTATCACGGTTGTGATTCCGTCAATCGTGATGCTTGTCTCTGCAATGTTGGTGGCAACAACGACCTTTACCTTTCCCTTTGAAGTAGGGGTGAAGACCCTTTCCTGCTCTTCCTTGCTCAGCCTTCCGTATAATGGGTAGAGCTGGTAAAGTTTCCTGTGCTTTGAACTTGAAAGGATTTCAATCAGCCCCTTTATCTCAGCTTCTCCTGGAAGGAACACAAGGACATCTCCGGGATTGTTCTTCTTATCGCTGAAGATTATCTCGTCTATCTTATGGTAGTACTCATCTTCCCTGTCCCTGACCATCTTCATTGGAACATAGTTGACGGCAATGGGGTAGGTCTTAGCATCAATCGATATTATAGGTGCATCAGAGAAGAAACTGCTGAATGTCCTTGTGTTTATCGTTGCCGATGAGACAACGACCTTCAGGTCACTGCGCTTTGCAGTTATTTCCTTCAGAAGCCCAAGTATGAAGTCGATGTTCAGGCTTCTCTCATGTGCCTCATCAACCATTATTACAGAGTATTTTGAAAGCATTGGATCTGCCTTCACTTCCTGCAGAAGTATTCCATCAGTCATTACTTTGATCCTGGTATTGGCCGATGAAGTGTCTGCAAAACGCATCTTATATGCGCAGTATGACTCACTGTCTCCTATCTGCTTCTTAATGAACTCAGTGACAGAGAGTGTTGCGATGCGCCTTGGCTGTGTGATTCCTATTATTCCACGCTTATCGTATCCATCTTCCCTCAGGATAAGCGGCAGCTGTGTTGTCTTGCCGCTTCCAGTGGGGCTTTCAATTACGATGACCTGGTTTTCCCTCAGCGCTTTGAGTATCTCATTCTTATTCTGGTATACAGGAAGTGAATAAAAGTCTATCGGCAAATCTCAATTACTCCATCTATGCTCTCTACTTCCACGCTTTCCCTGCTCAGGAGGTTTTTCACTGCGTACTTTCCATCCCTGAAACTCAGTGCATAAGGAATGGCTAGCTTTGCTGCATAGTCATATTGAGCTTTTATTTTCTTCTCAGGAAGAAGGTACATGTCTGTACTGAGCCCTTTTTCCCTTAGGGAGAATGCAGTCTTTACTGCCAGTTCTTTCTCTTCGCTTCTGTAGAGTATCAGGACATTTGCGCTCCTGCTCTCCTTCACAAGAGGGCTTTTGAGTTCTGTAAGTGCGGCAAGGAGCCTGTCAAGCCCGATGGATGCTCCAACTCCGGGAAGGACTTCCTTTGTGTAGAGGGAAGCAAGGTTGTTGTACCTTCCGCCTGAACATACCGACCCGATTTTCTCAAAGTCATTCAGGAATGTCTCGTACACTATTCCCGTATAGTAGTCGAGGCCTCTTGTGATTGATGGATCATAAACAAAATAGCTGTCAATTCCTGTTTCCCTGAGATATGAATGGATTTTCCTCATTCTCTCAGAGCTTTCGGTCTCTTTCCCGATCAGTGCAGTCAGGGCATCAAGCGTCTCAAGAAATCCCTTATTCTCCCCGCTTGTAATGTATGAGATTATCTTATCGCTCTTCTCTTCATCTGCCGTTATCTCAAGAAGCATGTTCCTTACTTCATCCCGTCCGATCTTCCTCAGCTTGTCCACGGCGCGAAGCACTTCAATGCTTTTTTCATACAGCCCGATTGTATCGAGGAAATCATTAAAGAGCGAACGGCTTGCGACATGGAATGTGATGCCGCTTATTCCAAGTGTCCTGAAGGAAGAATACATTAATGACAGGATCTCGAAATCTGCTTCAGCACTGTCAACTCCAACGATATCGAAATCGCACTGAATGAATTCCCTGTACCTTCCTTTCTGAGGGTTCTCCCCCCTCCATGCCTTTGCTATGTGATATCTCTTGAATGGAATTGGAAGCTCACTCTGGTGCAGGGCAAGAAAACGTGCAAAAGGCACTGTCAGGTCAAAGCGCATTGCAACCTTCCTTCCACCGTTATCTTCAAAGTGGAAGATCTGCTTGTCTGTCTCTCCGCCGCCCTTGCCAAGCAATACTGATTCATATTCAAGCACAGGAGTATCAATTGGGACGAAACCGAATGTCTCAAAAACCTTCTCAAGCCTGCGCTCTATGTTCTTCTTTGGAATCTCTTCAGATGGAAGTGAATCCCTGAAACCTTTTAATACTACTGGATCAATCATAATAATCTCCGCACTAGAAATGTTACATGTTTTTCTGCTTTATTGGAAGTTTCTAATTCTTTGTATTATGTGCAATCTTTAAATGGTGTTCTTGACATCATCAGGCTCTGGGTAAAGAATGCTTTTGTAGGAGTATCATGGTGCTGAAGAAGATTCTCATTGCCGTATCAGTATTGCTTTTGGCCCTCTTTTTCTTCAGGGGAGCTTCCTCGCCGGATGTGAATGCCAGCGCAGAGGATATGGAAAAGCATTATAGGGATTTTTCAGTTTTTGAAGAGCAGGCAGGTTTTACCCCTGCATCGCTATGGGCCTTCCGCTATTATGAGGAACTGGACATGGCTGTTGGAGAGAGGCTTGAAAATGGAGAAGGGCCTGGGAAAAAGTATGAGATTGATGGTGCTAAAATAGATGCTGAGGATCCTGATGATGTCAGGTTCAGATTCAGTGGCTTTACATTTGAACCATACTATACTGATATGACGAATACCGTATGGGGAGAGATGCGCGTTAAAACAGGCAGTAATGAAAGGGCAGAGATCAGCTATGACCTCAAAGTCGGAATTGGAGAAGATGTGTTTTCCCTCAAAGGCAGCCTCAGCCTCAATCTTCAGGATGGATTGGATGCAAATGGGAAAGTGGAAGTGTCTGGAACAGAGTATGACTATGGAAAAATGCTCTCTTCTGTTTAGATTCCCTAGCTTTCTGCATCTTGAAAGGCTTTCTCTCTTTCCATAAAATAGTACTGATGTTTACACGATATAAGCAGGAAGGCGACAGGGAAGTAATCGTTGCCAGGATATACTCATCAAAAGAACATACAGTAAGAAACAGCCAGATAGATAAGGATGCGCTCTGGGCGATAAGGAAAATCCAGGCTCAGGGGGGAGAAGCCTATATTGTCGGTGGTGCTGTACGCGATATGCTCCTTGGACGCAGACCGAAAGATTTTGACATCGCCACAAGCCTATCTCCGCGCCAGGTGCAGAAGCTGTTCTGGAATGCACGCATAATCGGGAGGCGTTTCCGCATCGTCCACTTATATTTCAATAACAACAAGATAATAGAAGTTACCACATTCAGAAGCGATGAGGAGAACTTTGAAGAGGGTAACAACAATATATTTGGCACCATCGAACAGGATGCCAGGAGAAGGGATTTCTCCATAAACAGCCTGTACTATAATCCACAGAACGGACAGCTTCTTGATTTCAACAATGCAATGGAGGATTTCAGGAAGAAGAGGATAAGAAGCCTCATTCCGCTAAGCTATTCATTCTCTGAAGATCCTGTAAGGATGCTCAGGGCTGTGAAATACCATGTGACAACCGGTTTTGAGCTCAAATGGGATGTAAGGAGAGCAATAAGGAAGAACAGTTCCAACCTTTCGCATGTCTCCACTTCGAGGCTTACGGATGAAGTGGGGAAGATCCTTGTCTCAGGCTATGCCGGAAAGATCTTTTCGGAGATGAAGAGATACAAGCTGCTTCCGTACCTTATTCCATGCCTTTCAGTATACATAGGATATCCGGAAGTTGATAAAGCCCTTGAAAGGATGGATGAATATGTCAGGGAGTGCAAGGAAGATGGTGCTGAGATAGACCGCTCTATCATATTTGCCAGGCTGTTAAAGCCCCTTATTGTCCTTGAAAACGCTTCAGAAATGAGTGCAGATGAAAGGATGAAAGAAGTATTCAGGGAGATCAAGGTGCTTCTTTCTCCTATGACTCCGCCGAATTATGAAATTGAGAGGGCTGCCGAGATAATCCTTGAAGAGCTTGGCTATAAAGTCAGGCAGAAAGGTAAGGCTGCGGCTTCCAGGATACAGGGCAAGAAACCAGGAAGGACCATGGGCAGAAGAAGTGCGGCTCCTGAAGAGCTTGCCAAGCCAAAGAAGAAAAAGAGCAAGGCTAAAAAGCAGAATAAGGTGCAGCAGGCTTTGAATGCTGATTCAGATGATGGATCAATCCTTGCACAGAGCCTTGCCGAAAGCCATGATCTCTAGCCCCATTCCTCTATCTCAATTGTTACGTTCTTCAGCAGTATTCCGCCATATTTTTCAAGGCATTCTGTGATATACTCCTGCAGGTCTGAAATTGTCGTGCTCATATAGTGCCTGAGAGGCAGCTGGAGAGTGACATCGATGGAGTAGGTGGAGTCTGAGTTTTTCACTCCGCGCGCTTTCTTCACTTTTATCACAGGATCGTAATCTGCAATCGAATGCTTGACCATCTGCGTGATAGCCTCTTCTGATATCTCTTCCTTGTCCGGACGAGAAAACTCCGGGCGGACTATCGTCTTTTCATAGCTGTCCTTTTTCCCTGGAGTCCTGTTCTTTTTCAGTATCTTCATTGAGTCATACACAATCTGTGGATAGCTTCTGGTAATCTCAATGCTCGGCACAGGGATGACATGCTTGCCTTCGGTGAACCGGATCCTCATTGCAGTCTCAATTTCCTCTTCGGTAGCGATATCCTCAATATGTATTATCTTCTCTGCCGGTGGAAGCTCCAGGCGCTTTGTGATCTTTCCTATCATCTTCTCGCTTGTTCCGATAATGAGTATCTTCTTGTATTTCTCTTTCTGAAGTGCATTCATTACCTGGTCACGGTGATCATCATCGTCAAAGACAGCAGTGCGCACTGCGCTTATGAAGTTCGGATCCCTTTTAGCTGAGTGGCCTGCGATTATCTTGTCGCCTTTTATCAGCAGTCCGTCGTCTATTATCAGATCTATGTGGTACTTTGCTGCAACAAGCTTGCTGTGGTAGCTCTTTCCTGTTCCCGAGCGGCCAACCAGGGCATAAACTTTTACGCCGTTTATCTTGCTGAATGCAAATTTGAAGAATCGGTTCATAACCCATATTCTAAGGAAAATGGCATCTGCGGTCAAATTCTAAAGGATAATTAACTATCGATATAGATTTACTTTTTGATCATTTTGCAGGTTTTTGAGGATCTTTTCCACTTAATCCAATTTGCATATATATGAAGATTGGACTAGAATAATTTCATTATATTGCTAAAACGAAGGAGAATATATGAGCCGAATTTCCACGTTCAGGAGGGGCGGAGTGCATCCTCTTGACAGGAAGGAGCTTTCTAAGGATAAGTCCATAGAAAAGCTGCCTCTTCCGGGAGAGTTGCTTTTATCCATGTCACAGCATCTGGGAGCACCTGCCACCGCAATAAAGAAGAAAGGTGACACTGTGAAAAGGGGAGAGCTTGTAGGCGAGGCATCATCATTCATCTCAGCCAATGTCCATTCACCTGTGGATGGCGTTGTTACGGATGTGAGGAATGTGCGCCTTGCAAACGGAGCTGTTGCCCCTGCCCTTGTGATCAAAGTGGATGAAAAGCAGGATGACAGCATCTTTGATGCGGCATACGACTATAGTTCATTGTCAAGTGAGGAACTTTTAGCCATCGTAAAGGATATGGGTATCGTAGGAATGGGAGGAGCAACATTTCCTGCCCACGTAAAATTCTCTATACCGAAAGGAAAGACTGTAGATGCCCTCGTTGTCAACGGGGTAGAGTGCGAGCCCTATCTGACCTCGGATTACAGAACGATGCTTGAGAGGACGGATAAAGTTCTTGAAGGGATCATGATCATATCCAGGATCGTAAAAAGCGGAAGGATTATGATCGGCGTTGAGATGAACAAGATGGACGCTGTAGCCCATCTGGAAGAGAGAATAAAGGCTCTTGGCTATCCAATCGAGGTGGTTGCACTTAAAGTTAAGTATCCTCAGGGAGATGAGAAACAGCTTTTAAAGGCGACAATCGGCAGGGAAGTCCCGTCTGGAAAGCTTCCTCTCGATATCGGCGCAGTTGTGGCAAACGTAAGCACCTGCTATGCAGTCTATGAAGCGGTTGTCCACCATAAGCCCCTGATAGAGCGTGTTGTGTCCGTAACAGGCGAAAGCGTTAACGATCCGAAGAATGTCATAGCACCTATTGGAACAAAGGCATCAGATCTCTTTGAGTATGCCGGAGGACTGAAGGATGACATCAACAAGCTTATCTTCGGTGGTCCAATGATGGGCTTTGCCTTTGCCCTTGAAGAGACTCCAGTCACAAAGGGCAGTGGAGGGCTTCTTGCCCTTCCTGTAATGATCACAAAGGATACCATGCCATGCGTATCATGTGGAAAATGCGTTGAACACTGCCCGATGGGCCTTATGCCGAATAAGATGTTCCGTAACATCAAGTATGGTCACTACGATGTTGCTATGGAATATGGATTGATGGACTGCAAGGAGTGCGGATGCTGTGCATTCTCCTGTCCGTCACATATCCCTCTTGTTCAGGGATTCAAGCTTGGAAAGAAACTTGGGAGGAAGAAATGAAAACTGTATCAGTAAGCCCTCATGTGCATTCAGCCCTTTCTACGGATAAGGCAATGCTGTATGTAATTATTGCGCTTCTTCCTTCTGCCCTCTGGGGCGTATTTGCATTCGGACTGAGAGCTCTGGCAGTCCTGCTGGTTTCCATTGCAAGTGCAGTTCTGACAGAGTACCTGCTGGGAAAAGTAAGCAAGGAAAACACCATCAGGGATGGTTCTGCTGTTCTGACTGGCCTTCTGGTTGGAATGAACATGAGTCCTATCATCCCGCTCTACATTCCTGTAATTGCATCATTTTTTGCCATTGCAGTAGTGAAATGGACTTTTGGCGGCCTCGGATGCAACTGGATGAACCCGGCTCTCGCTGGAAGGGTATTCGTTTTCTTCTCCTTCTCGAGCAAGATGAGTACGTTCATAAATCCATGGTATGTGTATAAGGCAGCGGATGCCACATCCTCAGCCACTATGCTTTCGACAATCAAGACAGCTGTATCATCCGGTGCATCCGGCAGCAATGCTGATGTCCTTTCATCTGCATCCATTGCCATGAGCCACTTTGGCGCTTCAGTATCAGAAGCAACAGGAATAAACGGCTATGTTGTTGATGCCTTCTTTGGAAATATTGCAGGCTGTATCGGGGAAGTGAGTGCTCTCCTTCTTCTCGTCGGAGGCATATTCCTGATTGCAAAGCACATAATCACATGGCATATCCCTGTAATCTATATAGGATCATTTGCGCTTCTTTCCTGGATCTTTGGCGGCATCCCACGCTCAGAGGGGCTTTTCAGCGGAGAAATGATCCTTCCTGTTCTCACAGGTGGCCTTATTCTAGGTGCCTTCTTCATGGCAACTGACTGGGTGACAAGCCCTACAAGCATAAAAGGGCAGGTGATTTATGCAGTAGGATGTGGATTCTTCACATTCCTGATCAGGTACTTTGCTTCCCTTCCTGAAGGTGTTTCGATTGCAATACTGCTGATGAATATTGTGACTCCGACAATTGACAGGTATGTAAGGCCAAAGAAGTTTGGCTACATCAAGCCGGAGAAGAAAAAGAAGGAGGAGGCAAAATGAAACAGATACTAAAAACCGGCATCATCCTCTTTCTCATCTGTGCAGTTTCCGCAGGGCTCTGTGGTGTTATAAACAGCATTACTGCCCCGATAATCGAGGAAAACCTCATCAGGGAGAGAAATGCGGCCCTATCGGTTGTCGCCCTTGATTACCAGGTAGGAAATGAGATTCCTCTGGATGATGGAAGGGCAAATATTGCATATACCATGCAGGATAACGGAGAAGACGTCGGCTATATCTTCGAACTTACAGGCTCCGGTTATGGTGGCCAGCTGACGATCATTGCTTCCTATCTCAACAGCGGAGAACTGGTGAGTGCAAAGCTTACTGCAAACAGTGAAACGCCAGGGCTTGGAAAGGAAGCGGAGAATGACTGGTATATGGATATGTTCAAGGGGCTTGGCGGAAGTTCACCGCTTCCGGCAACAACGGCGGATCTTTCAAGTGAGGATGCTGCAGTGGTTTCCGGAGCATCTGTCACATTCGGTGGCGTTGCAGCTGCTTTGAGAAACGGTTCAGAGCTTGCAAAGAGCCTGGGAGGTGGAGTATGAGCGCACATATGAAAGAGCTTACAAAGGGACTTTTCAAGGAAAACCCTACATTCATAATTCTGCTTGGAATGTGTCCTACTTTAGGCGTTTCTACAATGGTATCCAATGCTCTTGGAATGGGGCTGAGCGTCATTTTCGTACTTACATTTTCCAATATGGCGATATCTGCGCTCAGGAAGATCATTCCAGATACGATCAGGATTCCATCATATATCGTAATAATCGCATCGTTTGTCACTATCGTTGAGATGGTGCTGCATGCATATGTGCCATCTGTATATGCAGCCCTCGGCGTTTACCTGCCGCTCATCGTTGTGAACTGCATAATCCTTGGCCGTGCAGAGGCATTTGCAAATAAGAACACTGTCCTTGACAGCGCTCTTGACGGAATCGGAATGGGAATCGGCTTTACAATGTCATTAACGCTCATTGCCCTGATCCGTGAGGTGCTTGGAAGCGGAACCATCACGCTCTTTGCAGTTGGAGGATGGGATGGCGTAATTGAAATTCCTCTTCTCAATGAGTCTCCAATTGGAGTTCTGACGCTTGCCAGCGGTGCCCTGCTTGTCATGGGTTACCTGAAAGCATTCTTCAACTGGAAGACTTCAAGGGGGCAGAAATGAGTTATATTGGAATACTTATCACATATATTTTCATCCAGAACTTCATTCTGGTTCAGTTCATGGGACTCTGTCCGTTTATCGGAGTGAGCAAGAACAGCGAGAGTGCCATTGGAATGGGAATTGCGGTAACTTTCGTTACAGGAATTGCCTCTGTAGTCTGCTATGCAGTGCATACATTCCTGCTTGTGCCCTTTGCACTTGAGTATTTGAGGACTATCGCATTCATCCTTGTGATTGCAGCCCTTGTACAGCTTGTGGAGATGGTTATAAAGAAAATGAGTCCAGCCCTTTACCAGGCACTTGGAATCTATCTTCCACTCATCACAACCAACTGTGCTGTTCTCGGTATAGCTATCATAAACATCGATGAAGGCTATAATCTCCTTGAGTCATTCACAGCCGGTGTTGCAGCTGGCCTTGGCTTTACCCTTGCCATCATCCTGATGAGCAATATCAGGGAGAAACTTGAGATGACGGAAGTGAGGAAAGTCTTCAGGGGTGTGCCTATTGCATTCATCTCTGCAAGCCTGATGGCCCTTGCTTTCATGGGCTTTGACAGTTCGCTTATCACAAATCTTGGGCTAGCTTAGGGGAGGATTGAGATGGCTATATTTCTTGCATTTATCGTAATTGCAGTCCTTGGCCTTGTGCTTGGAATCGGACTTCAGTTCGCTGAAGGGAAGCTCAAGGTTGAAAAGGATGAGAAGCTGGAGGAGCTTGAAGCTGCCATGCCGGGTGCAAACTGCGGAGGATGCGGTTTTGCGGGCTGTTCGGCATATGCGGAGGCTGTGTATAAGGGAGAGGCTGAAGCAGGGCTCTGTTCTCCCGGCGGTGCTGCTCTTGCCCAGAAAATGGGAGAGATCCTTGGAATAAAGGTTGAAGCAAGGGAAAAGGAAGTTGCATTCATCTTCTGCCAGGGATCAAAAGATGTTACAAGCACTGAATTTGAATATAAGGGGATGTCCAGCTGCGCTGCAGCAGCTATGCTCCAGGGTGGGCCGAACGGCTGTAAGGAAGGATGCCTTCATCTTGGCTCATGCATGGCTGTTTGCCCATCAGGAGCTATCAGCATGGCACCTGATGGACGCCTTACAGTTGATAAAGAAAAGTGCATCGGATGCAAAAAGTGCACAAAGGTCTGTCCAAATGGCGTTATACGCATGGTACCTTATTCTGCAAAATACCTTGTGGCCTGCAACAACCATGAAAGTGGAGCAAAGGTCAGATCATATTGCCAGGTCGGCTGCATAGGTTGTAAAATGTGTGAAACAAAAGTAGAGGGCTCTCCATTTAAAGTCGAGAATTTCCTCTCATCCAATGATTTTTCAAAGGATCAGGGCAATGCTGCTCAGGCTAAGGCGGTCTGCCCTAAGAAATGCATTATAGAGAGGTAAAGAGTGAAGGTAGCTCTAGGCATGTATACAACGCTTAGCAATTCAGCACCAGCGCCCGCGTTCAAACGGGCGCTTTCACTCATTTACCAGCCCATCCTCCGCTACCTCTACAATAACGAAGGGGACAAGTTCAACCTTTATCAGTCCAGCGGAGTGATGAAATATTTTGAAAACAACAATCCTGAAGTCAACATGCTCCTTTCTGCGCTGTGCAAAAGGGGCGATCTTGAAATACTGTCTGGCTCCTATTCCCAGTCCATAATAGGGCTTAACATGCCTAAGGACAGGGGAAGGCAGATAGAGAAAATGACCACTTCAATCCGCCGCACTTACGGCTCCAAGGCACGTACAGCCTTTTTCTATGGCCAGATCTGGTCTCCGCAGTTTATCTCTACACTCAACAACTGCGCTCTCTCATCTGTCGCAATTTCAAGCTATAAGGCAACAAGCAAGCAAATCCTTTTCAAGGAATGCTCAATAATGAATGAACTGGGAAAGAGGGTGAAGATAATCCCCATCTGCGATGAGCTCTCTTCCCTTGTCTCAAAATATGCGCAGAGGGAAATTACTTTTGAGAAACTGAAAGAGGATTCAGCATCCGTAATCAATGGCATGAGGGATGATGAGGATCTCTTCCTGTTCATAAATCTTGATCAGCTCCTGCAGGGCATGGCACTATCTAGTGATGAGGATGAGGATCCATCCGGATACCTTGAATTCCTGATTGTCAAGGCAAAGGAAAAAGGTGCGGATCTCATAAATGTCTCTGAGTTCACAGCCAAAGGGCCATGCTACCTTGATTCCGGATGGTATGGCAGGGATGCTTCGACCCTTGGACTCAATTCCTTCAATGAGATCTTTGTCAAAGACAGCACTAACCGCTATCTGCTGAACAGGCTTTTCTATGTCTCTGACGCCCTTTCCTCCTTCAAAAAGGATAAGGATATAAAGAGGATATGCGAGGATCATCTTGCAAATGCAGGATCCGGGCCGCTTTTCCTTTTTGATCCGCAGTTCGGACCGCTGAGAACACAGGAGCGCGAGATATTCTGGCGTTCCGTGCTCAGCATTGAGAGGCTTTTATACCAGGCAAATGAGCTTTCCCTGCCTTCTGAGGCGGAGCTTGAGGATTTTGGAGAAGGGAATTACATATCGCGCAACCAGAATTTCAGCGTAGTATACTCCCCATTTGGAGCATCCGTAATAGAATTTGACCTGATGGAGAAAGCCGTCAATGTGATCGATGCGAAATCTCCGTTTGAGAAGAACTCCAAATGCCGCAGCATGAAGCGTTCCTTTTCAGAGGTTATAAGCATAGATGGCAGGGAGTTTGACACAAACTGCCTGAGGTTTGATATCCTTGAGGCGAATAAAAGCAGGAATGACTATATATTCTCATTCCAGGATAAAAGCCTTCCTTTTGATGTCGAAAAGCACTACAAGCTCAGAAGCCAGACATTCAGCCTTGAAAGCTCGATAACCCTTAAAGAGGATGTGAAAAGCGGCTTATATACCCTGAACTGCTATCTTATGATTCCAGACACGTTAAACCTCAGTGAAGAGCAGAATAAGGCAGCTCTTCTCGGGCAGCTGGACAATATAAAGACAATAAGGGCATTCAGCGAGCTAAGTGATGTGCAGCTGGTATTCACAAGCACCTCCGCATTCTCTGTTCATCAGGATGTCAGGATGCAAAGCCAGTTCACGGTACTTGGCAAGGAACGTTTTAACCTTTATAACAAACTTACATTCTCATTCCAATTTTCAGGAATGCGCTCTGAAAGTTTTTCATTCAAGATGATTCTCAGGAGCACAGAAAACAAGAACAAGGAGTAACATATGTTTTTAGAGAACAAAGCAGAATTTGATAACGTAAAAGAAGAAGCCTACCAAGTATGGAGGCGTCTTTGACGAGAGCAACGTTCTTGATGAGATAAAAAAGGAAGAGGAGAAGACACTCTCCCCGGACTTCTGGTCAGACAAGGAAAATGCTGAAAAGACGTACCAGAAGCTCAATGCACTCAAAGACAGCTATTATCCATGGAAAGAGATAATTGATGAGATCAATGATCTTAGTGAGCTTGTCGAGCTCTACAGCTCAGAAGATGATGAGACGCTGCGCTTAGAGCTTGAAGATCAGATCAGGAAGATCAGTGAGAAATTCAAGCCACTGAAGACAAAGACCCTGCTTGACGGAGAGTTTGACAAGAACAACCTGTATCTTTCAATACACTCAGGGGCTGGCGGAACTGAGGCATCGGACTGGGCAAGCATGCTTATGAGGATGTACCTCAGGTGGACAGAGCGCCATGGCTTCAAAAGTGAGATTCTCGATATGGAGGAGAACGAGGGAGGAATAAAGAGCGTTACCATCAAGGTTGACGGAGCTTATGCATTCGGCTACCTGAAAGGGGAAGCCGGGGTTCACCGCCTTGTCAGGATCAGTCCTTTTGATGCCCAGAAAAGAAGGCATACCTCATTTTCCAGCGTATACTGTTCTCCGGAAGTGGATGACACTATAGAGATAGAGATCAAGCCTGAAGATTACCGCCTGGATACATACAGGGCAGGAGGAGCTGGAGGACAGCATGTCAATAAGACAGACAGTGCTGTAAGGATCACGCACTATGCAACAGGAATTGTCGTACAGTGCCAGAATGAGAGATCACAGCTTATGAACAAGGAGATGGCGTTCAAGATGCTCAGAAGCCGTCTTTATGAGTATTACCAGGCTGAAAAGGAAAAAGAGAAGGAGAAGAATGCGATTGCAAAGAAGGATATCGCATGGGGCAGCCAGATCAGGAGCTATGTTTTCCAGCCTTACACCCTTGTCAAAGACCACAGGACAAACTACAGCACAGGAAATATCCAGGCTGTAATGGATGGGGATCTTGATGATTTCATCGAAAGCTATCTTCATTGGCAGAAAGAGAGCTAAGCTTCTGCCTTTCTTACTTGTTTTCATCAGCATGGGGCTCTCTGCTGCATCCTATAGAATAGGCCTCTCTGCTTTTGAGAACACGTCTATAAGCTATCTCTCTTCTTTTTCCCAGATGCTTTCTTTTTCTGCAGGATCCGTCCTCAATGAGGATCTGCTTCAAAAGGCAAGGGAAAGTGATTCTGAAAGGGAGGAGAGGGCATACGAGATTGCAGTCTCTGAAGCAATTAGAAATGAACGTGATGCTTCCAGTATTGAGAAGGCAGAGTCGGATAAGAGCTCCTATTCAGCTGAAATAGTCTCTCTCTCCCTTTCTGATGAAGAGAGAGGCTATCTGATGTCAGGAGATGAGGCTGCCTTATGGTATATAAAGCATGCAAACGATCTTGATGAGCTTTACCTGATAGACGTCAGCGAGGATGATGGGCTTTTTGATGTGGACATATATCTTGATGGAAAGCTCCTTTTTCACTTTATCCATTCCCCATACGTAGAAAGCAGTGCAGAAGAGGAGATCCTCCGCTACTTTGCATTGCGCTACCGAGCAAGCGGATACAGCCTTGTCAGGGTTTCTGGAAATGTAGATGCTGAAATAGTTCTGGATGGATCTGCTGTAGAACGCTATGGAAATTACATACTGGCAGAAAAAGGGCTTCACCATGTAAGCATAAACAGCGCTTCCTATGTCAGTGCAGAGGCAGATGTCACACTTACTGCCAGCTTTGAAAGCTATGAATACAGTCTCAGTGAAGTCAGGACCGTTCCGCTTTTCATCTCCACTATCCCGTACACCGATGAAATCTATTACCAGGGAAGGAGGGTTGATGAAGGCTATGTGGAAGAGACTACATATCCTTTTTCGCTGATAGTGAACAGGCCAGGATATGAGACTAGGTCGATTCAGTCCGATGTGGGGAGGGAAAGCGTAATGACCGTTCTCCTTCCATCTGATCTATATTCATCTGAGCGCCTGAATGAGAAAAAGAACGTGTTTTACACCCATTTGCTGCTTACTCTCCTCTCCTTTGGAGGATCTGTGGCAGTAAACAGCATTTCAGATATCTATTCACTTGATTATCTCAGCCCTTTGACCGTAGCATTTCAGGGTGTGGGCGTAATAGAATTAGTGAGAACTGTTACAGCACTATTTGAGTACAGGGATGCCTTGAACTATGGCATCTAGGAGGAATTATGGCTTTTTTTAAGAAATTCGGGGAAAAACTTAAGAACCTTTTTGCAACAAGAAAGATAGATGAATCCTTTTTTGAGGATCTTGAAGATACGCTTATCGAAGGGGATCTTGGAGCAAGGCTTACGGAAGAGATAACAGCTGAGCTCAGGAAGAAGGCAAAGGAAGAAAAGGCAACCCCTGATGACCTTCAGCGCCTGATGAAGGATCTTCTCAGCCCATATCTCAGGACGCTTGATCCTTCAGTCAGCAAGAGTGATCCGACTGTATTCATGATGCTTGGGGTAAATGGGGTAGGAAAGACGACAACTATTGCAAAGCTTTCAAAACTCTATTCAAAAAGGGGAGAGAAAGTTCTTCTTGCAGCAGCAGACACATTCCGTGCCGCAGCTGTCGACCAGCTTGAGATACATGCAGAAAGGCTTGGAATGAGAATCGTCAAATCAAGGACAGGATCAGACCCCGGTGCCGTTGTATTTGATGCGGTAACATCTGCACGTGCCCAGGGGGAAAACCTTATTCTTGTGGACACTGCAGGACGCATGCACAATAAGGAGAACCTGCTGAAGGAACTTGGCAAGATAGACAAGGTCATAAAGGCAAAGGGAATCAGTGAGGATAACTACTACCGTTTCCTGGTAATTGATGCAACTACAGGCCAGAACGGACTTAGTCAGGCGATGCTGTTCAATCAGGTAGTTCCGCTTTCAGGAATAATCCTTACAAAGTATGACAGCCTTGCAAAGGGGGGAGCTCTGGTACAGATCGGAAAGCTCCTGAACGTTCCAATTGCGTTTGTCTGCACAGGAGAGGGCTATGATGACATCAAGCCCTTTGACAAAGAAGAATTCCTGAATGCTCTGGTAGGCCTTAATTGAAGAAAACTGCCTTTTTGCTGCTCTTATCAGCATGTACCCTGCTTTACGCTGACGTTTTTGAAAGCAACGAGCTTTCCATGGCCCTTTCTCCCAAAGAAAGCATGGAAGGGATTGGATATGAGCTGGTAAGGGACAAAGAGGGCTCTACGCTGTACCATGATGGTGAAGCTGTTTCGAGCAGGATAGAAACCGATGAGGGCTACAGTATCATTGAAAATGGCAGCAAAAGGGAGTTTATCCTTGACGGGGAAGGCCGCATAAGAGAAGAGATCTCAGGGCATGAGATAAGGCGCAACAGTTATTCTGATGACGGGCTATTGCTTTCTTCTGCACTGATGAGGGATGGAGAGCTTGCTGAGTTTTCAACATACTACTATGATTCAGAACGCAGGATAAGCAGGATTGATACACTTGAGAAAAGCTATATGCTAGGTCCTGATGCCCTCTATTTTGGCAGAGGGGATGACATTTCCCTCATAGCTAAAGGTTTAGGCAGGGCCGAGAGTGCAGCAAGCCAGATTGAAAGGGACAGGGATGGGAATATCCGTGTTATGGAGAATGATGGCATCATCAGGACATATGACAGCCTTGGCCGCATAACAGAAGAAAGGGATGGGGAGAGCAGCACGTCATACATATATGATGGAAATGGAGAGCTTGAGAGGCAGGAAGAAAGGGTTGGAGAGAGCCTTACTGTTTCATTCTATGGCCCTTCAGGGCTTGAGAGGAAGGAATACTACACTTCAGGAGTGCTCAGCCGGAGAGTTGACTATGCTGAGAGTATAGTTGAAACTAGATACCGTAATGGAAAAGAGTATGCACTCATCACATATGACAGTGATGGGCGCACAATAAGGGACGTGCTGGTTTTGTCAACGACCTGAAGCACGAGGCTGCAGGCATGAGGAGGAGACTCTGAATGCCTGACGTTGACTAGCCCCAGTGATGAGGCTTAGGCCTCTGAACTACGTTGGCCGGGAATATATAGGCACCAGTGGATGTGGCTCTAGTCCACTGCTTCTGCGGTGCATG
>CASFJV010000070.1 GCA_949295125.1 uncultured Spirochaetales bacterium
GGTACAAGCACTGAAGACGGCATGAGCATTGCATATGCAATAATTGAGTATTTAAAGAAGCTTGGAGCTATTACGCTGTTCTCAACCCATTACCATGAGCTTACCCATTTTGATAATTCAGGAGTTCAGCTTATAACACTTGAAGTTGAAGAGAACAAGGATGGCATAGTGTTCCTTAAAAAAGCCATCAGTGGAGTTGCAACATCAAGCTACGGAATCCATGTTGCCCGCATTGCAGGGCTTCCAAGGGAAGTCGTAAGAAACGCACTTACATTCCAGAAAACGCATTTTGCGGATTATGAGATGAAAAACAGGCAGGGAGACCTTTTCATAGCCAATGATGTCGAGTTTGATGATGAAAGTGAAATTATTGATGAAATAAGGGATTTCGATCTCAATTCATCTTCACCCATTGATGCTTTCAATTTCCTCCAGGAAATAAAAAAGAAGATCTAAATGCCTTGACAGCAAAAAGAAAGATCAATAAACTACAATCAGTTTCATTAAAGCAATTTAAAGGGACCTAAAGAGGCTCCCTTTTTTTATGACGGAGGATTATGCTTACAGAGGACGCACGTTCAAGTGTACTTTTTTTAGATGTTGCATCAATGCTTGAGCCGCTTGGCTACAGCCTTGTAGAGACATCGCTGAGCGAACATAAGGGTTCGGTTAACCTGAGAGTGCTGTGCCATAAGAGGGACAGTGACATCACGACAGAGGACCTGGAAAAGATTTATAATATCATATATCCACGCTATTCAATCAAATACGGACGGGATCTCAGCCTTGAAGTGTCAAGCCCTGGAATAAACAGGAATATCAAGGACATTGGTGAATTCAGGGTATTTACTGGAAAGCATGTAAAGCTTTATTCCATAGAGAAATCGTCATACATCTCCGGCTTGATTTCAGATGCGGATGATGAGGCTCTGACCCTTTCATCCTACATTGTAGAGGATATAAAGGAGAGCGGGGATGAAATCAGGATTGACTATGGCGATATTGCAAAAGCGAAACTGGATTATATAACGGAGGCCAAAGAGAAATGAGTTTGGATCTTAAAAACGAAATAGATGCTATGATTAATGAGCGCAACATGCGCGAGGATCAGGTTATTTCCCTCATCCAGGACATGATTAGAAGCGCATATAAGAAGAAGTTCGGAACCGATGAGAACTGCGTTATCGAATTTGATGATACCATGAGGGTTATGAGCGTCTACCAGATAAGGAAAGTTGTGAAGGAAGAGAACTGGTACTCTGCTTATACTGAGATCCCAATCGATGAGGCAATCGAGATGACTGGAGATGAGGAAATCCAGGAAGGGGATGAAGTGAAGATCCCTCTTGATCCGAAAAACTTTGAATCAGCTTCCGTTCAGTCAGCAAAGCAGAGGGGCCAGCAGATTGTCAAGGAGTATTTCAATGACAAGATGTATGCGGACAACAAGAGGAAAGAGGGCAAGCTCATTTATGGTGAGATAAAGAGAAGAAAGGAAAATGGCGATTACGCTGTGAATATCGGACTGCCGATCGAAGCCACATTCCCTCTTAAGGGACAGAGCCCGAGAGAGACCTATGCAACACAGCAGAAATACAAGTTCCTTGTTGAGAAAGTTGACAAGGCAGATGCTCCCCAGGAAAGGAAGGGAAGAAAAGACAAGAGGGAAGAGAGGGGTGTCAGGATTACACTTACAAGATCAAGCAGGGATTTTGTAAAGGCCCTCATAGAAAACGAGGTCCCGGAGATTGCATCCGGTGATGTAGAGATAAAGAGCATTGCAAGGCAGGCCGGAGTAAGGACAAAGATTGCTGTTACGACAAGGAAGGCAGATGTGGATCCTGTCGGAGCTGTCGTAGGTGCAAAGGGCCTCAGGATTCAGGCAGTCATGACTGAATGCGAAGGTGAAAAGATTGATATCATCCGCTATTCTGATGATCCTCTTGCCTATGTTGCAAATGCACTCATTCCTGCACAGGTACAGAGAGTAGTGGTTATGGATCCATCCAGCAAGCATATCATTGCAATTGTTGATGACAACCAGCTTGGCATCGCCATTGGGCAATCTGGAGTCAACGTAAAGCTTGCTAAGATGCTCTGTGACTGGAATATTGAAGTGAAGACTCCAAGCCAGTTTGCGGAAATGGAAGAGACACAGAAGATCTATGAGAATGTTGATGACCTTTTCAGGAATGAAGAGGAAAAGCCTGAAGAGAAGGAAGAAAAGCTTTCAAATGAGGAGATGGGAATTGCCCCTGATGATACTCCAGTGAGCGAGCTTGGCCTTGACAAGGCACTCGTAGATAAGCTGCAGAAGAGGGATATCTGGTCAATTGAGGAGTTCTTTGAATACTCTGATGAGGAGCTTAAGGAACTTGGATTCACAGATGATGAGATCCAGGAAATCAGGAGCTTCGTCGTTATTGAAGAGGATGATGAGTATTCATTCGAATGCCCGAACTGCCATACAGTGCTTCCAGCTGGCACTACAGTTTGTCCGAACTGCGGTGTAGAGTTTGAATTTGAGTAATATTTATAAGGATAACAATGACAGATAGTAAGAAAGAAGAAATCAAGGCAACAGTCATCAAAAGGGCTCCAGCAGCTGAGGAGGCAAAAGCTGAGGTCAAGGAAGAGGCTGTAAAAAGAAAAGTTGTTATTAAGAAAAAACCTGTTGTTAAGATCAAGATGAAAGAGGAGGTTCAGCCGGAAAAGCCTGCTGAGCCTGCTCCTGCCATCCAGCCAGAGGTGAAGAAGGAAGAAGCAAAGCCTGCTTCAGAAAAGGCTGAGGAGAAAGCACCTGTAAAGGAAGAGAAAAAGAGCAGTTATGGCACAGTTATCGGCCAGAACAGGTTCCAGCCTCATCCACGAACGGAAAAAAGTCCTTCAAACAGGATTTCATCACCTCTGCATAACGGACCGGTTATCATAAAGAGCTCAAATCTTCCACCTGTTCCTGGACAGAAGACTGAGAGCACTCCAGCAGATCCTTCAAGGCCTAGGGTTGCCGGAATTGTAGGTGGCCGCCCTGTCGGAGGAAGGCAGAATAACGGGCCAAGAAGGGATTTTGGCTCAAAAGACGGAGAGAGAAGGGATTTCAGGAGAAGGGATGGAAATTTCGGCAACATCCGTCCGGGGCAGTCATATACGCCAAATAAGGATGGTCAGCCAAGGCCATTCAGCAGGGATGGAAAGGCACCATTCAATAAAGCAGGACAGGGCTTCAGGCAAAATGGCGCTTTTGCTCCAAAATCTGCAACTCCAGCCCAGATGGAGATAAACCAGAAGGGAGGAAAGAGGGCAAATCAGCAGAGGGGAAAGAAAGATTACGATAAGAATACCCGTGAAATGGCTGAAATCGATTTCCAGCTCCAGAAGAAAAAGAAAGAGGAAGACAAGCTTGCAGCCGTCCCTTCAAAGATTGATATCATGGAGAATATCTCCGTATCCGATCTTGCAAAGAAGATGAACCTGAAAGCAAGCGATATCATATCAAAGCTCTTCAATATGGGTATGATGGTAACTATCAACCAGAATATCGACTACGATACTGCAGCCATCATTGCAAGTGAGTTCGGCTGTGAGGTGCATCTTGTTTCACTTTATGATGAGACAATCATAGAAAGTGAGGAAGACAGGGAAGAGGATATGGCTCCAAGGGCACCGATTGTAACCATCATGGGACATGTTGACCATGGTAAGACAAAGCTTCTTGATGCAATAAGGAGCAGTGATGTCGCATCCGGTGAGTTTGGTGGAATTACGCAGCATATCGGAGCATACAAGGTTTCTGTGCCAGGAAAGGGAAATATCGTATTCCTTGACACTCCGGGCCATGCAGCATTCTCAATGATGAGAGCCAGAGGAGCACAGGTGACAGACATCGTAGTCCTTGTTGTAGCAGCCAATGACGGTGTCATGCCGCAGACAAGGGAGGCTATCGACCACGCAAAAGCAGCCAATGTTCCAATTATTGTTGCAATCAACAAGTGTGATCTTCCTGAAGCAAATCCAGAGAGGGTCATGCAGCAGCTTTCAGAACTCGGGCTCATGCCGGAAGAATGGGGCGGACAGACTCTCTACTGCAAAATCAGTGCACTTAGGAAAGAAGGCATTGATGAACTTCTTGATACTATCCTCCTTGAGGCTGAGATGCTTGAGCTCAGGGCAAATCCGAATTGCCGCGCTGTCGGAAAAGTTCTTGAATCCAGAATTGACCAGGGAAGGGGTACAGTTGCTACAGTAATAATTGAAAAGGGTACACTGCACCAGGGAGATTACTATGTAGCTGGAATATACCCAGGAAGGGTCAGGGCAATGTTCGATGACAAGGGAAAGAAAATCCAGAGTGCAGGGCCTTCTGATCCGGTTGAGATCATAGGACTGAGCAACATTCCATCTGCAGGTGATCCATTCCAGGTGACAGAGGACGAAAAGCAGGCAAGGATGGTTGGAGCCAAGAGGCAGGAGCTTGAGAGGCTCGGAGAGAGCGGGAACAGGAACAAGATCACACTTGAAAACCTCAATGAGAAGATAAAGGAAGGTGAGGTTACTGATTTCAACGTCATCATCAAG
>CASFJV010000071.1 GCA_949295125.1 uncultured Spirochaetales bacterium
GCTAGGAAAATCAGTAAATAGAGCAAACAGTTTTTTTCAACCTCCTTTTTTTAGCATTTCGGCACCTTTTGAATATAGGTGCCATTTTTATTGCTATGTAAAAATTGCACAGTGTGAAAATTTTACACATATCGATTGTGCAAAATATGCATCATATCCCTTAAAATCCAGGTTGGCACGCTTTTTGCATCTAAATTAACAGAGCAACAGTTTTTTCACCTCCTTGATAGTATATGTGTGAAAAACAAAATTAGAATGGTTGCATCGCCGGCTCTCTCTCCCATCCTAAACATGTCGGCGATGCTGTTTTTTTTGCCGTTTTTCAATTAATATTTCCCTATGGCCCATTCAAGAAGAGATAAAGCAGATTCATATACGGCAAAAGCACATAAGGAAGGATACCCCGCAAGAAGCGTGTACAAGCTCCAGGAGATAAATGAGAAGGAAAAGCTCATAAAGCCAGGAGACAGCGTGCTGGATGTGGGAGCTGCTCCAGGATCATGGACTCTTTTCACACACAGGGAGCTGATAAAGGGAAATGGAAGGATTGTCTCCTGTGACCTCAATCCGCTCTCCCTTGATCCCGTTCCCCCTACTGTTACGGAGATAACAGGAGATGCCTTTTCCCCCACAGTCAGGGCAAAGCTGACGGAGCTTGGCCCTTACGATACCATCATAAGCGATGCAGCCCCGATGACAACAGGAAACAGGACCGTGGACACATCAAGGAGTGAACGCCTTGCAGAGGAAGTTGTGCGTCTTGCAGAAGAGCAGCTCAAGAAAGGCGGAAACCTTGTGATCAAGATATTCCAGGGTGGCGGGGAGCAGGAGATACTGAAACATATGAGGACTATTTTTGAAAAAGCAAAAGCCTTCAAACCGAAGGCTTCGCGTGATGACAGCTTTGAGATATTCCTCATAGGATTGAGGAAGCTTTAGTCTCCCTTCACAAGATTGACATCCAGTTTGTTGAACGGGATCTCGATATTGTTCTCATTGAGCTTCTCAACTATATCTTTCTGGAATTTCCAGTAGAATGTCCAGTAATCAGCATTGCTGACCCATGGACGCGCGATGAAATCAATTGAAGAAGATGAGAGCGCATTAACCTCAACGACAGGAAATGGTTCCTCCAGGACTTCCGGATACGAGCAAAGAAGGTCACTGATCACTTTTTTTGCCTTGCCAAGATCAGTGCCATAGCCAACGGAGACAACCATATCAACCCTTCTCTTATCAAGAGCGGATGTGTTTATTATTACACTGCCCCACACATTCTTGTTGCTCATGGTGATAAGCTTGTTATCCGGAGTGGTGAGTGTTATGCCCATCATATCCATGCTCCTGACAGTCCCGCCAGTTCCATCAATTGTGACATAATCCCCGATTTCAAACGGTTTTTTCACCGCAATCACAAGACCGGCGAAAAAGCTTGCAATCGTCTCCTGAAGGGCAAGGCCGAGAACGACACCGGAGACTCCGAGGCCTGCGATGACAGGCGTCAGGTTCAGTCCGCATGTCTGCAGGACTGCAACTATGGCAACTATCCAGATGACCCATTTTATCGTCTTTCTCAGAAGGGATGAGAGTATTGTGGAAATCCTGTTATGCGACTGCAGGTCCCTGAAGAATTTAGAAACCAGCTTTGTCAGGATTATCGCGGCTACCAGGATTATGAGAATCACAATCCCCCTGAGCACCATTTTCTCCGGCTCAAAATACGATGCTATGCTTACTATAAGATTATTTATGGCGCTGCCATTTGCAGCTGTGCTTGCTTCCATCATCTATCCTAAACTAAAAAAATTTGAGGGGGCTCAAACGGCTCCCTCAAAGATTATAGCATAATATGGAAACTATTTCGAAAGAAGTTCTGACAGCGTTTTTGCAAATGCTGCCGGATCCTCAGGCATTATGCCTTCCTGCAGGTATGCAGAAGAAAGGACGACAGAAGCAAGCTTTGCCGTATACTCATCATCGCTGCTTTCTTCAATCTTCTTTATAAGAGGAGATGCTGCGTTGACTTCAAGGATCGGCTTGATATCCATGCTCTCCCCTCCCATCTGCTTCAGGATCTTCTGCATCTGTGCACTTGGGTCGTTATCATCATTGACGACAACAGCCGGAGTATCCACAAGCCTTGAGGAGATACGCACATCCTTAACCTTGTCCTTGAGTGCATTCTTCAGCTTCTCAATAAGAGCAGTGTTCTCCTCGCTCTTTTCGCTTCCATCCTTCAGGTCATCCATTGCCCCGGCCTTGTTGATTGCCTTAAGTGGCGTTCCATCATACTCACCTACCGTGGAAATGACGATCTCATCAA
Source organism: uncultured Spirochaetales bacterium (assembly GCA_949295125.1). Classification (GTDB taxonomy): domain Bacteria; phylum Spirochaetota; class Spirochaetia; order Sphaerochaetales; family Sphaerochaetaceae; genus Ornithospirochaeta. The sequence continues at coordinate 2,324 of CASFJV010000071.1, forward strand.
TATCGTCATCCATTATGAGCACTTCATATCCCTTTGCCTTGTAAGCGGCAAGAAGCGGAGATGCCTTGAGCGTCTCTTCCTTTCCTCCCGTGATGTAATAGATGGCCTTCTGGCCTTCCTTCATCCTCTCCTTGTAGCTCTTGAATCCTGTGAATCCAGGCTCGGAAGAAGAGTGGTACCTGACAAGCTCTAAAAGGGTGTCACGGTTTGCATAGTCGCTGTATAGCCCTTCCTTGAGCGGCCTGTTGTACTGTTCTATGAACTTTGCATAGAGTTCAGGATTGTTCTCACTCATCTTCTTGAACTCAGAAAGGAGCTTCTTAACAGATCCGTTCCTGATTGATGCCATCACCCTGTTTTCCTGCAGGATCTCACGGGAAACGTTAAGAGGCAGATCCTCACTGTCTATTATTCCGCGCACGAAACGAAGATAGGATGGAAGGAGTGTCTTGTCGTCATCTGTGATGTAAACTCTCTTGACGTAGAGCTTGACACCCGGACGGTAGTCTGCGTAATTCATGTCAAAAGGAGCTTTTGCCGGAATATAGAAGAGCGTAACGTACTCATTTGTTCCCTCTGCCTTTGTATGAATATAGAAAAGAGGATCCTCAGAATCATAGTAGTTGTTCTTATAGAACTCCTTGTACTCCTCATCCTTTATCTCACTCTTGTTTCTCCTCCAGAGGGCAGAGCATGTGTTGATCTGCTCAACTACATGTTCGCTTGTCTTCTCAGGCTCGCCTTTCTCATCCTTCTTTTCATAGTTGTAGTTCACCTTGTCGTATTCAAGGTAAATCGGATATGCAATATGGTCTGAGTACTTCTTCACAAGGCTTTCAATCTCATAGCGGTTTGCGAATGTGGAGCCATCCTCATTAAGGTGGAGGATGATTGTAGTTCCCTGGCTATCCCTCTCAGCCTCAGCAATCTCATAGCTGCTTTTTCCATCACTGGTCCATTTATAGGCCTTATCCGTTCCTGCTTTCCTTGAGATTACTTCAATCTTCTCAGAAACCATGAATGCCGAATAGAATCCGACTCCGAACTGTCCGATCAGGTTGCTGTCCTTCTTCTGGTCCTCAGTAAGGGATGCAAGGAACTTCTTCGTGCCGCTGCTGGCAATCGTTCCCAGATTGTTGTTAAGGTCATCCTCATCCATGCCAAGTCCATTATCCTTAATTGTCAATGTCCTCTTTCCGTCTTCCGTGAATGAGATATCGATCCTTGGATCAAATTCAAATCCCTTGAGATCCCCATCAACCAGTGACAGGTATTTGAGCTTGTCTATTGCGTCTGATGCGTTTGAGATAAGCTCACGAAGGAATATCTCCCTGTTTGAATAAAGGGAGTGGATGATAAGCTGAAGCAGATCAGTGACTTCAGTCTTGAATTTCTTTGTTGCCATGTTAAAACCTCTCGAGTCTAAAAGTAATCACAGATATCCAAAATGGCAACTGCAAAGCAAACGGCAAAGGGTTTAATAGAATGGAAAAACTGAATCCGTTCTGCTATTCTCATTATATGGACTTTTCTAGACCCGACAATGCAAGGCTGATAAACAAGCTTAAGACGCTTACGCTCTTAAGGGAAAAGAAGGATTTAAGCAGGGCTGAGCTTTCGAGAGAACTGCTGATAAACAAGGTGTCTATCTCAGAAATCGTTGACACTCTCATAAAAGAAGGCCTTGTAGTGGAAACAGGGAAGATGGCAATTCCATCAGGCCGCCCTTCCACCCTGCTCGATATAAATGTGAAGGCAGGAAAAGCCATAGCCCTGGCAGTGAAGGAAAAAGGATGCCTGCTGGCAGCAAGCGACCTGAAGGGGAAAATACTCCGCCTTGAGCGCTTTGCCCGCGGAGAGAGCACGGAAGAGCTGAAGGAGAACCTGAAATCGTCCCTTGAAAGAATCCTGAAGAGCAACAGCGTCGTAATTTATGGCGCAGCCGTCGCCTCTGATGAGGAGATGGACCTGAAGGATGTATTTCCTTTCCCGTACATAACGCTTTCCCAGATAGAAGCCCAGACTATAGCAGAGAAAAAAGCCTGTGATGATCCTCTTGATGACATGCTGTTCATCATGGCAAATGACCATATCTCCTCTTTTTATGAAGGGCGGAATATAGAGGACTTCGCGCATATAAGGGTTGCAGGAAGCAATGACTGCTACTGCGGCCTGAAAGGCTGCATTGACACATTCTTTTCCGGGGATGCATTCAAGAGGAAGCTCAGGGCCAACCTGAGCGCAAGGGAAATACTGGCAAAGGAGGATGAATGGCATACCATCAGGGATGCCCTGCCAATGCTTGCAGATGCGGTGGCAGCAGCGGCAAATGCAACTGGTGCAAAAAGGGCCATGATAGTTGGGGATTATGCGGACATGAAGGATGAGTGCTATGCGGCGCTCAACAGCATGATCATAGACAGGATGCCGTCATTCAAGAATGATTTCGCACTCTTTAAAAGTGTTGCCGGGGATTCAGGCGTGATTGAGGGAGCATGCTTCAAGGCCCTTGATCACTTCTTCTACAGGACAGAGCTGCTCAGGCAGCTGAAGAAGATAGAAAGCTGCTAGATCCTCCTGTTTTTTGACCTGAATACAAGCATGGAAAGGAGAAGGGATGAATAAAGGGAAAGCAGTATGTCCTCTCCGGCAACTATCAGTGTTATGAGAACCGGTATCGCGGTGAAAAGGAGAGTAAGCACTATCGATATTGACAGCGGAAGAGGCTTTCCGAACTTGTTCCTTATAACACTGGAAAGGGTGAAGATGAAGACAATCACGACAAGCTCTATCAGGATAAGGAAAGTCCTGTCATTCATCTGCATATCCAAAAGGCCCTCACCATTCACTTGAGGAGCCTGAATCACTTCAGCTTCGCCAGGAGCCTCTTCCATCTCTTTCACAGTTTCCTCAACCTGAGGCTCCGCTTCCCTCTTTTCATCCGGCTGGATATATTCACTTTCTATTTTCTCACTCAGTTCGTCTACAATAACCCTTGGGGTAACTTCTTCTGCCTTTTCTTCCACAGCCGGCGCTGCTTCTTCTTCAGGAACTGGAGGTTCTTCTATAACAGTCTCCTCCTCAGCCTTCGCGCTCTCTTCAGCCACGCCTGGAACAGCCAGGTTTTCCGCTTTATCCTCTTCCTTTTCCTGGACTTCTGCCACAACATCCTCAAATACAGGCATGGTGATCTCCCTCTGAGGCTCAATCGCCTCCTCAGTGGCACAGGAAAATATGGCTAAGGATAAAAGCAGTATCAGAAGAAATTTTCTCATTACTCAATTATTAACAAAAATATGGATTTTTGGTTACATCTTTAATGAAAATACACAAAAAAACCGCTGATCTCCAGCGGCAACCTCCTTGTCCCGAGAATACGGGTTGTCCAGAAAACTTGTATGCAGGGTCTATCAGTACAATATCTGAACAATTCAATTATTGCACGCTAAAAGAGGAAAAGCAAACTTTTTTTATAAAAATTTAACATCATACATTCAGTACATATATTTGTATCTTATGGTTACTCTCAATGCAAATTAAAACGGTAATATGCACTTTCAGCTATATTGATATTTACCTGAAACTGGAATATTACGGGCAGGATCAGGAAAAAAATACATAAATTTTCACCTTTAATCCCCTTTTAGCAGGCTTTCAGGCTCTCTTTTTGTTGCATTATATCAAAAACATTAATTAAAATCGTATGTATGACAGAATATAAGCTTTCCAGAAGGATGAGAAAGATTGTCGAAGTCTCGAAGGATCTCTTCATCCGAGGAGAAGACCGCCCTTCTGTTGATCAGATAGAAGCAGTAAACAATATGAGCATGACAAGGAAGATCCTGAAGATACTTCCAAGAAGCTCAAAGAATATAATAACAAGTTCGTATATTATCCCGGTGGCATCCGGAGTGGTTACCGGATATTATTTCTCAAACCCGCGCCTTACCCCGACAGGACTCTCTCCGCTCATCGTCTATTACCATGGCGGAGGATGGACATTCGGGAACATGGAGTTCTATGCAGTCTACCTGTCCCACCTTGCTGAAGTGACAGGAGCATGCATACTCAGCATAGACTACAGGCTCTCTCCGAAGTTCAAGTTCCCAATCCCGGTTGAAGACTGCTATGATGCCCTTTTATGGGCAGCGGAGGGTGCAAAGTACTGGAAGATAGATCCGGACAGGATCTTTGTTGCTGGTGACAGTGCAGGAGGGAACCTCGCAGCTGTCGTAGCCACCCTTGCCCGGGACAGGAAGGGGCCAAGCCTGGCTGGGCAGATATTGCTCTATCCGATAACCGACGGCCGTCTCAGGACACTTTCAATGGAGGAGAAAGCGGAAACTCCGATGCTCAATTCAAAGCGCCTCTCCTTCTATATAGACAGCTATGCAAGGGAGCCAAAGGATATACTCTCCCCTCAGTTCTCCCCGCTTCTTGCCCAGGATAAGACAAGGCTCGCTCCTGCCCTTATAATAACTGCGGAAAACGATCCCCTGATGGATGACGGACTTCTCTATGCAATGGAGCTTGAGAAGGCGGAAACTCCCGTTAAGGCATTCACTGCCCCCGGCTCTTTCCATGGCTTCATGTCATACCGCCATGCAACAGGAAGGTGTGAAGCAGAGTGTGCCATCCGGCAGTTCGTCTCAGGAAGGAACCTGAAGAACGTCCAGTTCATAACGGAAGACGTACTAAAAAGGGAAGGGAGGCTCCATCACTCTGCACTTGATATAAAAGACGAGAAAGAGAGCTGACTAGAATTATTAATGCAAAAGAGACCGGAAAGTCCGGCCTCTTTACCTGCTTGAACAAAAGGGAATCAGTCTGTGACATCAGAGCCGAAATACCTGATGGAGATTTCTGAAAGCTCTCCGGATTCCCTTAACTGGTCTATTGCACTGTTGACTGCCTCCAGGAATTCAGGCTCATTCTTCCTTACCGGAATTGAGACATTGGAAGGGTTATCCGTTGTGGCAACAATCTTCAATGGCGCATCCGGATGCACTCTCATGTAATCATAGAAAGAGACATCGGCATTCAGTGTTGCATCCACCCTTCCCTGCTCAACAAGAAGAATGGTATCAGCAAGGGAGTCAACGCCAATCGTATCTGCCCCATAGCTCTCTGCCAGAAGGGAATAAGTGGATGCAAGGGTATTGCATGTAGTCTTTCCCTCAAGATCCTCAAAACTTTTGATATCCTCATTGTCATCACGCACGATCAGTACCGTGTTGATATATGCATAAGGGGTTGAGAAATCATAAGCTCCCCTCCTTTCATCTGTCACCTCGACACCGTTTGCCACGATATCATACCGGGATGAGTTTAGGCCTGCAAAAAGGCCGTCCCATTCACTTTCATAGAAGACAGGCTCAAGCCCCATTATCTGGGCAATACGTGTTGCAACCTCCACATCAAAGCCTACGAGCTTATCGCTCTCATCATGGTATGTCCAGGGGGCCCATGTCCCCTCAGTTCCGATATAAAGGCTTCCCCTCTCCTCAACAGTCTCAAGAAGACTGCCTTCTGAGTGGGACTCACTTTTAGAGCATGATGCAATAAGCAGTGAGGCAATAAGCATTATGGAAACAGCCTTAATAATTTTCTTCATTTCTCTCTCCTATTCTAAACAGTTTCGACTGTGTACTTGTTAAGCTTCTTTTCCCCATAGCTCTGGAGCTTAGTAAGCACAGTGCAGAATATCAGGTAGATAACAGCCACCTCAATATAAAGAAGAAGCGGCTCATAAGTCCTTGCGACGATCCTCTGCGTAGCCATGAACATCTCAAGCACAGTGATGTTCGCGGCAAGGCTTGTATCCTTTACCATGCCGATCAGGGCATTGAACAGGGACGGGAACGCAATGCGCAGTGCCTCCGGATAGATGATGTTTGCCATCACCTGGAAGAAATTGAAGCCAAGTGACAGCCCGGCTTCCCTCTGTCCATCCGGTATTGCCTCCAGCGCGGCCCTGATTGTCTCAGATGCATATGCCCCCTCATTCAGGGAGAACACTATTACAGCCGCAATAAACGGATCAAGGGTTATTCCGACACTTGGCAGTCCATAGAAGACCACATAGAGCTGCACAAGCACAGGAGTTCCACGCGTTATCCAGATATAGAAGCGCACTATGTCCTTAACTATCCTTATCCTTGCATACTGCACGGTTGCAGTGACAATGGCAATAAGAAGCGCCAGGGAAAAGGATATAACAGTCAGTGGTATTGTCATCGTCAGCCCGGGAAGCAGTATCTGGGGAAACGATGAGATGATTATATCAATAATTCTGCTATCCAATGTTAGTCTCCGCGGTTTCTGTATTATATGGATTTATTTAAATCTTCACAAATACTTCCTGCCTATAGTTTCTCATAGAAAATAGCCATACATTGAGAAAAAGAAAAGGCCCATAAGAAAAAAACTCATAGGCCGGAGAATAGTCTGATCAGAGTTCGCTTAATGCCTCATCCACGATTGAGGCAGCCCTGTCAATCTCATCATATCCGATGATAAGGGGTGGGATGAAACGCAGGACCGTATAGCCTGCAGAACATACAAGAAGCCCTTTTTCCCTGCATCTGGCTATCACGGCAGAAGGAGGGACCGTGAGATCAAGCCCGAGCATCAGCCCCATGCCACGCACTGCGGTACATTTACCGCCATGCTTTTCAGCTACAGCTTCCAGAGCTTTCCTTAGATACGCCCCTTTCTTTCCAGCCTCCTCTGCAAGGCCACCCTCAAGCTCATCAAAAAGGACCAGGGAGAGTGCAGAGGCAAGTGCATTCCCACCGAATGTGGATGCATGCTCTCCAGGAGAGAAGATGCCTGCAGCCTTTTCAAAAGCGACACATGCTGAGAACGGGATTCCGCATCCAAGAGCCTTTGCAAGCGTCATGATGTCAGGCTTTATCCCGTAGTGCTCAAAGCAGAAGATCTTTCCAGTCCTTCCAAGTCCGCACTGCACACAGTCAAAGATAAGAAGGATATCTTCTGCATCGCATATTTCCCTTACACCCCTGATGAAATCTCCATCTGCAGGGATTATCCCACCTTCTCCCTGGATTGGCTCCATTATGATTGCACAGACAGATCCATCCAGAAGGGCCTTCACGGAATCCAGGCAGTTGTACTCTGCATATACCACATCAGGCACTACAGGATAGAAGCCTTTCTGGTACTTCTGCTGACCAGTCAGGGTAAGGGATCCATATGTCCTTCCATGGAAGCTGTGGCTGAATGAGATGACCTTGCTCCTTCCTGCTTTTGAGCCATATTTCCTTGCTGCCTTCAAGGCTGCCTCATTTGCCTCTGCTCCGCTGTTTGCAAAGAATACCTCCCTGCTGCCTGCTACCCTGTTTATGCGCTCGGCAGCCAGCGGAGCCCACTTATTGTAATAGAGGTTTGACTGATGGAAAAATCCATCCTCAAGGACTTCCATCGTCCTTTTCCTGATCTTCTCATTGTTATAGCCAAGTGCATTGACCGCAATGCCCGCAACCATGTCTATATAGGCTTTTCCTTCCGTATCATAGACCATTACGCCATCTGCGTGATCAAAGCAGACATCCTGGCTTGAATATGTATGCATGAAGTTCTCTTTTGCCGTTTTAATGTAATCAGTCACCGTCCTCCTCCTTTTCTTGATCCGCTCCTGATATCATCGTGCCGATACCACGGTTCGTAAAGACTTCAAGAAGTATCGAGTGCGGCCTTCTGCCATCGAGCACGTGAACACTCTTCACCCCTTTCTCAATTGCATCAAGGCAGCATTCTGTCTTTGGTATCATGCCTCCCTTTATCACACCTGATTTTATATACTCCCTGGCATCCTCCGCACTCAGCCTCCTTATGAGGCTTTCAGGATCATCCTTATCGCGGAGTATCCCCTCAACATCCGTCATGAACACAAGCTTCTGCGCGCCAAGTGCTCCGGCAATTGCGGATGCCGCATAATCCGCATTGATGTTGTAAGTGTTCCCCTCCTCATCTACCCCGACGGGGGAAATGACAGGAACGAAATCAGCATCAAGGAGTGTGTCTATAAGGGTCGGATCCACTTTCCTGACATAGCCGACATATCCGAGATCCCTCCCCTTTTCATCTATCTTCTTGCCGCTTAAAAGCGTATGGCCATCCTTTCCGCTGATGGAGCATGCGCTGATTCCCACATTCTCAAGATCATCTACCAGGCCTTTTGCAATATGGCCGGAGAGAACCATCTCAGCAACATCCGCAGTCTCCTTATCTGTGACACGGAGGCCATCGATGAACACGCTTTGCTTCCCAAGCCTTGAAAGAAGTGCTGATATCTCCTTTCCTCCCCCATGCACCACAACCGGGTACAGCCCGATGTATTTCAGCATTGCGATATCCGTAATGACTGCTTTCTTCAGCTCCTCATCAAGCATGGCAGATCCGCCATATTTGATGACGACTATGCAGCCCCTGAATTTCCTTATGTACGGTATAGCCTCAATAAGGACTTCTGCCTTCCTTATATATGAATCGTAGTCAGTCAACTTCTGTAATCTCCATTAATCTTCACATAGTCATATGTCAGGTCACATCCCCATGCCGTGGCCTTCTCAGTCCCGTCCTTAAGGACAGCAAGGACCTTAACGCTCTTTTCAAGGAGGATCATCTTTGCCTTTGCCTCATCAAACGGGAGAGGAACGCCTGCCTTCAGCACCTCAATGGACCCCTTATCGGAAGAGAATATGAGATCAACCTTATCAGGATCAAAATCCGCACCGCTGTAGCCCATGGCGCATAATATCCTGCCCCAGTTCGCATCAGAGCCGAAGAAAGCCGCCTTCACGAGGTTCGAAGAGACAACGGAACGTGCCATGAGCCTTGCATCCTTTTTAGTTTTTGCACCCTCCACCTTCACTTCTATGAAGCGTCCTGCTCCCTCTCCATCCTTTGTGATAAGGCATGCAAGCTCTCCAAGGATGTAGTTCAGGGCCTTTCTGAACTCTTCCTCCTCCTTCGTGCCACTGAGGATCTCCTTTGCCCCTGACTGCCCGTTTGCAAGTACAAGGCATGTGTCATTGGTTGATGTGTCCCCGTCAACGCTTATCATGTTGAACGTATCCTCAACACTCCTTCCAAGCATGTCCTGCAGCAGGGAGGAGCCTATCCTTGCATCTGTTATAACGAAGGCAAGCATGGTTGCCATATTCGGATGTATCATTCCAGATCCTTTGGCAAAACCTGTCAGCCTCACTTCAGTCCCATCGATACGGATAGTGCATGATGCCTCCTTCCTGAACGTGTCAGTCGTGAGGATTGCCTCAGAAGCATCCATCAGCGCCTCATCTGACGGGGAGAGCCCCTTTACCAGTCCCTTTATCCCGTTTTCTATTTTTTCCATTGGAAGAGGCACTCCAATTACCCCTGTTGAGCATACGTAATAGGATTCTGCGCTCCCTCCAAGGTGTGATGCAGCTGATGCGGCCATTGCCCTTGCATCCTCATCCCCGCGCTCAGATGTGCAGGCATTGGCATTGCCGCTGTTCACGATGATACCGTGCTTTGGAATGTTCCTGATGGAGATATCATATTTAACGGGAGCTGCCTTGACCCTGTTTGTGGTGAAAGTGCCTGCGCTAGTACACTCTGCGCCCGAATATATGAGTGCCATATCCTTCCTGATCTTCTTTATTCCTGCATGGATGCCTGATGCCATGAAGCCCTTCGGCATCTTAACCGTTTTCTCTATTATCATAAGACTGCTATCCTCTCTAATGCCGAGCTTTCTGAAAAGCCGAATGCGATATTCATATTCTCAACAGCCTGTCCGGCTGCTCCCTTTACCAGGTTGTCCAGCGCACCAAGTGCGATGATCCTTCCCGTCCTCTCATCGATGCGGTATGACAGGTCGAGGTAATTCGTTCCCTTGACAAACCTTGTTTCCGGAAGATGAGGGGTAAGCCTGATGAAGGGTTCATCCTTATAGCACTCCTTATACGCCTCATCCACCATGGCTTTGCTCACGCCTTCCTTCAGCCTTGCATAGCATGTTGAGAGAATGCCCCTCTCCATCGGGATAAGATGTGGCGTGAATGTGATCACAACATCCTTTCCTCCTGCAAGAGAAAGCTCCTGCTCAATTTCAGGTGTATGGCGGTGGGAAGCCACAGAATAGGCTTTCACACTCTCATTCACTTCGCAGAAAAGATTCTGTATCTTCTCGCTCCTTCCTGCTCCGCTCACTCCGCTCTTTGCATCAACGATTATTGAATCTGCCTCCACCAGGCTGAATTTGACAAGCGGATAGAGTGTCAGTATCGAACATGTGGTATAGCACCCAGGATTTGCTATCAGATGGGCACCCTTTATTTCTTTCCTGTGAATTTCAGGCAGTCCATATACTGCCCTGCTGACCAGATTAGGGGACATGTGCTCCGTCTTATACCACGACTCATAGGCCGCTATATCCTTTAAGCGGAAATCAGCCCCAAGATCAATTATGACTTTTTCCCTGATAAGATCTTCTGTCACCACCTTGCTGGCAAGCCCATGCGGCAATGCCAGGAATATCACATCAGACACTTCAGCGGCCTTATTGATGTCATCCTCCTTAAGAACGTCATCAACAAGACCGTAAAAGGACGGGTAAACAGAAGAATATTCCTTTCCCTGATAAGAATGGGATGCAAGATAGCTGATCTTGACATCCTCATGAGACCTGAGGATGTTCACTATTTCTGATCCTGCATATCCCGTTGCACCAATAATTCCGGCTTTTATCATACTCTTGCTCCGCGTGAGAATAATTATACAAATATTTTCCTATTATTCTACTATTTTTTGCATAAATATGCCAAAAATCTCACACGAAGCTGAATTTTTATTAATTTTAGCCGTTATCTACTACGACTTCCTTCGGTTTTTCCCTGAGTTCCTGAGGATTTGTCAGGTATTTCTTGAGCAGTTTCATCGCAGATGCGTAGTTGTAGCCGTCGCAGATGCGCTCATCCATATTGAGTACAAGGTCAATTACCCTTCTCTTCCTTACAGAGCCATCCTCATCGAGAAAGAGGTCTCCTCTCTTTGCGCCGAATGCGATGAAAAGCGGAACATTTCCAAAATTGTAAAGGTGATGCATGATTGGCGGAATGTTCAGCGATGCCATGTTCGTAATGAAAAGTGATCCATGGAACGGAGATGCATTAACGATTGCCTTTGGAAGAAGGCCGAAGTAATCGAGGGTCTTAAGCAGCCAGACTGCGAACTTCTTAACAAGCCCTGGTATATAGTTGATTATCTTGGCTACATTGTCCGTATTGTTGCTCTCCGACTTGTAAGTCTTCTCCAGTGTCTCATTTACTGTCTTATAGACATCATAGATGTCATCATCCGGATTGAAGTGCATCTTCACAGTCGTCTCAAGCCCATCAAGGCTCATCTTCTTCTTTATAGCGAGATTTACGATGATTCCATTTCTCGCATAGATCTTCTGTCCCCTTATGAACCTGTTGACCGATGGCCGCTGGGAAACAGCACGCACATAGGCAGCAAGTATGATATGGAGCATTCCTATGCTGTCATAACCTTCCTGCCTGAGTTCTTTTATCATGGCCTCCGCATTGGCAGTCTCAAAGCTGATCTCGATATGGTTCTGTGCGTCAGCTCTCTCAACCATGATATAAGGAATGATTTCGTAGAAGGGGCTTCTTCTGAGCCTCCTGCCTTCTTTTTTCATATTTGCCATGGCTTCATTATATAGCTTATAAGAAGTATTGTAAGATGGAAAAAGCGACAAAACAGCACTAATTTTGAATATCACAGCATACATTTGTGCGATTTTGGACAAGTGTTCATGGAAGCAGAAACCCAGAAGATCACCTTTTGCCTGAATAATATCGCTAAAATGCAAATTCATCCTGTTGTTTTCCTATTCAATCAGAGTAAAATTAATTTCATGGGGACGAGGAAAAGGAAAACGAATGGGAAAGAATAAGAATCCACTGGGACTCGACAACTACTCGAAATCTGGAAGGGTTGCAAAAATAATTGAACAGAAAATACTTTCCAGGGAGTACATGATAGGAGAATACCTTCCGAGCCAGAAAGAGTGCGCGGAGTTCTATAATGTCTCCACCCGCTGCATCAGGGAGGCATTCAAGATACTTGAAGCAAAAGGCCTTATCGCCTCAGGACAGGGGAAGAGGGCACTGGTGAAATCAGACAACCTGGACACACTTGTGCAGAACCTCTCAGCATCCATGATCACGCAGAACATCACGAACAAGAAACTCATCAACGATCTTCTGGAGGTGAGGATGAATCTTGAAATCTCTGCGGCAAGGACGCTCTCAAGGCTTCAGGACAGGGATTTCACAGTCAAGACCCTCTATTCAATAGTCACCCGCTTTGAGCTGCTTGTAAAAGGGCTTGAGGAGCACGAGGAGCCGAGGATGATGAAGGAGGTAAAGGATCTTGACTATGAATTCCATACCATGATCATGCACAGCAACAACAATGTCATACTCAATACAATTCTCAACAATCTTGGATCGCAGCTTAAGAAGGTGCTTGACCAGACTGTCGAAACCGTGCCAGAACTGAAAAGGAAAGCATTGGATTACCGTTATCTGGTAGATGCCATAAGGGATGGCAATACGGATCTTGCAGTAGCTCTCACGCTGACTGTGACTTCCAATATAAAGACGCGTATCGACAAGCTGGATTTTTAAGATGTCAGAACTGGTAAGAATAGAACATGCAAATGTCAGGAGGGATGGAAAGCTCATACTTGAGGATGCATCCATCTCCTTCAGTGATGGCGAGCATATCGCAATTGTAGGCGCAAACGGAGCTGGAAAATCCACTCTCATTGATGTTATCGCACGGCAGGTGTATCCGCTTGCAAGGGATGAGTACAAGAACTTTTTCCTAGGAGAGGAGAGATGGATGAGAAGCGAGTTTGAGAAGCTTGTCGGCGTAGTGTCTGAAAGGAACGCGCAGTTCCTTAACACATCATACTCTGTAAGGGAAATAGTCTGCTCAGGCCTTTACGCATCCCTTGGATTTGACTTTCACCACCAGATAAGGCCGGAGGACTGGCTTAAGGCAGATGAGGAGCTTAAGAGCGTCGGACTCTATGAGAAGAGGGATAGGGTTATGAATACGCTCTCAAGCGGAGAGAAACGCAGGATAATGCTTGCGCGTGTCAATATAAACAAGCCCCGCCTGCTCCTGCTTGATGAAGCATCATCTGCCCTGGATTTCCCCTCCCGTGCATCTCTGAGAAGGCTGATAAGCACATATACAGAAGAGAGCACCGTCATAATGGTCACTCATGAGCTTTCAGAAATAATACCGGAAATAAAAAGGGTGATACTCATGAAGAATGGCCGCATAGTGATGGACGGGAAGAAGGAAGACGTGCTGACGGAAGATAACCTCTCTGCCCTCTTTATGGAAAAGGTATATGTCAGTGAGCATAACGGGATATATAACGCATACTGCTGAAAAGGAATAAGGCAATCTTCCTGATGCCCTGCTCCTTTCCACAATCCTGGACTGAAAAAATAAAAGAAAACACCTTTGTATAGTCCTCTGAAACACGCATGTTTTTCTTTAAATTTTTTCCAAGCTCCACCATCTTATTGATATGTGGATTTGTGCCAGCTGTATATTGATAGTTTGAATGTTTTGACAGTATTATTTGAGTGTGTAAGGAAATACTTTCCTTGATAAACTTAAATGCAGGAGGTATGCAATGGCAACTGAATCTTTCAGCAGAACATTCACTGTGAACCCTGACTGGGGCATCAGGAACCTGGAGAAAGCTATTGACAACGGATCTCCTACAGTCAAGAGGCTGAGCACTCCAGAAGCCAAGGCCAAATTCAAAGAGGCACCTACAATGACGCCAGAAAAAGCAGCAAGACTTAAGGCGAGGTATGGCAAATAAGACTGGAGGAAAACAGTCCCCACCCATCATTCTTTTACCATTAATGCAACAGCTCCTGTTCCTCTTAAGCGTTCTGGAATGCACGGCTTTGGACATGGGATCAGAAGGATGTGCGTATGGCACCTGGATCAGGCTTTCCCAGCAAACCAGATAGCAATTCATCTGAACGCCATATTATTCTGCTGAATTTCCTTACACTCTCCCTGTTTCTTAGTGTAAGATAAATCAAGGAGCGATTATGAGAGCAAATATAATATTCCATTCAGTATCGGGAAATCTCTTTCTGATCGCATCAAGCATTAGGGATGCATTGAAAGAAGATGGAATTGATGCAAGGCTTTACCGCATAGAAGACTCAGATCTGCACTTACTTGCAGCAGAGCGCAACGACGTAAACGAATACTATGAGGATATCTTTGCACTGCCGCTTGCAAAGAATGAGAAGCTGCTCAGTGCGGATATAATAATGCTTGGAATTCCATCTGTCATGGGAATGCCATCGGCGGAGATGAAGGCATTTCTGGATGGAACACTCCCCCTTTATGAGGATAAGAGCCTTGAGGGCAAATACTTCTACCCTTTTGCAACAAGCTCAATCAGCTATAAGGATGCCCTGGATGCAATAGAATCCGTTGAGAACTGGGCTCATCTTATGGGACTGATATCTGTGGACTACCCACCATATACGCATAAGGATGGAACAATGATGCCGAACAGGCCTGGAGAGGCGATGGAGATCGCAGCCAGGCGGCTTGCATCCACCGTTAAGTCCATAAGGCTGTAAACTATGCTGCCGGCATTTACGGCAGCTGATCAATTCTTCTTAAGCTTCGAAAGGAAATATTTTATATAGCGCATCAGGGGGATATCCTTCCTGTCTTTCTTGACTTCCCTGGCCGCTTCCCTTATAGGAACATCATCAGTCTTCTTCTCCCTTTTAAGCTCATCCCACTTCCTGACTATCCAGAGGTACATATCCCCTTCCGTGCATCCTGGGAACTGGAAGAGAAGATGCTCTTCCCTGATTGCCTTTACAATAGGAGCATAGACATTCCTGTACCAGCTTACAGCTGCAGACTCAAACGGAATCTCCTCTTTCCTGCCCTGGTTGATGAAATACTTATGAACGAGTATGTGGTTAACCATCTCAGGGTATGCACCGGGGCTTGTGAATACTATCTCACCCATGGGAAGATATGATGGCTTATACTGCTGTATGAACTGGGTGCGCTCATATGCAACGACCCTCTTCTTCAGGGTTTTCATCGTCATCCCTTCCTCAAGCGGAATCTGGCTGTCAAGCTCTACCACCTCTGCATCTATGAACTCTACCCCCTGTGCCTTGGCAACAGAAACCCTGTGGTTGCCATCCCTGACAAAATACCAGCCGCCAAGGCTGAATACGGAGATCGGAGGAAGGATGACATCGCTCAGGACCGCTCTGTCCACACTCTCCCACCTTTTCCTGAGCATTTCCCTCTTTGGCAGGAATGCGGAAGAGAAATCATGATAGCGCCCCTCTGATCCGATGATCCTGCTTACAGGAATGCTCTGCATCCCCTTATATGTCTCGCTTTTCGGCTTTATTATGCTGGTCACCTCATAAAATGAGAGCAGATCAGTATTTTTCCAGGTCAGCGTATTGTAAAGGGCCTGGAACCTTGCCCTGGACTTGGCTTTTGAAAAATCATCAGAAGTATTGTAGATATCACTCATGCTTTTCCCCCAGGGTACTGTCATCCAGGATATAGTTCTTATATACGTTTATAACCCTGGTACCCTTATACTCACGCTCCCTTCTGTCATTCATGTCAATCAGATGGACATGTCCGTGAAGAAGGTAGCGCGGCCTGAATTTATCCATGAATGTCAGGAAACATTCAAAGCCCCTGTGGCACAGGTCATCCGCATCCCCAAGCCCCCTCGGAGGAGCATGCGTGATTAGGATGTCCAGATAACGGCCATAGCGGATCCTGTTATATATGAGATGGGGAACCATTTTCAGCATGCGGCGCTTCATCTGCTTTTCACTGTACTGGCTCTTGCCGTAGTTATAAAGCATGGATCCTCCAAGTCCGGCAACGAGCAGGCCGCTTCTTTTGAGCCTCTTTACTTTCCCATCAAGCAAATCTCCTGAATACACCAGAGGCATTAAGGGAGTATAGTTCGGCCCCATCATCGGGCTTTTCCCCATTGCCCTGTCAAAATCCTCAAGATTATGGTTGCCATAAACATATATGACATCCTTTTTAAGTATGGTCTGGATATAGTCATAGTACTTAAGCGGAAGATCTCCGCTGCTTATGACTAAATCAACATCCTTATAGCGTTCTATCGCATTTTCGGAATATATCAATGTATCTGTTGCATCTGAAATGCAGAGGATCTTCATATGCTAAGTATAATAATATTCAGGGGCATTGCCCATACACCTGGAATGGAAAGGAACTGGAGCAGAAAAACATCCTCCACGATCAGGCGGAGGATGGGATAGACAAGGAAATAATCAGAAAAGGCCTTTTACCGCCGGATATATTTTTTTAAACCTCTCATAGAGCTTCCTGTAATGCTCAACATTCTCCTTATCCGGATAAAAGACCACTGATTTCTGCTTCCTGAGGATATCCCCGATGAAATCACTGTATGAAGATATGATTCCCTTTGCATAAAGGACAACCGATGATAAAGCGATGCTTGGAAGGACATCAGAGCCTTCAAAAACAACAACGGGGGCATTGAAGATATCCGAGAAGATCTGGTTCCATACAGGTTCTGTCGCACCTCCTCCTATCAATGACACCATCTTAGGGAGCACATTATGCCTCTCCATTCCCATTTTCAGGGAGAACGCCACTCCCTCAAGAGCGCTCCTTGCAATATCTGAAAGGCCTGTTTTTGTATCAAGGCCGATGAAAACACCTCTT
This sequence comes from uncultured Spirochaetales bacterium, assembly GCA_949295125.1. Classification (GTDB taxonomy): domain Bacteria; phylum Spirochaetota; class Spirochaetia; order Sphaerochaetales; family Sphaerochaetaceae; genus Ornithospirochaeta. The sequence continues at coordinate 19,178 of CASFJV010000071.1, forward strand.
ACTTTCTCATCTGCAACCGGAAACCTTTCCCCGACAAGGTAAGGCATGCAGAGGAGGTCAGCATTTCCACATCTCTCAGAGCTGAGAAGCTCGTGAAGCACATCATACCTGTTCCTCTCCCCTTCAGGGTAGATCATCCTGGAAATCCAGTTATGGACATTCGCCGCGTTGAGAACGGGAATTACGTTGATGTAAAGCCCGCGGTTTACCGCAGCGAGATTGAATACACCTTCCATAGGATGGTCAGAAAGGGATGCAACCCATCCGCTCGTTCCAAGGTTTATGCTGAATTCCCCTGCTTGAGTGACGCCGGATGCAAGTGTTGTAGCCCCTGCATCCCCTGAGCCGGAAAAGACCTCAATCCCTTTCCTGAGCCCTGTCTCCTCAGAGGCTCTGCCTACTACAGTCCCTGCCACCTCATCAGAATAGAGGATGCGTGGAAGGATGCGCTCATCCACTATTCCATCAAGCGGGATATACTCCTTTGAAAGGATGTCCATCATGCCTGAAGTCGACATATTGGTCACATCCGACGTGAACTCTCCTGTAAGCTTGTAAATAAGGTAATCCTTTGCCCCGATAAGCAGATGCTCTGCCCTCTCAAGCGTCTCTTTCTGGTTTTCCCTGAACCAGAGCAGCTTCGCAACCGGGATTGTTCCATTCATGTCAATTGAAGTCCGCTCTGCTATATAGGCAGGAAGAGAGTCCACATACCCCGCTCCCCTCTGGTCATCATAAAGGACAGCATTGCCAAGCGGATTGCCATTTCCATCAAGGAAATACAGATCCTGCATCTGGCCGGAGAAAATCACGTAATCCACTTCAGATGCATCGAATTTCCGGCATAGTGTGACAAAAGCATCCCACCACTTGCGGGGATCCTGCTCGATGAAATTCCCATTATGGATAGTATCTATATTAACTTTCCCAGAGAATCTGATATTCTGCTTCTCATCCAGGACGGCACATTTTATTGCCGTAGTTCCAAGATCAAAGGCTGCTATAGCTGCCATGTTTCCTTCACCCTCCCTATATCTTCAAGATAGCCTGAGAGACTTGCCAGCGATTCATTAAGATGCCTGATGATTGCCGTTCCGATAATGACTCCGTCAAAGCCCTCCCTGTATTTCCTCTCAACCTGCTCAGCTGTGCTGATGCCAAAGCCCGCAAGGCCTACCACATGGGAATAGGTCAGCGCCTTATCGAGCATATGATGGTACGTCTCAACCTGTGATCCCTTTCCGGTCTTTCCAACATAAAGCTGCTCATATACAAGAGGGAATGTTGAGAACACATCGCCTAGTTCTTCATCATCCATATCCGGATTGGAAAAACCTATCACATCGACCCCATACCTTCCTGCCTCACTGATAAGGCTGACCCTCTTTTTCTCATCAAGGTCAGGTATGACAAGTCCATCAATGACCCCTGCGCGGCAGAAATCGGTGTAAATGCCGCTATCGACTATGTCCTTTCCATAGCCCATCATCCATACCGGCTTATCCGTATAATCCCTTATCCTCTTCCAGTAAGCAAGTGAGCAGCACTGCTTCCTGTCAACAGCCTTATGGGCTTCGGCTATAACCGCTCCATCTGAATATGGATCATCAGATGCGAACCCCAGTTCTATGATATCCAGCGGAGAGCTGTTAATCACATCCAGGACCCTGAAGAAATCCTCCTTTCCCGGATATCCTGCAAGCACATAGCCTACAAGCAGCTTCCTTCCCCCCTTTACAAGGCTTAATGTCCTTTTTGAATAGATACTAGTCATTTCTGCCGCTTCCCACCATCTGAAACACTACCGCGAATACGATTATCACACCGGTAACGATGTTCTGAACGAATGTCGGAACCTGCATTATCGTCAGTCCGTTTGCAAGGATTGTAAAGAGTGCAACTCCAACGACGGTGCCAAGCACATTCGGGATCCCTTCCTTGAAAAGTGTCTTTCCAATGAATATCGTCGCATATGAGTTAAGCATATATGCATCCCCTCCTGTCGGGGAGGCAGATCCTATCCTGGAAGCAAGAAGGACTCCTGCAAAGCCGGCCATGGCGCCTGAGACGGTAAAGGCAAGAGTCTTATATGCGTTGACCTTTATGCCTGCCACTCGGCTTGCCATCTCATTTCCTCCAATTGCATATAGCTTCCTTCCCATCGCGGTGCGGGTCATAAGGTAGTGGAAAATGGCAATTGCAATGACCATAAGCACCGTAAGGTATGGAACAGGGCCTATCTTCCCGGTTCCGATGACCTTGAAGCTCTGTGGGATTCCATTGAAGACTATCGCTCCATCGGAAAGCCAGTATGTGAATCCGTATATCACCTGCCCCATTGCAAGGGTCACGATAAATGACATTACCCTGAACTTAGTGACGATGAAGCCATTCACAAACCCCACAAACGCACTGATTACTATGGATATTAGAAGAGAAGCAATGAAAGGCATCCCGCTTATCGCGAATAAGGCAGAAAGCACTCCGCTGAATGACGCGATGTTTCCAACAGAGAGGTCAAACTCCTCAACACTCATTATAAGTGTTGCACCAAGGCTTATGATGCAGAGTATAGCCATCTGCCTTGTGATGTTCCAGAAATTCGTAGAAGAGAGGAATGCCCTCGGATTCAGCACTCCGAATATTATTATGACAAAGGCAAGGGCGAAAATGGTTCCATATGCCCTTACGATTGATTTGATGTCCGCTTTTTTCTTTTCCCTGTCCATTTTACCTGTCCTTATAGCAATATCCAAGAATCTGTTCTGATGTAAGGCCTCTGTTCTCAAGACGTTCCCAGGTCCTTCCATTTGAGATAACGGTAATTGAATCAGCAACTTCAAGCATTTCCTTCAGGTCACTTGTCACATATACCACAGCACTGCCTTCCTTTGCGCATTTCCTCAGAAGGCCATGTATTTCTTCCCTCGTCTTCACATCAACAGCCTGAGTCGGTTCATCGCAGAAGAATACCTTCGGCTCTGTCATCAGTGACCTTGCAAAGACGACCTTCTGCTGATTGCCTCCGGAAAGCTCCCCTGCCACCTGGTCCTGCCCCTGGGCCTGGATGTTCATCTGCCTGATCTTTTCCTCTGCATCCTTCCTCTCCCTCTTTACATCGTAAATGCCATGATGGCTGTAGTTGCCGATAGAGGAAAGCACTATGTTGTCCCTCACCGACCGCGATACCACAAGAGAGTGTCCCCTGCGGTCCTCATGGACAAGGACAATGCCGCTTGAAATGCATTTTGAGGGAGTCGGCTTTATGAAATCCTTTCCTTCATATTCTATCCTTCCCCCTTTTATGCCCCTGAGGCCGTAAACAGCCTCCAGAGCCTCAGTCCTTCCTGATCCTCCAAGCCCGAAGAGTCCCATTATCTCTCCTGCGTGAGCCTCAAAAGAGACATCACGGACAATTCCATCCTGCGTTGAAAGATGTTCAACAGTCAGCACTGCCCTGCCGTAAACTGCATGGATATCATCATTGCCCTTGCTGCTGACCCAGTTGTCCGTCATAAGGCGCACAAGCGCATCCTGATTAACATCTTTAGTCCTTACAGTGGATACAAGCTGCCCGTTCTTGAATACGGTAATGGAAGATGTCAGCTCAAATATCTCCTCAAGCCTGTGCGAAACATAAAGGATTGCAGTTCCGCCGCTGTTTATCCTCCTAATAAGGGAGAAGAGCTTCTCTGTTTCCTTGTCAGTCAGCGATGCTGTGGGCTCATCAAGGATAAGGAGCTTAGAGTTGTTCATCACGGCCCTGACAATCTCAAGCATGGTTTTCTGCGAAGGGCTTAAATCCTTTGCCATGCTATCGAGGGGAAAATCAATTCCATACTCCTCCATGACAGCTTCTATCCTCTTTCTCATCTTCCTGAAATCGATACTCACCCCATGCTTTTTGGGAGTATCCATTCCAAGATATATGTTCTCCACCCCGGAAAACGACGGGATGAGGTTCCTGTCCTGGTGGATGACGCTTATTCCAAGATTCCTGCTCTCTTCAGGAGAGCTGATCTCAGCTTCCTCTCCTGAGATGAAAATCTTTCCAGATGTCTTGGGATAGACGCCTGTGAGTATCTTTATGAAAGTGGATTTGCCTGCTCCGTTTTCCCCCACAAGGCCATGTATCTCCCCTTCCTTGATACTGAAATCGATATCCTTAAGGGCATAGAAAGATCCGAACCTCTTTGAAAGCCCTTTTGTCTCAACTAGCATAATCCTCCTCTCCCCTCCTAGTTCATGATGCCCCCCGAAAGGGGCATCTGTAAAGCAGTTTACTCTTCTGCAGTAATCAAAAGTGCAGGCACATACTGGTTTCCGCTTAGCGCTTCCTCTCCGTTAAGGAGTTTGATTACCTCAGATGCGCATAAGCGGCTCATACCTTCAAAGTCCTGGGCAAGGGTAGCCTTGAAGTTCGTCCCCTGCTCTATAAGCTGGACTGCCTGCTCATTCCCGTCAACTCCAACTACGAGCACTTCATCCCTTCCGGCTTCCATTAGTGCCTGCACCGCCCCTATTGCC
>CASFJV010000072.1 GCA_949295125.1 uncultured Spirochaetales bacterium
GAGTTGATTATTGATGGGATGAGCTGTACTGACAGTTTCACATCCATCAACAGGATGCATGAAGAAGAAATTAGAAGGATAAGGCTTTCAGGCAAGAAAGTGCTCAACAGCGGGATAAGGATTTGAGAAGGAGAGAGTGAAAAGCAGAAAGAAGATGGATATAATATGGGGGAGCTGACTGTCTCTCCCTGCTAACGGCAGAAGCCGGCCACTAATGTGCCCAACGGGGTGCTTGGCCGGCAGTTCAGGTGCTCTGGGCGGCAGCCCTAGTCCCAAAGCCTGAGAATGGTGTACGGACATGGTGCAAGCCTATCCACCAGAACCCCACAGGCTTGCCTGTGGGAGCAGTCAGTTGGAATAAGTGGAGTCATCTTTTTAATGGTCATAATTTATTTCAATTGATGCTAAAACAGTTTCCGAGTATGCCTGTATCAACAGAAAGTTTTGGTCAATGACCTTCAGGACAAGCTTAAGGCGTTTTATTCACAGGCTCCGTTGCCGATTCACCTGTGACACTCCATACATACGGCGGATTGACTGCAGTCTGCCCGGATTGCTCGACCCGGGTAATGAGTTGTCGCGGATGCTGATGGCGGCATTCTTCTGTAAAGAATCTCATTATGTGAACAATGAAAAGAAGACATCACATAATCAAAAGGCTTATGATGCCTTCTTTTTACATAATATTTCAGGAAGAGAAGCCTTTAAGCCGCAGAGTGTTCATTGATGACAGATATTCAAGTACATATAGGGAAACATCCACATCAGTGTTGGTAGATCACTTGGCCTCTGGCTATTGCATGATATAGTTTAATAAAACATGCGTATATATGCAGTTTTTTAAGTGGAGCTGCCATGTACATAGAACGTAAGAAGTGACAGTACCTCCTAAGCAAGCTTAGGGGCTTCCAGAGAGTATCCATGGTCTTTTTCAAGTTCCCCCGGATTCCTTGCTTCTTAGGTGTATTGCTGTCCGGTCGTCTCCAGTGGGCTTCTCTATACAGGATTTCATACTCAGAGTGGATTCCTATATCCAATGGTACAATGAAAAAAGAGTATAGATGTCACTTGGAGGCCTCAGTCCACTTGAGTTCAGTCGAAGATCATGAAAGATAAAACTATCGCTTAAGTCCAAGAAAACGTCCGCATCTCATAGGTGTCATTCCTCTTTTGGGCACTTTCAGGTGATTCTCCCGGCCCAGAGATCAGAAAGAAAATCCTTATACGGCAGAATAAGTATGCCGTTATCAAGAAGCTGCGGGTAATCCTCCCTGCACACCAGGATATATTTTTCCATAAGGCCTTCTTCCATGAGTGCTTTCAATCCTTTTAGATCCCTGGATGAAACACGCCTTGTTGCTTTCACCTCAACAGCAACCTTTTCTTTGATGATGAAATCGGCTTCCTGCCCGCTCTGGGCATGCCAGTATGATAGCCCTTCATTATCAAGACCGGAATAATCAAGATAGCTGCGGATTTCCATTGCAATATAGTTCTCAAAATACCGTCCAAATTCTGCAGTTCCTTCCTCAATTGCAGAGAGCCTCTGAAGCTTTCTGGTAACCCCTACATCAAATAGATAGAACTTGCTTGATGCATTAGGTTTCCTTATTTTCGTCTTCCTGTAGGGGAGAATCTCAAAACCGATTAGAGTATCGACAAGGATACGGTACCATTCACGGACGCTGACACCGCTTATTCCAACGTCACGTGCTGTATTCTCATAGTTTGTGATCTCTCCGCTTTCTTTTGCTGCTATTCTTAAAAATTCCCAGAATGGAGGAAGATTCCTTACTTCCCGTTCTGCCTCAATTTCCTCCTTCACGTAGAGACCTACATAATCAGAAAGAAAGCTTTCATAATCATCACCACTGAATGCAGACGGAAGAAGTCCCGATTTGAATATCATATCAAGGGAAGCCCCTGAATCTTTAATCTCTGGCCATGCGAGGGGATGGAAATTGAGCCTGGAAGCCCTTCCGCCGAGCAGATTTACGCCTTTTTTTTTCAGTTTTCTTGCACTGGAGCCTGTAAGAAGGAAATGGACATCTGACTCCTCTATGAGCATGTGAACTTCATTGAGAAGATCTGGAAGCCTTTGGATTTCATCGAGAACAACAACCCCATTATTTATTCCTTTTGCCCTCAGCGTATTTCTCAGAAGTGAAGGGCGTATTGAAAGATCACGGTAAAGCTCATTGTCTAGTAGAGTCCATGACAGCCGTGGTTCTGCAAGCTGATGCTTTATGTAAGAGGATTTCCCTGTCTGCCTGGGGCCGAAAAGAAAGAGCGATTTCTTTTCAAGCCTTTTGCCAATATCAGGGATTCTTTTAATGTATCGGCTCATCCATTGCTCCTCAACTATGGAAAGTCTATCAGATAATCCGTATAAATCAAAGTAATACTTTATAATTTTTTTAAAATTTCAAAGTAATACTTCAGAATTTTGGATTTTTGTCTTCTGTAAAAGCATGGTGAAGAATCAGAGAGTATTCCATTGCCGCATTCTCATTCTTTTCAGGAAATAGCTCTTTCTAATCTGTTTAGAAAACTGTATTGTGCAGGGATCGTATCATTTCTCCAGTGTGCATATCTGATGTATAAGCATAAAGGAAAGCCTATTTTGCCGGAAAACTTTTCCGGCCTCAGTATTCAACTACTCCAAAAAGCATCATGGAAATAAGTTCTCCTGCATCCTTAAGCATATCATGGATGGTAAGATCTTCAGACTCCTCGTAGTTTCGCAGCAATCCCTGGAATATGTAGTCTATGCTGGATATATAACGGTAGACGTGTGTTCTATCAAGCCCTTTTTTCAGCTTCATCCTGTCCACCTGAGATATAAGGAAGTTCCTGTTCAGGTCTTTAAGTGGGCATCTTGCTTTATCAAGTTCTGCAGAGAGTCCTTTGGGATTGTGGAAGATTGCACATTCAAACAGCACTTTCTCCCGTTCCCTGTTCTGGAAGAACCGTTCTCTTGCAAGAAGAAACCCCTTGATGGCTTCCAGGGCATCAAGATCGGAAAGCTTCAGGCATTCTTTTTCGAGGTATTCCTTCAATTCTTCAAAAACATGATGCACAGCATATAGGAACAGATCGTCCTTGCCCCTGAAATAATGGTACATCATCCCTTTTGATATGCTATGCCTGGAGCAGATCTGTTCCATGCTGACATTGTCATATCCATGATTGCCGAATTCCTCAAGCGCCGCCTGATAGATCAGGTTCCTGCTTTTCTCCTGCCTTTCCTGTTGTGTCATTCCCTCTCCTAGGATGCCTTGCCAAGCTCTCCTGCCCATTCAAAACCTTTCTTTGCCATAAGTACCGCTATTATCTCATTGATGACGGCAGCTGCTGCAATTGTTCCCTGTATGATTTTAGCGCATTCAGGGGCAGGGCTTTCAAGTACTGACACTGCAATACCTGTAAATACGAGGGATACTCCTGAGTGCGGAAGCAGTGTAAAGCCAAGATACTTCCTTACAGTCTCTGGAGAGTGGGTCATCACTGCTCCGCTCCAGGCTCCGAAATACTTGCCGGCGGCTCTTGCGATGATATAGATGGCTGTATATATGCCAGCTCCGAATATCAGATGGTAATCAAGAGGGGCAGCCAGGTTCAGTATTACGATAAGAAGAGAAAATCCTATTACGGGGTTCATCACCACCATGATGTTACCAAGCTTTTTCCTGTCAATCATATTGGAAAACACCGTGGAGAAAGACATTCCGAGAAGCATGAAATTCAGTATGTCGGAATTCAGGAAGGAATTGATTGTAAAGCCGATGGTAGCGGATATAAGGATCATGACAAGCATGGCCAGCAGGCATGATTTTGTGCTTTTTGCATGGTTCATAAGCTTTCCTGCAATAAAGCCTGTTATGATGCCGATCAGGATAGGCAGGAATATGAGGAAGATGATAGCGGCAACAGGAATGCCAGCTGTGGATATGTGGGCCGATACAATGGCAATGACTGAGAAGAATACAAGGGCTCCGACAAGATCATCAATGGCTGCCATTGGAATGAGTGTTCTTGTTACAGGGCCATCGGTCTTGAATGCATTGACGATTGAAAGTGAGGGGGCAGGGGCCGTTGCAAGAGCTATTGCCCCGAAAACGAAAGCAAGATATATAGGTATTCCAGCATTGGCGAATATGATGGAGAATACGAGAGAGACGACGGCGAAAGTGCCTAATGACTCGGTCACTGTAGTCACCAGGATTTTGGGTCCTGCCTCTTTCATCTCTTTCCAGATCATTTCTGATCCTATCATCAGGCCGCATATGCACTCCAGGATGCTTTCTGCTGCCGAAAACCATGCAGAGTCGAGTATGCGCGAACTTAATAATCCGAATGCGTGCGGTCCTATGGCCATACCTGCAATCAGCCATCCAAGTATTGCAGGAAGATTCAGTTTCGTTATCAGTTTTCCGGCAAAGAAAGCGATTGCGATCGATGCCAGGAGGGATAAGATATCAATTGCAAAATCCATGACAGTCTCCATTAGTAAAAACAGACGATTGCGTTTATCTTCACTAATGTATAAATATTAGACGATTTCGTCTATATTATTCCTGTGAAGATTTCTTCAAGTTCTGCAATGAAAGCAGAAACAGAAAAATGATTAAGGAAATTTTACTCAGTCAGCCTTCAGAATATTGCCATTTTGCATGTCACGGCTATAATAGCCGGGGTAGGAGGGTGTGATGCGTGTCATCCGTGGGGAATTGATGCTGTTCCTGGCAGTTGTCATGAACAGTCTTGGTGTTGTTCTGCTTCTGTATTCCGGGGCTGGGATATCGGCAATCTCAAGTGTGCCTTTTTCCCTGAACCTTATAATGCCTGCCCTGTCATTAGGAACATGGACCTATATTTTCCAGGCATTCCTGATTCTTGTGCTTTTTGCCTGCCGCAGGAAGATTGTTCCATCTTACCTCTTATCATTTGTTGTCGGCTTTTTCTTTGGAATTTTCACAGACATGCATACGCTCTGGGTGTATGAGCTGCCACTGAGCCTTCCACTCCGTTTCCTGTACTTCATTATCGGCTATGTGATAATAGCTGTTGGAATAGCTGCTTCAAACAGCTGCCAGATGCCCTTGATCCCTACGGATCTGTTTCCCAGGGAACTCTCAGAGATTACAGGGCTTCCTTATTCTAAGGTAAAAATTCCTTTTGACGTGCTGTGCCTTGCCATCACAGTAACACTTACCCTGTGCTTCACAGGAAAGGTCCAGGGCCTTGGAATAGGCACTGTGATTGCTGCATTGACAACTGGATGGGCCGTTGAGAAAGCCGGCATCTGGATAGACAGGCATTGGGCCTTTGTTTCCGTCTTCAGCAGGAAGAAGGCCGCATGAATATTTAAGCATCCTGTTTCATTTTTTGTTTTGCCTGGCAGGATCCAGTCTTGACCAGGCATAATTTGCAGGGTAACATAACATATGTTATATAACTTTTGTTATTTTAAGGAGGGGCAATGCCGCCATCGCAGAAGACAGGTAGGGAAGAGATAATAAGTGCTGCTTTCGATATCGTACGGGAAGAGGGGATCAGGAGCCTGAATGCAAGATCAGTTGCCAAGAAGCTGAATATTTCCACACAGCCTGTTTTCTCAAATTTCAGCAATATGGAGGAGGTCAGGGCTGAAGTCATAAAAAGGGCATCAGACCTTTATTTTGATATGCTCTCAGCTGAAGAGAAGAAGGGTGTTTATCCACCGTTGAAAGCACGCGGAATAGGGTATATAAGGTTTGCCAAAGAAGAGGGCAACTTATTCAGGCTTCTTTTCATGGATAAAAGGGAGCCTGGCATTGCATTTCCGACTGATGACGCCTCCAGGGAAATCGGCATGATATCAGATGCTCTTAAATTTACAGAAAGCAAGGCTTCAAGGATGCATGCACTCTTATGGTTTTTCGTTCATGGCATTGCGTCCCTTATAGTTACTGAAAGCCTTGATATATCTGATGAAATGATAAGCCAGGCCCTTACTGATGCCTATATGGGCCTTAAGGCAGGGTTACAGGATGAGTGAGAAGGGATTGTGGCATCCATCAGTTTTGGATAACACATGCAGGGGCATGGTGATTTCCACATCATGGGTATATGGAATCCATATTGATAGTGCCAGGATGAATGATGCCCTTAAGAAGCTCATTATGATGTATCCATTGCTTGGAGGAAGGCTGGAAAATGGTTTGGTTTGCTATCCATCAGGTGAAATCCTTTTCGAGTATTCAAAGAGAAATGGCAGAGTGTCTGATGTTTCAGCACTGATGTCACTTCCCAGAAAGTATGAGGCATCATTCTGCCTTAAGAAAATGCTGAAAGGGAAATTTCCCCTTATCTCTGTCAGGCTTACAGATCTGGATGATGGCTGCATATTCTCCATGAAAGCATCGCATCTAGTGATGGATGGAAGGTGCTTCTACCGTCTTGCAAATACTCTGATGGAACTCTATGGCGGGAAAAATCCAACGCCATGCATTTCATTTGGCTGTGATTTATCAGGAATAAGGATCCCTGATGCCTTTGATGCATCTTTATTCTATCCCCTGCCGGAATCTGCATTGTTCCTTGTACTATGGAAGAAAATGCATAAGGGCAGGAAAGGGAGGATACTTGTCAGCAGTGACAGGATAAGGAGCATCAAGGATTCGACAGGCGCTTCAAGAACTGCAATCCTTTCAGCAGTTGTTTATGGCATGCTCGGGCATAAAGCAGTCTCCTTTGTGCAGACAGCAGATCACAGGGGGCACATAAGGGCAATTGCCAGGGACTATGGAGGGAATGCGGCATCCACTCTTCCTCCTGTCATGCTTAGTTCTGGCTTGAGCATTGAAGAGGCAGCTATAGCTATAGATAATGGAATCCGATCCTGCCTTGAAAATGATGAGAGATATTTTCCACAGTATCTTCTCCTGCTTAAGGAGAAGCTTCCTTTTCTTCCGTTTCCTCTCAAGATGGCATGGAAAAGCAATCCTGAATGCATAATCTGCAACAGCTTCATTTCTTTTGGAATATATGATGGGATGGAGGCTGATGGAATTCCTCCTCTTTATGCCTTTCCTCCGGATCTGCCTGATCCAGTGCGTTTCTTCCCTGCGCCTGCTCAAGAAGACGGAATCTATATTCTGCTGAATTTCTAGGATCAAATGTGAAGAGTTCTCACTGAATATGGAAAGATAATGAATGACATCGGGAGCATGGGTAACCTGGTTTGATTTTTTCCCTTTTAGCTCTATACTCAAGCCATGAATCCTTTTTTAGCTACCAAAGCCAATATTCCAGAGGGATATGGCCATGCGCTTTTTTCCATTCCACATATCCTGACATTGATTTTTTCTGCTGTGCTGATTTACATTGCATCACGTTTTTACAGGAACTCTGATGAGAAGAAAAGGACAGTTATTAAAAGAACTATCGCTTTTCTCCTTATTGCTGACGAACTGGTAAAAGATGTGAATGCAATTCTTACAGGGCAGTGGGAATGGAGCCTTCTTCCTCTGCATTTATGCTCTGTGAACATTTTCATAATCCTTTATGAGTCATTCAGCGATTCAGATACAGCTAAAAACTATTTGTATGCCGTATGCATTCCAGGTGCCATCTCAGCCCTGATTTTCCCATCATGGCTTACAAGCCTTCCATATTTCGGCCTTATGAGCCTTCATTCATGGAGCGTGCACATACTGCTTTTAATGTACCCTGTACTGCTTCTCTCAGGCGGTTTCATACCTGACTGGCATAAGTTCTGCAGGATGCGTGTCATCATTCCTTTTGCCCTTTTCCTGGCTTTCGATTATTTCTTCAATTATGCTTTCAATACTGATTTCTTTTTCTTGAGGGAAGGCGGGGAAGGCAATCCCCTGTCATTCTTTGAATCAGTTCTCCCCAATTACCTTTACATAGCATTTATAGTTGCACTGCTGATCCTCATGGTTGCCATGATGTATTTCATAAACTGGCTCGTGCTCAAGAAAAGGCATAAGATGCCGGATTCTCTATAGCATCCGTTTCCATCTTCAATACATTTTTATCAAAAGGTGCAAAAGACCGGAAAAAGGCAGTCATTCCAGAGAATAAAAAACAAAGTTCGAACAGGAAATAGCTGTTCTCTGAGTCTTTTTCACTTATTGCTGAAAGTAAATTTACGCTTCCTGTGGAATACGTGGATATATCTATGGTAACAGCTGTTGGACTATATGGAAGTTTTTGTTGCATTCTATAAATATTATGCTAATATTCTAGTAAGATATTAGGAAAATGCAGATATGACAGAGAAAGAATTAGTAACTAGAACCTTTGCTGGAGATGTGCAGGATACTGTTCCTGCATCATTCTCCATTCATTTTGGTGCAGGCTATAAATATGGAGAAGCTGCCATAAAGAGGCATCTGGATTTCTTCAGTGAGACAGGAATGGATATCATGAAGGTAATGAATGAAAACCAGGTGCCATCCAATCCTGGGGTCAAGAGCTCATATGACCTTCTGAGAATCGGCCCATTCAGCCGGAAATCTGAGTTCATTATCCGTCAGGCTGATCTTGTAAAGGCTATTGTGGATAAAGTTGGCACAGATGCATATGTTGTCTGCACAATTCATGGGATCACGGCTTCGCTTGTCCATACAATGAGGCCTCAGTATCAGGCACTTGATGAGATAAGAAGGGTTCAGCTTGGACTTTTCAGGGAACATCCAGAGCCTTTCCTTGATGCAGAGAAACGGATTACAGAAGGCCTTTGCATTCTTGTTGAGAGTGTTATTGATGCTGGCTGTGACGGCATATACTTTGCCGCTCTCGGTGGGGAAAACGATGTGTATACAAGAGAGGAATTTGAAACAGCCCAGGCTCCGTTTGACAAAGAGATAATGAAATGTGCAAAGGAAATGGGTGCATCCGTGACCCTGCATATGTGCAAGAAAAAGCTTGATATTGCTAGGTTTGCAAGCTATGCGCCATACTGCGATGCCGTTAACTGGGGAATATATGAGAACGGAATCTCCATTGAGGAAGGTGAAAAGCTCTTTCCTGGAAAGACTATTCTTGGAGGTCTTGAGAACAGGAGCGGAATCATTGTTGATGGAACACTTGAGGATATCAGGAATGAGGTGCACAGGCTAAGGTCTGAGATGAGGGGGAAGAAATTCATCCTTGGCGCAGATTGCACAATGGCAGCAGATCTGCCAGTTGAAAGAATCAAGGCTGCTGTACAGGCAGCACACGATAACCTTTGAAAAGGGAGGAATATATGAAGAAACTAATTGCAATTCTTTCTGTTCTCCTGCTTGCAATGGGCTTTCTAGCTGCGGGCGGAGCAGGTGAAAGTGATTCGCTTGTTGATGAGAATGGACTTACAACAATCACATTCTGGTACAATCCAGCCATAGTAGAGGCCGGTCCACCTCCAAAGGACTGGTTCGTATATGATATCATTAGGGATGAGCTGGGAATAAATCTTGAGCTTACTATGCTTCCTGCCTCAGCTAATGACAGGGACATGAAAGTCCTTGCAGCTGGTGCAACAGACACGCTTCCTGACATGATGAGCATAAGGCGTCCTGTAATGGTTGAACTGCAGGAGCAGGGACTTATTGCTGATGTTGATGACATGTTCGCTCTCATGCCGGACAGGACAGCAAAGATGTATAATGAGGATTCACTCAAGTATGCAACCCTCGATGGCCATATCTATGGTTTTGCTCCATCAACTGGGGATATAAAGAAGAATGAAGGAATTCTCATAAGGAAGGACTGGCTGGACAAGCTTGGGCTTGATATTCCTCATACCCTTGATGAGTTCATGGATGTGATGAGGGCTTTCACATTTGATGATCCAGATGGAAACGGCAAGGATGATACATATGGCTATGGAGCTTTCATAGAAATCACAAGCTATGAAGAAGGCCTTGGCAGAAGGCTTGATCCTTTCTTTGGAGCATTCGGATGCGCTGGAACATGGGATCTGGCAAAAGAAAATCCATGCCTGAATATCCATAAGCCGGAGTATTATGATGCAATGCAGTTTATCGTCAATATGTGCAAGGAAGGGGTAATTGATCCTAACTGGATCAGCCAGAAGAAGGATGATTTCAAGGCTGCATGGAAAAGCGGAAAATATGGGATGATGAGAGAACAGCATGCATCCTATGCTGCAGAATCTAATTACGCACCATTTGATGCAAACTTCCCTGACGGAGAATGGATTGTCATTGATCCGCCTGTAGGGCCAGAAGGGAAATCAGCAGTTGGCGTATATACAAATGTGAATGATGGAGTCATTGCTGTATCATCAAGGGCTGCAGAAGAAGGGAAGAAACCTATTATTGCAAAACTTCTGGAATGGATGGCAGGACCTGGCTACTATATGATCGGATGGGGAAAAGAAGGGGTAAACTTTGTTCTTGATGACCGTGGTGTTCCTGTAACGGATGGTCTTGCTGATCCTTCACTTGGTTTTACCCAGAGTGCTGTACAGCCACTTCTCCAGCTGAAAGGCCTGGCATTCTACTGGGGTGAAGCCGAACTTGAATCCAGGTATCCGTCATATGTCACAGCTGTATCCAAAAAGCCTATGTCAGCATTGACTACTCTGAGGGAAATGCAGGCTTGCCCATGGATCAAGCAGGCTGGCGTCGATATCCTTCCTCTTCCAGATGGGGATCTGCAGCGTTACTATGAGCAGACACTTGCAGAGTTTGTCTCCGGAAACAGGGAACTTACTCCTGAAAGCTGGGCACAGTTCATCAAGCAGTTTGATAAGCTTGGCGGACTTGAGTGGGAAGCTGAGGGAATTAAGGTAGCAGCAGAGAACGGCATTCTTTACTGATGGATTTACAGACCCGTCCTAGGAGGGGATATGGATAGCGCTTTAAAATGGTGGTGTGAGCACCTTGATGAATATAAAGAGATACTTAAGCATTACGTTGCATTCAAAAGCGTAGCCGAGCCTGAAAAGGACGGGCTTCCCTTCGGCAGGGAGAATCTTGAAATGCTGAAATTCATGGCCGGAAAGATGGAATGTATCGGCATGGAGGCACGCATTATGAAAGATGTCTTTGCGGAAGGAAAGATCAGAGGGAAAAAAGGGAAGCACAGCATTGCCGTTGCCTGCCATGGGGATGTAGTTCCTGCTGAAGGTGAATGGGAGCGGGATCCATTTGAGCTTTATGAGAAGGAAGGGCATCTTGTCGGACGTGGCACTACAGACAACAAAGGAGCCGCAGTTGCAGTCTTATTTGCGTTCAGGTATCTGCTTGAATCAGGATGGAAGCCAGATAACGATTTTCTGCTAAGGATTGGCTCAGCAGAGGAAATTGGCATGAAAGATGTTGAAATTGCTTTCAATGGAGTAAAAATGCCTGACCTTACGCTTGTACCAGATTCCGGATTTCCAGTTGCTTACGGGGAAAAAGGCTCTGTAAAGGCTGAGATTGCCATTCCTCTTTCAGGTGGAATTACGTCACTCTCAGGTGGTGGAAATGCTTCTGTGATAGACAGTGCCGAGGCAATTGCTGACGGCCAGGCAGTCCATGCTGAAGGGAAAGGGCGCCATCCCGCAACACCGGAGGGCGGGGAGGATGCTGTACTGAATCTGATGCGCATCCTCCGCTCTATGGGGGTAAAGGACAATGCAATAGGAAGGTATCTCTCTCTTTTCCCTGATTTCTATGGAACAGGGCTTGGCATTCCTGCATGCGATGAAGAATCTGGAAGGCTTACTGCAGTAGTTGTGCAGGTAAGGACTGAAAACAACACCCTTATATGCACATTGAGCATAAGGCTTCCCTTTTCTGCAAAAAATGAGGATGTGGTGGCAAAGCTTGAGAAAATGGGAAATGTTAGGATACTCTCTTCTTCTCCAGGATACAGGGTGGAGCCAGATGGCATGATCATGGGCCTTAATGATATAGCAAACAGGGTATACAACTCATCAAAGGCGCCATATGTGATGGCCGGTGGCACATATGCAAGGCTGATGCAGAAAGCTGTCGCATTCGGCATGGGATCCCCTTATGGGAATGTGCAGCCTCCTTTTCCATCAGGCCAGGGAAGGGCTCACCAGAGAAATGAATCGGTAGAGATAGCAAGAATGGAAAAAGGCTTTCTGATTTATGTCGATGCACTTAAATACCTTGATGGAGAATTCAGCAGATGAACAGGCTTTTCAGGACATATGATGAAATACTTGAAGCAGAGCTCAAGCCTGCATTAGGATGTACGGAACCGATAGCAATCGCACTTGCATCAGCAACTGCCAGATCTTATCTTGGCTCAATGCCTGAGAAAATTACGGTTTCCTGCAGTGGGAATGTAATAAAGAATGTAAAAGGTGTTACAGTTCCTAATTCGGGTGGAATGAAAGGAATTGAAACTGCAGCTGTACTAGGTGCTGTTGGTGGAGATGCTTCAAAATCCCTTGAAGTGCTTTCTACTGTTACTGAGGAAGACAGGAAAGAGGCAGGATCCCTCCTAACAAAAGGAATATGCAGGGCAGTTCTTAAGGAAGGCGTTCCTGGACTTTACATCGCAGTTACTGCTGAAAAAGGTAATCAGAGTGTTACTGCCTCAATCATAGACTGCCATAATGAGATTTCATCAGTAGTGAAAAATGGAGTTCTGGCCTATTCAAGGGATTCTAGCCATTCTCAGGGCAAGGGAGAAGAGGAGGAAAAGAAGAATCTTCTCAGTGTCGAAGGAATTCTTGATTATGCCGGTCATTCTGATATCTCACGTGTCAGGGACGTACTCCGTTCTCAGTGGATTATGAACGAGAGAATAGCAAGAGAAGGTCTTGAGGACGCATACGGAGTTTCTGTTGGCAGGACACTGCTTAAGCATTATGACAGCACTGATGTCAGGATAAGGGCAAGGGCAAAGGCGGCCGCAGGTTCTGATGCACGTATGTCCGGCTGTCCGCTTCCTGTCGTAATAAACTCTGGAAGCGGAAATCAGGGACTGACTGTATCGCTTCCGGTAATTGAGTATGGCCAGGCTATGGGAAAGGATGAGGATGAGATACTGAGGGCATTAGCAGTATCCAATCTTATCGCAATCCACCAGAAGAAATATATTGGCCCCCTTTCTGCCTACTGCGGAGCAGTGTCTGCTGCTGCCGGTGCTGCCGCTGGCATTGCGTATCTGCATACTCATGACCCTGCTACGGTCTCAAATACGATAACCAACACACTTGCATCCGTGGGAGGAATCGTCTGTGATGGGGCAAAGGCTTCATGTGCAGCAAAGATTTCATCTGCTTTGGAGGCGGCTATTGTTGGCTTTGAACTGGCGGATGAGGAGAATAAGAGCTTTAAGAGCGGGGAAGGCCTTGTCAAGGACAATATAGAGAAAACGATAGAGGCATTCGGAAAGGTGGGAAAAGATGGAATGAAAGAAACAGATATAGAGATCCTTCACCTGATGCTTGAAAGCTGAAAGCCTGCTTTCAGTCAAGAAATGATGTGTCAAATGATTCTATATCTTCTGCCAGGGTCTTAATTGCCAGCTCTTTTTCACCTGACTGCACATGATAAAGCAGTTCCCTGTGCCTTGTGCCCTGGCTTGAGAAGCCGAGTTTCTGCCATCTGTTGTACTGGTACTGCGCATAAGCCCTTTTCATCAGTATCATGGAGCGCGTAAGGACTGATACAAGATATCTGTTGCCATAGCTTTCCATCAGAGCTATATGGAAACTGCTGTTCCTGTCCCAATGCATCTGTATGTCTTCGCTATCCTGATGGTCAGATTCAAGTATGTTTCTCAGATAGGCTATGCGCTCACCTGTCAGCCTGTCAAAATATTTTTCCAGCGCTCCGCATTCAATCAGCAGGCGGGCTTCTTTTGCATCCTTTACTTCCTTTTCCTTTATGCGGAGGACTTCATATCCATAACGGGGTATCGAGCGCAGTATACCTTCATTGCATAGCTGGATAAGGGCCTCCCTTATTGGTGATTTAGATATCTGGTATTTTTCTGTCAGCTCCTTTTCCGTAAATGGACGCTCAGGAATATATCTGCCCTCCAGGATGTCATTAAGCATAGATCTGTAGATCTTCATTTTCAATGTTCCGTCGTTATTTCCTGATAAGTCCTGCATTAATAGCCTCCAATGTCCTGATTATACCAGAAAAAGACATTTCTTTCCCTTAAAAAGGATCATTTTACGTGGGAAAATGGTGCTTATCCTGAATTGTTGCATCCAGCACTTAAGTGTGCAATCATTTTGGATAGGAGTATTACTATGATTGACCTCAGGCTTGTCAGGCAAGAAGATGCAGCAGCCTATCTTGATTTTTTCAGGGCAGTCTCAGCAGAAACTGATAATCTGGCAGCTTCTGCTCATCTGTAAGTTTCATAAAATAACCCCTCTTGTTGTACGTTTGTCCAACAAAAAGGGGTCACATCATTCTGGCGGCTAACTTTATAAAATCATTTTTTATAAAAATAAACCAAAGGGTCTTAATGATGGGTAATCCTCATTGAGGCCCTTGTTTTTTAAGGTTTTAATACCGCTAAAGGAACTACATATACTCCGTCTGGACGTTTATATGCTGTATTTTTTGCAGTAATAATTATTAATGCTGATGGGGATGGCATTTTTGAAGTATCAATCAGGTTTGCAAGTTTTTTTAAATGTTCCGCCGCTATATCTATATCTTCCTGCCTTCCAAATTTAACTTCGATTAAAGCATATCTGCCGTCTTTTAGATGAATGACGGCATCAGCTTCCAGTCCATTACTGTCTCTATAATGATAAAGTTTTCCATCCAAGAGAGAGGCATAGATTCTAAGATCTCTAATACATAGGGATTCAAAGAACAATCCAAATGTTTTTAAATCTGCAATTAAATCATTAGGTCCGGCTTTTAAAATAGCCGTTGCAATGGATGGATCTGTAAAATGTCTAATTTTAGCAGACTGAATTCTTGCTTTTGATCTAATATTAGGATTCCAAGCTTCAATTTCTTCAAATACAAATAATTTATTTAATACTGCATAGTATTTAGAGAATGTTTCATCATCAAACTTTTCTTCACCATTATTTCTCATATCCCTTAGAATTGATGCTTTAGAAGCAGGTGTGCTGAGATTGCGTGAATAGGATGCAAGCAGTTTTCTAATTCTATCTTCATTGTTAACAGGTCCTCCTGCTTTTATAAAGTCTGTTGATATAAGCTCTTCAACATAATTTACTGATTGTTCCAACGCAATGTCGTCATCTACGCCAATGCTGGTAGGCCATCCACCTCTGCATAGTAGAAATGCATAATCTCTGAGATCCTTGCTACATGTAGAACCAATATTTTCGTTATTAAACATACTAGACAAAGATATGGTACCAGATGAATCTCCTGATTCATATAAAGACATTGTCCACATTCTGATTCTTGTTATACGTCCAATGCCAGAATGCTTAATTTCTTGTTTCTGCTTTTCTTCCAAAGGCGTAGCAGATCCAGTAAGTATGAACTGTCCGAAAGCTCTTCTGCTATCTACTTCATATCGTATGGCATCCCATAGAATTGGAGCTTCCTGCCATTCGTCAATTAAAAAAGGAGGTTCTCTGTCAAGAAAAATTTGAGGAGCATTATATGCCAATGCTTTCTCTTGATCCCTTGTCATTGGATCCTGCAAATATACGACACTATTAGCATGCATTTTACATGTTGTCGATTTCCCGCACCATTTAGGGCCTTCAATCAGAACAGCACCTGAGGACTTTAATTTCTTTTTTAGAATTTCATCTGTAATTCGATTTAGGTATGTAAATTCAATATCTTTAACCATATTATTATTTTATTTGGTTATAATAATTTGTCAATAAAAACCTATGAAATGCAGTAAAAACATCCGGTGATTTGCAGAAATTTTATCCGACGAAATGCAGTAAAAACATCCGGTGATTTGTACTTGTCAACAAAAGTAGACATAAAAAATAATTATTTTAATCTTATATTTTCAAAAGTTTACATAAATGAAGTTTTTCATTCAGTGGCTTTTTCAAAAGTAGACAGTGGCTCATCTACAGAAGGAGGAACATCCTCTCTCCTCCATGCCAGGTTCTTCCTTATGCAGTTCAGCTCGGCCTTATCTGCCATCTTCTTCTGGACGTACTTCGGTATCTGAGAAAGCTCCCTTGTGCTGAATGTGTCCTTATGCTCGATCCTTCCTTCCATGAAGGCTTTGTAGAACATCTTTGGAGTCATATACCCCAGAGAATAGGCAGGACGCTTTGAATTATAGAAATCGACATAGTTGGAAATCGTCTTTTTCACATCACGGCTTTCTGCAAGATTGAAATCAATCATCAGCTCTTCCTTTATCCAGCCATTGAGCGATTCATTCACAGGATTGTCTGTCGGCTTTCCTGCCCTGGACATCGATCTTATTATGACCGAGTTCGAGATAAGATCATTGTATGCCTGGGATGCATATACAGAGCCCTGATCCGTATGCAGTATTACAGGCTCCGTACAGCCGGAAGCCTCAAGGATCGCTATTACCTGTTCAAGGCCATCTATGTACTGCCTTCTATCTCCGCGCCTGTCCGCAAGGCTCCATGACAGGATTTGCTTTGTAAATACATCGAAGTAGAATGTCACCTCATAGTAATCCCTATAAAATGCATGGAAAGCCGTCATGTCGGAAACGATGACCTGGAATGGCCTGTCCACCGTTTCCCATGTGCTGAAAATCAGATTTGGAAACCTGTCCCTAATCTTCCTTGGCTTGTAATGCACCTTATGCTTCGTCTCCGATCTGATGCCAAGGAAACGGAATATCCTGTAAGTGAAATTCTCGGAGATCTCTATGATGCCGTTCACCTTCAGATACGCACAGATCCATCTGTATCCGTGGGATGGATGTTCCTCATGGGCTTTTGCTACTGCTTCAATTATTGTCTGACGGCTCTCCGCGCTTGAGCCATTTGTAGTAGCCTGCACGGCTTATTCCCATAGCCTCACAGAGATCGGAGATGGAATAGCAGTGTGACAGCTTCCTTACTATTTCGTACTCTTCGCTCTTAAATGAACGTATTCCGGTTTCCCATCCGGTCCCATCTTCACAAAATAGCTTTTTTTTAACCTCTCGTTTTCTATTGTCATACGGATCAGCTGCCTCTTGTAGTTCTCTGCATTTTCTTCCATGCCTTCAGGAAGCAGAGGCGCAGCCTGGCTTTTATCCGTCATACGGTACAATCCTTCAATCCCCTTCTCATCATACAGCTTCATCCATTTCCGCAGACTCTCCTTTGTAATGCCATTCGCATCACAAAAATCTGTGATGCTGATGTTGGGATTGTCTCGAAATCTCCTTATCAGGAATTCCTTTTCCAGTGCATTCAACTGTTTCCCCATTATTCTTCTCCTAAAGTAATTATCTCAGATCCATGACAATTTTTCTTTCATGTTTCTGTCTACTTTTAGAGTAGCAACATTTTGCAGAATTTCTAGATTTTTTTATAAATTTAGCTGCCAGGAAACCTGACAGGCTTGTCCTGCCGGATGAAGGCGGCAATGAGCATCTGATCTTGTAATCGGCAAATACATGTCCTTAGGATTTGCCTCCTCCTTGTTTCCAGTAGCAAGAGTGCAAGACTCAACATTTCTCTCAGGTTTGAATATGACATTTGTACTGAAGGGCATGCTGCTTGAGGATATGACAGCTCCTTTTCTGTTTCTATTATCTCTGGATCTTTCTTCAGCTTTTAGACTTCTGTCATAAGATTCTTCTATGCGGTTCAGTTTACTCATGATATACTTTTTCCCTGAAAGAGCTGGTAATGCTCTTATGGTATAGGAGAACACACTATGATTACAAACAGGAAAGTACGTCTGCTTGCCTTCTTAGCGTTTGTCCTCATAATTGCCCTCACATCCTGTTCGGATGCAAATGGAGGTGCGTCAAACGCGGAAGTAAGAGTTGTTGGAACTGCAGAAGCTTCAGAAGCAAGAGCCCTAAGCGGTTCTGCGAAATTTGCATCTGGAAATGTATATCTCAATTCTGAGGACATAACCAGCCGTCTTAAGCCGGCAGATGCAAGCGTGATGAGTGGAAATGATGTCGAATTTGAGGCTGATGTCACTGTTCCATCTCAAATTGTTACTTATTCAGTCAGTCCGAAACGCGGCTTTGTCTTTGATGAGTGGGAGATCACGCGAAGCAGCTTCAGGGAGCTGAGGAATAATCCGGAATGGAGGAATATCCTGAAGGAAATACAGGAGGCAATCAGCAAAGACGGGCAGGAAATAGCAATCAATGCTGAATACATAAGGTACATCCGCCCGACATTTGAAAGAGGGGTGTACTATTTGCATGGCCATAAGAACGGGGATGGCACTGCAGATAATCCATATGGAAGCATTGAAGAGGTTAAGGAATTCATTCAATCATATGGCAGAGACTATGATGATGACGAGCTGACAATAAAGATGAGGGGCGGCAATGCCGATTCTTTTGATATATCTGGCCTCAGTTTCTTTGGAAATGATGTGGATGAAATAGAGCTCAAGATAATCGGCGGTTATGATTCCAGCTGGAATCTCAGTGAAGAGAAAACAGTATTCTCTGGCATCACATTCCCTTCATTTGGTGCTGTGGAAGAAATTGAGCTTGAGCTTAGGAACATCATGATAGAATCTTTTGATTATTCTGAAATTGCTGAAGATCTTGAAATTGACTTTAAAAACTGTGCTGTCGGAACTTTAAAGGGTGCATCAGGAAAAGTTCTGAATGCTATTGCCGTGGAAAATGCTGAAGGGAGCAGTATAACCTTTGTCAATTCTGTTGCTCCTTATGCTAAGGGAAACACGTATTTCCATTCACTTGTGAAAACTGCATCTCAAGCTGATGATGTGGAGGGTAAGAATAATATTATTATTGGATCTGCGGCTGCCTTGGATACGGATAATCTCTATCTGGAAAGCTGGAGTGAAAGCGGATATATGACGGATGATCCGGATCTGATTGTACAAATAATCAACGCATCACCGCTTCATGAGGATATGGTCATAAATGGTATGGATGATGATATTCTTGAAGAGGATATCGAGGGAAGGGAAAGATATCTTATAGAAGACGGAGAGAGGCCGTCGGAAAGGGATATTAAAGTCTCATATGGCCCATATGAATATCAGTACTTTGATGACTGATTTCCAGGTCCGCTTTTTTGCGGGCCTTAATTATTGATTATTCTTCAAGTGGATCAGGTAATATTTGAACATTTTCCTGAGCAGGAGGGAATGCTTTTTGTGTCTCTAAGAGCTGTAATATCCCTTATTGGACATGCTCTCTGCAAGTTTTGTAACTTTTAAGTATTTCCTTATTTTATAGATATATAAGGAGGAACATATGACTAACAATGAGATTTATGATTTCATAGGTGAACTGGCAATTGCCCTGTATTCCAAGAAAATCCAGATTTCCCTTGGCTCGCTCAGGATCATCATGCTTGATAAGGGCAAGGATTACGTCAATAACAGGGGAATGGCTTCTGCAGTATCTGCAGCATACAGGAGATGGAAGGAAAAGGATCCTGTCATCTACTATGCCATTGCATATACATATACCGACAAGGAAGGGAACCTTGCATGGGACGAACAGAAGAAAACCATTGTGGAAAAGGATGCTGATCCTGTCGCAGAGTCAGCCTCAGCTGCTGAAGGGAATGAAGCTGAAGAAATCAGCAGCTTAGGAAATGATGCGGAAGCTGAAGAAAAAGAGGAGAGCCTGGCAGAACCGGAAAAGGAAGAGGTAAAAGAAGAGGCAGAGGAAAGCGCAGCTGAAGAAGCTGGAGATGAAAAGCCTGAGAAGGAGGAAGTGAAGGAAAAGAAAGCCAAAAAGGCTCCTTCAAAGAAGGCCCCATCTGCAAAGAAAACACAGGCAAAAAAGAAGTAAGCATAATAATGCATTACAGGAGGCTGCAGGTTATCCCCTGCAGCTTCTTTTCTGATCCACCTTAAATCCGCATTGTCCTTGCCACTGCACAGGATGAACGGAATATGATGTTTGATGGCAGGACGATGTTCTTCTTTGAAGAGAGCGGGTTGTTTATGTTAGCAAGCATTATGTACATTGCATTCATTCCCATTTCCACGAAAGGCTGCTTGATTGTTGTCAATCCTGCATACCTTGCGTTCGGGATATCATCATAGCCGAGTACTGATATGTCCTCAGGCACCCTGAACCCATTATCCCTGAGTATTTCCATTGCCGCTAGTGCCATGTTGTCATTCGCAGAAAGGACTGCTGTGTACGGAAAATGGGCACTCTGCAGGAGCTTCCCGATTTCAGACCTTGCCTTATTGAAACTGAAATCGGCGACAATCCTCCCTGTATCCCCGTTTTCTCCGATCGCATCATAAAATCCCCTCAGCCTGTCCTTTGCAGTGCTTGTTCCCTCTGTCCCGTCAAGATACAGGATCTTGCTGTGCCCGAGTGTCATCAGGTATTTTGCAGCCTGGTACATTCCTGAATAGTTATCTGTTGTCACAAGGTTGATCTCATCGAGATCGGGATTCCTGTCAAGGAAGACGATAGGGGTGACATTGTCTTTCACTATCTGCTGTATATACCTGCTCCTTGTCTCTCCTGATGGGATTATTATTATCCCGTCAACACCCATGTCTATAAGCTTCTTTGCATTATCCTCCTCATTCTTCTCATCTGCCCCGGAATTGGAAATCAGGATGGTGTAAGAGTTGGACCTTGCCACCATTTCTATCCCAGTAAGCATCATCGGAAAGAACTGGTTTGTCAGGTCTGGAACTATCAGGCCGATTATTCCTGATCCTGTTTTCTTGTTTTTCAGTGAAAATTCTTCGATGGCCCTTTCTATTTTCCTCCGGGTTGAAAACTTCACTTTCTCCGGATGGCTTATCGCTCTGGAAGCCGTTGCTATGGAGACATCCGCTATTGCTGCTAATTCTTTGAGTGTTGGCTTGATATCCATATATCAATGATAATTCCAAAATGGTGAATAATGCAAAAAAATTAGTTTTTTCTATTATAAATTTTTTACAAAAGTATTTCAAAAAGATTTTATGCTGTAAAAATATTCTGATTATATTTTTATTTAATATAAATAAATAATCAAAAGAATTGAATTTCATAAAAGGGATAAAATTTTGCAAAAAATATGAAAAACTTTGATTTGACGGTAATTTTTTTACATTTGATAATGAAATAAAAGGAGGATTATAATGCGTAAGAAATTTTTCTCAGCCATTATATTTTTGATTGTCTTGGTTTTATTTGTTTCATGTTCTAAAAAGGAAGAAT
>CASFJV010000073.1 GCA_949295125.1 uncultured Spirochaetales bacterium
CGTCTCTGATGCAATGGCTGCTTTAGTCGGAGGAATTGGCATTGCTCCTGGGGCAAATATTAACTATGAAACAGGTGTGGCTGTCTTTGAGGCAACCCATGGGACTGCACCAGACATTGCAGGAGAGAACATAGCAAATCCTCTTTCAATTATTCTTTCATCTGCCATGATGCTCGAGTATATTGGCTGGAATGAAGCCTCCGCGAGAATAAAGAATGCGGTAAAGCAGGCCATCAGCACAAAGGCTGTCACAAAGGACTTCTATGATGCAATGAAAAAAGAGGGCATGACGAAGATCACGCTCCTTTCAACTTCTGAGTTTGCTGACAGCATCATTTCTTTCATCTGAAAAAATCTGCCCTCGTGAGAGGGCATTTGTTACCTTTCGCTTATCGGAATGACTTTCCTGCTTTCCGGACCGGTATAGACCTGCCTTGGCCTGCCGATCTTCTGGTACGGATCGTGCCTCCATTCAAGATAGTGTGCAATCCATCCGGGAAGCCTTCCCATAGCAAAAATAACCGTGAACATCGATACGGGGATTCCCATAGCGTGGAAAGTTATTCCTGTATAGAAATCAACATTTGGATAGAGGTTGCGCTCTATGAAATAGTCATCATGCGTTGCCTTCTCCTCTATTTCCTGTGCAACATCAAGCAGAGGATCGCTTGTGCTGCTCTCAGCAAGCACTTCCTTGCATATCCTCTTAGCTATTTTTGCCCTCGGGTCAAATGTCTTATATACCCTGTGCCCAACTCCTGAAAGCCTGAACGGGTCATTCTTATCCTTTGCTTTCCTTATCACTTCATCTATGCTCATTCCTTCCCTGATTATCTTGTTGAGCATGTCCATTACAGCCTGGTTTGCGCCGCCATGCTTGCTTCCCCAGAGGGCACAGCACCCGGCAGAGACTGCGGCATAGAGATTTGCTTCGCTGCTTCCGACAAGGCGAACGGCACTGGTTGAGCAGTTCTGCTCGTGATCCGCGTGGAGGATCAGCAGCTGGTTCAGAGCCTTGACATGAAGCGGATCCGGACTGTAGTTATTCACAGAAGAGTAGAACATCATGTTCAGGAAGTTTGCACAGTATGAGAAATTGTACTGCGGCTCAACAAAATCAAGTCCGTTCATCTGCCTGTATTCAAATGCGGCAATTGTCCTCATCTTTGAGAGAAGCCTTGTGACGGTAAGGTCTATGTTCTCCTCAATATCCTTCTCTTCAAGTTCTGGATAGAATGCAGAAAGGGAAGCTACCATTGCAGCCAGTATCGCCATCGGATGCCCGTCATGCGGATATGCCTTGAAGAAATCCCTCATATTGACATGCAGCAGTGAATGCTTGTTAAGCAGTTTCTGGTAGTTTATTCGTTCTGCTGCAGTTGGAAGCTGTCCTTTCACAAGCAGGTATGCAACCTCTATGAAGTCGCAGTGATCTACAAGGTCTTCAATGTCATATCCACGGTACCTGAGTATTCCCTTTTCCCCATCGATATAGCAGATTTTTGACATGCATGAGCCAGTATTCACAAAGCCCGGATCGTATGTGATGTATCCTGAAGAACTCCTGAGGCTTGTAATGTCTACAGCCTTATGGCCCATGGTATCTGTCATGACAGGAAGCTCAAGTTCCCTGCCATCCGGCAGGATTAAGCGTGCATTTCCATCCATGCTGATTCCTCCTACAGTCTTGAAATGGCGTTATATAATGCCTGTGTTCCCAAATCGCCTTCTCCCTCTTTTTCCATCTCTTCGTACAGCCTTTCCACAAGTTCCAGCCCAGGAAGCTTAAGTCCCATCTTCCTGCTCTCTGAAATGGCAATCTTCATATCCTTGACAAAGTGCTTTATCATGAAGCCTGGATTGAAATCACCATTTACGATCCTTGGCCCGTAATTGTCAAGGCTCCAGCATCCTGCGGCTCCTTTTGAGACTGTTGCGATCACTTCTGTCAGGTCAAGTCCTGCTTTGCATGCATATACAAGGCTTTCTGAGAGCCCGATCATTGTGCCTGCAATAAGTATCTGGTTAGCCATCTTTGTATGCTGTCCAGATCCAACAGGCCCAAGGTGCTTTATATTCTTTCCCATAGCCTCAAAGTACTTCATTGCCCGCTCAATGTCGCTTTCCTTTCCTCCGCACATAATGGAAAGGCTTGCCTCTCTTGCTCCCTTATCTCCGCCGGAGACCGGTGCGTCGATGAATCCTGCTCCTTTTGCTTCGTAAAGCCTGGCAAGCTCAATCTCAAGGCTTGGCTCTGTTGTTGTCATGTCTATAAAGAGCTTTCCTGAGATGTCTGCCTCTGCCATATTCCCATAGACCTCGCGGACATCAGAAGGATAGCCTACGATTGTGAATATGATATCCGAATTCTCAGCGACTTCTTTTGCACTGGAATACCATGCAGCGCCTTTTTCAATCAGATCAAGCGCCTTTGCCTTAGTCCTGGAATATATGTTGATATTCCCAAATTTCCCAAGGAGATGGCCGGCCATGCTTTTGCCCATGACGCCAAGTCCGATAAAACCTAATCTTTCCATGTTTCCAGTATAATCAAAAAGGGAAGGAGAGAGAATAAAAGAGGGAAAAAACGTAATCTAAACTTTTCCATGATTACTTTATTTTCGACCTTTTTTTGACTATATTTTCCATATGGAAGAAAATTATACGGATGAAACACTGATAGATCTGGCAGATTTTTTCAAAGTATTCGGAGATCCTACCAGGCTGAAGATACTCCTGTTTCTTGTAGAAGAGGATGAAGTTTCGGTCTCAAGCATTGCTGAGCGCCTTTCCATGAGCCAGTCTGCGATATCACAGCAGCTGAAAGTGCTGAGGCAGAGCAGGCTGGTGAAGTTCAGGAAAGATGGAAAGAGCGTGCTTTACAGGCTCTGTGACGAGCATATAAACAAGATCCTGACGCTTGGCATGGAACATTACAGTGAACTCATGTAAGCTGTGAGTTTCCCCAGAGGAAGGCCGACGACTGTCGTCCAGTCTCCTGAAATGCTTTCAACTATGGTCCATCCGTTTCTCTGCAGCCGGTAGCTTCCGGCTGCCTCAATCCAGTCTCCGGTATCCAGATAGCTTTCAATCTCTTTTCCATCCAGCTTCCTGAAAAGCACTTCTGCTTTATCCGTAAAATCTATCCTTGCCTTCCCCGGTACATAGAGTGAGCACGCAGTGATCACTTCCTGCCTGTTTCCAGAAAAGGATGAGAGTGCATTCCTTGCTTCCTCCCTTGTTTTTGCCTTACCTATAAGGCTGCCCCTGAAGAGAACGAGCGTGTCTGCAGAGATGGCAGGAAGATGGGCAATGAATTCTTCAGATTCCAGATATGCATCCATCTTCATTTTAGCAATGTTCAGCACTTTCTCTTCTGCTGTGCTTCCAATTTTCAGCTCCTCCGTTTCCATTGGACGCTGATGCACCCTTATTCCTGCCCTCTCAAGGAGGGCTCTCCTGTTTTCACTCCTGCTTGCAAGGACAAGTTCCTTTACATTTGAGGCAAAAGCAAGCTGGATGCTGTCCGGCTCTGTTATCCTATTCATTGGAAAACTCCTCGCTCAGGAGAAGCCATTCTTCCTCTGCCTCCTCTTTCTGTTTCTCAATTTTTGCCTTCTCATCCATCACTTTCCTTATCTTCTGGGCATCAGAATAGATTTCCGGCTTTTCACTTTCGCTTATGAGTGCCTGTATCTCCCTTTCAAGGTTCTCAATCCTCTGCATTATTTCACCCATCTTGCGCTCAGCCGCCTTTTTCCTGTTCTTCCTGGCTTTCTCTTCCTCATACGAAGATTTCTGGATTTTAGCTTCAGGCTTCTTTTCATCAGTCTCTGAAAGGTATTTAGCTTCCTTTTCCTTAAGCTTGTAATTGAAGTAATCCCATGAGCCGTTGTACTCCTCACACTTTTTGTCATTGAGATAGAGAATGCGGGTTGCAAGATTAGATATGAAATGCTTGTCGTGACTTACAAAGATGACTGTCCCCTCAAATTTCCTTATTGCATTGAGCAGAATTTCCTTTGTCCCGATATCAAGATGGTTTGTGGGCTCATCAAGGATTAGAAGGTTTGCAGGGTGCATTAGGATCTTAAGCAGCGCAAGACGGGATTTCTCGCCGCCTGAGAGCACTGAGCATTTCTTCATGACATCATCGCCAGAAAAGAGGAATGCACCAAGCATGTTCCTGACTTTCGGAAGATCCTTTGTATCTGCAATGCCTTCAATTTCTTCAAGGACAGTATTATCAGGGTTGATGCTTTCAGAGCTGTCCTGTGCATAGTAGCCGATCCTGACATTCGAGCCATAGCGCACTTTACCGGTATATGAAGGATCTGTTCCAGCTATGATCCTGAGCAGTGTGGACTTGCCGCTTCCGTTTCTTCCAGCTATTGCAACCCTGTCTGTCCTGTTTACTATGAAAGAGAAATGATCGTAGATGACATTGTCTCCGTAAGCCTTGTGCAGATCATCTATCATCAGGACATCATCACCGCTTCTTGGAGCCTCAGGAAATGAGAAGGATACGTTTCTAGATTTGCTTTCAAGTGTGATTTCCTCCATTTTCTCCAGCTGCTTCACGCGGGACTGCACCTGTTTTGCCTTTGTTGCCTTATACCTGAAGCGCTCTATGAACGCTTCAGTCCTTTCCCTCTCTTCCTGCTGCTTCTGGTATGCCTTCTCCCTCTCAGCTTCTTCCTCTTGCCTCTGCCTGAGGTAGCTTTCATAGTTTCCCTTATACACTTTCAGCGTTCCGTAGGATAGGGAATAGATTTCATTGCAGGTATTATCTATGAAATCCTGGTCGTGAGAGACAAGCACAATGCCGCCCTTATATGACTTGAGATACCCTTCAAGGTAAGTCAGCGCTTCTATATCCAGATAGTTTGTAGGCTCATCAAGAAAGAGGAAATCACTTTCCTCAAGAAGCACTTTTGCAAGAGCTATCCTCATCTGGTAGCCGCCGGAAAAGTCATCCACAGGGCGGTCCATGTCCTCCATTGAAAAGCCAAGGCCGAGAAGCACACGTTCTATCTTCCTCTTCCTTCCATAATAGCCGGACTCTTCAAGATCCTCATTTATCTGTGCAATGCGCTCTGCATTCCTTATGCTTGCTTCAGCCGAGCCAAGCCTGTCGAGTTCTTCAACTAAGGAGTTGAACCTGTCAAATCCGTGTTCAGCTGCCTTGTATACGCTCTCTCCTTCAATCACTATATCGCTCTGCGGAAGGTATGATACGCTTGCTCCCTTCGTAACTGCTATGTTAAGGCTCTCCGGATCTATGATTCCCGATATTGCTTTCAGCAATGTTGATTTCCCGCTTCCATTTGCTCCCATCAGGGCAACTCTTGATTTTTCAGACAGATTGAATGATATGTTTTCAAGCACTGTCCTTTCTCCAAAGGAAAGCGTTAGGTTTTGAACCTGTAAATTCTTCATATTTAATTGCACCTTTTGGTTGTACTCGCTATCATTGATAGCAGTTAATGTCCTATTTTTCAAGGAGAGACTGATGATTTGCCTAACCCTAGCAGAGAGCACGTTAGATGAAGATATTATAAAATTGAAAGAGAACAGGGAATACATTGATCTTGCAGAGCTGAGGCTGGATGCACTTTCGGAAAGCGAAATGGGCAAAGCCTCCACATTCCCATCCCTTGTCGATGTTCCTGTTATCCTCACTTTCAGGAGAGTTCAGGATGGAGGAAAAAGGGAAATAAGCGAAAAGGCAAGGCGCCAGGCATTGCTTGAGGCTCTTGAGGGCAGCTTTTCATATGTGGATATCGAAGAAGATATCAAGAGAAGTGAAGTTGAAGAGAAGGCCAGGGCAAAGGGGGTAAGGATTATAAGGAGCCTGCATGACTTTGAAAAAGTCCCTGAAGACATATTCTCCAGGCTCTACCATCTCTCTGAAAAAGGCGATATAGCAAAAATAGCAGTGACTCCGAGGTCTTTCCAGGACGTACTGACCCTTTTCAGGGTTGAAGAGGAACTCAGGGGAATAGAAAAGATCGTAATAGGAATGGGCGGCTACGGAGTATGCACCAGGATACTTTATAAGCGCCTTGGCTCTTTCCTGACATTTGCAAGTGATAATGAAGTGGCTCCAGGACAGGTGTCTGCAAGGACACTGAAGCTGGAATACAGGGCTGATGAGATCAATGATAAGACCGCTGTTTATGGGATCATCGGAAATCCCGTAATGCACTCAGCTTCCCCTTTAATGCACAACAGGGGATTCCATGCAATAAAATACAATGCAGTCTATGTCCCTTTCCTTGTGGACAATGTGCGTTCTTTCTTCATGTTTGCTGAATTCATTAAAATGAGGGGCTTTTCCGTAACTGTCCCATTCAAGGTGGATGTGCTTTCATACCTTGGAAACATAACCAGGGAAGTCAAGCAGATCGGATCATGCAATACCGTTGTCAGGGTTCCAGGAATGTGGAAAGGGATCAATACGGACTATTATGGATTCATTAAGCCTATTGTAAGCGATATAGAGGGTGGACGGATTAAGAGTGCGCTTGTAATAGGGGCAGGAGGGGCAAGCCATGCAATTGTATGGGCTCTCAGGAACTATGGTGTGAAGGTAACTATCCTGAACAGGACGCTTTCAAGGGCTGAAACAATTGCAAGGCTGAATGTCTGTGACTATGACAGCATAGAAAATGCCAGGAAGTATGAAGGGTCTGTGGATCTCATCGTCCAGACAACAAGCGTAGGCCTCTATCCCGATGAGGACAAGAACCCGATAGAAGGCTTTAATTTCACAGGCAGGGAAATTGTCTATGATATCATCTACAAGCCAAGGATGACTAAGCTGCTGAAAGAGGCAGAGAAGGCTGGATGCACACTTCATTATGGTGCAGAGATGCTGCTGGAGCAGGGGAAGCTGCAGTTTGAGGCTTTCACCGGCTATCATTATCCGCGCTGGGTGGATAGCGGCCTTATGTAGCTAGAGAAGCTCTTCCGGGATTTGCTTTACCCTGTAGAGCCTGGAGACATTCAGGACTTTCCTCGAAAGCACCATATGGTCTCCCTCTTCATAGCTCTCAAGCATCTGCACTTTTCCGGCTGCAACTTTTCCGCTATGGTTCTCTACAAAGAGGATGCTGCTCCTGTCCTTAAGGCAGCTTTCGATTATCTTATGCTTTTCCTGGTAGTTGAATGCATCTGCAGCTGGAAAGTCAAGCTTCCTTTCTATCTGATCTGGCCTGAAGATAATCCCGCTTTTTACCATGGCTTCCTTTACTGCCCTGTCGATATTGTCATTGTCATCAATATTCCTGAGGAGCCTTTCCCTTGCACTTCCATCATAATCCTTTACTCTTTCTTCCCTGAGTTCTGGGTATGCTTCAGCCTCTATGAATATTGAGGCTTCATTGAATCCTTCATAGCTGAATTCCGGCCCCTTTGTCTGGGAAAGCATGTCAAAGGATGATGAGTGCAGTATCTCCCTCCATTCAGATTCCCTTATTGCATCCATAATGAAAACAGTAGGGCTCAGCTCTTCCATTATGTACTCATGCAGAGCTGGAATATTCCTTATTATGTTTGCGCTCTTTTCATCTGTGCTGAGCACAAGTGCCCTTTCTATCCTTATCCTCGAATACTCCTCATTCCATATTCTAATCCTGTCCGTAAGCATTTCAGGAAGTTCCTTAGAGGAAAGTGACTCAAGAAAGGATATGATCTCTTCTGCCTTGTAGCCATTTGAAAAGGCATTGAGCATGCTTTCCTTTGTCATCCTGAAGATTTTCATCCTGTCAATGCTTGCTGCACTGGCCATAAGGAGAATCTGTGCGGGGTAGGAACCGATGAATGAGATGCTGAAATCTGATGAGATTATTGCAGGCCCCTCTGCCTTGTCATCCTCAGGGCTGAAGGCAAATCCGTCTTGCTCAATGAGCAGGAGGAGGTAAAAAAGGTCTTCGGCGCTGTATTCAGAAAAACCTGAAATCAGGGAAGCACGGCTTACATATTCCCCGATATCTTCTATTTTCACGCCATCTATCTTTTTCAGCAGATAAAGGAAGTAAAAGCTCTTTTTTCTTACATAGTGATCAAGGTTAGGCCATATTATGTAGGATGAAAGCCTGATGGAATCCAGGGCAATAAGCTCATATGCTCTCTTCATGTCCATCTTGAACGATAGCCTTTCCTTTTTCAGTATTCCGAGCTCCTCAAGGCTTTTAAGTACATGCCTGACTATATTCAAGAGCTCATTCCTTTCCATTGACGGAAATGCCTGGCAGAAAAGATCGGAAGAAAAATAGGAGTTCATTTTCCGCTCGCTGTAATGCAGTTCCTTCACTTCAATCGATCCGATGACGGTTTTAACCACATCATCAAGATGCACTCTCCATGCATGGCTGCTTTTCTCTCCAAAAAGGGGATAGAAAGATGCGATCAGGCTCTTTCTGATTGCAAAGAGCCCCCTGAGACGCAAAGCGCTTATCCTTCTTTCGCTTACAGAAGGGAAAATGAGTTTCAGGATGCTTTTGTCCGTTTTTCCGCTCAGTATTATTGCAGATACAATTTCGCCATCAAGACTTGTTGCGTTTCCAGCTATTTCATCTTCATGCGCGCTATAGAATTCATTGATGTCCTTTTTTCCGTCAGCAAGATAAAGCTCCTCTATTGCCTTTCTTGCCATATCTTCACTCATTCCACTTCTCCAGATTGTAGCTGTACCCCTGTTCTGAGAGGAACTTCTGCCTGTTCATTGCAAATTCCTCTTCCTCTGAATATTCGGTTATGACCGTATAAAAATGGCTTTCCTTTTCTTTTGGCCTCAGGATCCTTCCCAGCCTCTGGGCCTCCTCCTGTCTTGAGCCGAATGTACCGGATACCTGGATTGCTACCGAACAGTCCGGAAGATCTATTGCAAAGTTTGCTACCTTTGAGACAATCAGCACCCTTATTTCCCTGTTGCGGAATTTCTGGTAGATCTCATCGCGTGCCTTATTGCTCGTTTTCCCTGTGACAATTGGCCAGCCAAAGCGCTTCTTTATCTCTTCCAGCTGCTCAATATACTGCCCGATTACGATAATTGAATCATCGCTGTGTTTTTTTACAAGGAAGTCTATGATATCCATCTTGTTGCCATTTACGCTTGCAATCCTGTATTTTTCCCTTTTTGATGCCAGGGCATACTTTATCTCTTCCTCTTCCTTCAGGGGAACACGTATCTCATGGCAGTATGCATTTGCTATATAGCCACGTTCAGAAAGCTCTGACCATGGGGTATCAAAGCGCTTTGGCCCGACAAGAGAAAAAACTTCATCCTCCCTTCCATCCTCGCGGATCAGCGTTGCAGTGAGTCCAAGGCGGTATACGCTCTGAAGTTCTGCAGTGATCCTGAATACCGGAGCAGGGAGCATATGGACCTCATCGTATATTATGAATCCCCATTTGCCGTCCCTGAGCAGTGAAAAATGAAGATAATCCTCTTCTCCCGGTTTCCTGTAGGTAAGGATCTGATATGTAGAGACTGTAATCGGCTTTATCTCCTTTATGTCTCCTGAATATTCGCCAATGAGAGAAGGATCTATTTCAGTCTTGCTCTTCAGTTCGTTAATCCACTGGTGCACACTCTGGACATTGGGGCAGAGGATCAGGGTCCTTGTACTGAGCTTTGACATGGCCAGTATCCCTACGATTGTCTTTCCTGAGCCGCATGGAAGCACGACAGTTCCAAATCCTGTGCCGCTTTCCCCATGCCCTAACAGGCTTTTTACTGCATCCTCCTGGTAATCCCTTGCCTTGAAGCTGCCTTTCAGCCTTATCTCTACATGCTCTCCCTTATTCAGGGGAATCCTGTCATCGACAGGAAAGCCCATTTTTATCAGCTCAACTTTTACCCTTCCCCTTTCCAGGCGGGGTAGGCTGAATATGCCATCTCCTTCTGCTCTCAGTATTTTCTTTGCAAGGCTTGAAGAGCTCAGCTGCATGAAAAAAAGCTTTTTCCTGACAGTCAGGAGAATCCTGTCCTCATCATCAGGATCCAGTGTCATTATGAAATTGCCATACCTGGAGGCAGTGTCCTCAATGAAGAAAAGGACTCTCTGGTCAATGTCATAGCGTGACCACCTTTTAAGGCGTTCTATTATTTCATCCGCAGTAAGCCCTGCACTGATTGCATTCCAGAGAGAAAGGGGAGAGACTGTATAGGTATGCATGTGCTCCGGGCTTTTCACCAGCTCTGAAAAAGGAATGATATCAAGCCTTGCATTTTCAGCATCACTGCATGCAAGATCAAGAAGTATTGTCCTGTCACTCTGAACGAGTAATGGTTTTTGATCATACATATTTCTTATTCTCCAAAAGCAGGTCCAGCACAGTTATTGCGCTCATAGCTTCAACAACAGGAATTGCCCTGACAAGGATAATTGGATCATGCCTTCCTTTTATCTCTATAATATGGCTTTTCCCATCAATTCCTGTTGTCTCCTGTTCTTTTGCTATGGATGGAGTTGGCTTGAATGCGGCTTTGAAGACTATCTCTTCTCCTGTTGTTATTCCTCCAAGAATTCCGCCAGCATTGTTAGTCTTGAACCCGTTTCCATCCATTTCATCATTGTTTTCGCTTCCGAATGCCTCTGCTGCCTTGAAGCCAAGGCCGAATTCAATTCCCTTGACAGCTCCTATTGACATGACTGCATGGGATAAAAGCGCTTCTGCCTTATCAAAAACTGGCTCTCCAAGTCCTGCCGGCACTCCTTTTATATGGCATTCTATCACTCCGCCAAGGCTGTCTTTCATTTCCCTGGCCTTTTCGATAAGTGAAAGTATTTCACTGTCTCTTGAGTCCGTGACAGTGAAAAGGGGAGGCTTGAATGGAGGAATGAAATCTCCTGGCACATAGATATCCTTTACGCTCCTTATGGCTGCATCAACAGTAATCCCGTATTTCCTGAGAATGAGTTTTGCAAGAGCTCCGGCTGCAACACGGCAAAGCGTTTCCCTGCCAGATGACCTTCCACCTCCTCTAAAATCCCTTATTCCATACTTCATGAAGTATGTGAAGTCTGCATGCCCTGGGCGGAATACATCTTTTATATCACTGTAGTCATGGCTCTTCTGGTCTGTATTGAATACTGCCATTGCAATTGGAGTTCCTGTTGTTTTTCCCTCAAAGATCCCTGAGAGGACTTCCACCTTGTCCGCCTCATTCCTCTGCGTTCCTATTCTGGTGCTTCCTGGCCTTCTCCTGTCCAGCTCAGACTGTATGAATGAGATATCGAAATCAATACCACTCGGGCATCCGTCTATTACTACACCCAATGCCTTTCCATGGGACTCTCCAAATGTTGTTACCCTGAAGTTCTTTCCAAAAGTGCTTCCGCTCATCCGATGATACCTCCAAGCTGCTCAATTAATGATTCCAGAGTCTCTCTTCTGTCCCGGTAGCTTCCCATATCGACAGTCTTATCTGCAATCTCTTCATAGATGCTGTTCCTTCTTTCATACATTGCCCTGAATGAGCCTTCAACATCATCAGGATCCAGGAATGCAGGAAGCCCATGCTTCAGTATCACTGGAAGCATCTCACATTCTGGACGCTTAAGATATATGAGAAGCCCGTTTGATTTCATGACCTCGATAAGGCCTAAATTATCTGCAGCTCCTCCTCCCATGCTCATAATGAAAGGCTTTTCCTGCCTCTCTATGTAGGCCCTGACGGTTTCAATCTCTTTTTCCTGAAAACTGACTTTACCGAATTCTTTATAGTAATCTCTTACTGTTAAAGGACTTATAACGTCAAGCACAAGATCATCAGAGTCAATGGATGGTACGTTCAGCCTATTGGCTAAAAGACGTGCGAATGTAGTCTTGCCTGAATGTTTTATCCCCAAGATGAATAAGTTCTGCATGAAGGAGAATTCTAGCAAATTAGGAGAAATCCTTCTAGTCTTTGAAGAGGTCTATCCACGAACTCTCAGATTCATCAGAACTGTATATTTCAGGCTTTCGTGAGCTGTTGAGCTTGTTTTTCTCCTCAAGGATATATTCCTTCTTCCTCTTCCGCTTCTCCATCTTTTCAATGTATGCAGCTTCATACCTGTTTTTCCTGTTCTCATTCCTGTACCTGTTAACCTTGATCTTGAAACGCAGAGCATAGTGGAATGAGATGATGAGCATATACCAGAGGAATGCAATAAGCACTGGCGCGATATTCCTGAAAAGCCTGTAGTTCGGGACAAATTCAGCCTCTGCAACCCTGAAAAGGGTGTCGAGGTTCTCAAGCGTCAGGATTATAGAGAGAAAACTCGGTATGATCCAGTATAGGCCTTCACGGGAGAGTATGAAGCGCAGGCATGTGAGCGTTGCCATAAGTGTCAGGAGAAGGCATATTAATGGAAGAATGTATATATTCAAATGTTTTAACTCCTAATTCTCTATGCTAAGATTGTATCATGAATGGCTTAGAGATAAAAGAATCGACATTGAAAGCACTGAAAGAAAGGAAGAGGCCAAGGAC
Organism: uncultured Spirochaetales bacterium; assembly: GCA_949295125.1. Taxonomy (GTDB): domain Bacteria; phylum Spirochaetota; class Spirochaetia; order Sphaerochaetales; family Sphaerochaetaceae; genus Ornithospirochaeta. The sequence continues at coordinate 12,488 of CASFJV010000073.1, forward strand.
TGAAGATATCCGCGGTGCATACTACAGGGATACAACAGCTATAATCCATTCCTCAGCCTTCCGCCGTCTCAAGCATAAGACACAGGTTTTCTTTGCTCCCAGCAATGACCATATATGCACAAGGATGGAGCATGTACTGCATGTTGCTTCAATAGCATCAACTATCTGCCGCCCCCTTGGGCTGGATAACGAACTTGCATGGGCTATCGGAATGGGGCATGACCTTGGACATACTCCATTCGGCCACGTCGGGGAGCGGATAATCTCCACTCTTTCCGAGGAGCGGGGATTTGGACCCTTTGAGCATGAGGTGAACAGCCTCAGGGTTGTTGATTTCCTCTCAAACAACGGCAAGGGGCTTAACCTTACATATGCTGTAATGGATGGAATAGTGTCTCATAATGGGGAGGATATAAGGAAAAGGATCCATCCGACTTATGAGATAAAGGATCTTGGAAGTATAACTTCCAGAAAAGGCCTTATCCCTTCCACTTTTGAGGGTGCTGTTGTCAGGTTCTCCGATTCCATTGCATATCTTGGCAGGGATTATGAGGATGCAAAGCGACTTGGAATACTGAAGGGGATAGAACTTCCGGAAATAGTCAAGAAAAGGCTGGGGGAGAGCAACAGCAGGATAATTGATACACTTGTGAATGACCTGATCCAGGGGGCCTCCGTTGAGGACGGCATTGGATTTTCAGATGATATTTTTGAAGCAGTCAGTGTATTCAGTGAATTCAATTACAGGTATATATACCGCTCTGAGATTCTCAATGGCTATACAAGGTATTTTACAAGGCTCATCAAGCTGATCGTGAATTATCTTGAGGAGATATACAGCTCATACGGCCTTGATGAAAAGGGATACCTTTCAGAAAAGAACATGCTTGCTGCAGGATTTTACAACCATATACGGGATATGCAGAAAATGTACATAGAAAGGGAAGGAAACGATAGGCGCATGATAATAGATTACGTTGCAGGAATGACTGATAATTTCTGCCTCGACTGCGCCAATGAGATTCTGAAACCTGAGCATCTCAATGATGAAATAGAGATGAGCCAGACTGGAAAATGGTTTGATGCTCCATATTGATTTTCTATCATATCTTTGGTCTTTAGCATGAGAAATACTAAGGGCCAATTTTATTTAGATATTAATTTATGTAGATACATTATAATTATTAAAGTTAAATATTTAATAGCAACGAAATTAGTATATAAAATTGAATGGTTTTGGAATAATACAAATAATAAAATTCATTAATATTAAGATAATAATATATAAAATAATAAAAAATAATAGTAAAACCATATAGTTATCTATAAAAAATTATAAAAATAAGTATAAATAAATATTGATTTTACTATTTAATTTAATCATTTTACAGCAATAAAGGAAAAGATAACTACTGAACTGTAGTCAAGATAAATTACACTTAACTCTTTAATTAGAAGTTTTTCGGCTATCCAAATTTTAATTATCTTTTACGTTAATATTTCTAAAACTATTGGAAGGAAATTCTCTTATATCATGCATCGTAGATATGCAAGGACGCTGCAACACAATATTTTTGCATAGAATTGTAACATGCCTTTTTGATGATTCAATTGAGGCATTTCAGCTTTATGTACTTATCTATGGTTGTTAGCCGAACGGAAAGGGGCATAATAAGGATTCTTAATATATCTGCCTCAATAATATGGGTTGATTTCCAGAAGATGTACGCCTATTACACTTAACAACAAACTCATGGTAACTCTCTGAATATTCCGGTTTATGAAATTCATTATAGATTCTGCAAACGTCACGAAATTTGAATTATTGATCAAGAAGAATAAAGAATATTTTCATGTTAAGAAAATAAATGAAAAGAATTTCAATAAAACAGATTACATTTTGAACTTAAAGGTAATAATACAATGTGCTTTCATATTAAAAATTAAAAACGCGACTTTTTAGTGATAATGTTTTTTACATTGCCTCTCTAAGCAGAAGAATTTAGTTGAATTACTCTATGCTCCGATACCTCCTTGATTTTAGATTTAAAGTTATTGGAATATTGCAAAAATCATTGGCTTTCTGATTGGATGGAAGAAACAGGAATCAGAGTGAGCTGACGGAATGTTTTCTATCAACATTTTTAGCCCTTATTGCAGAAAACCTGATCAGGAGCAGCTTTCACCATCACTTAATTCTGATTGAGTGGATAAAGAAATTGCTCCAGTAACGCTTTGGATGTCTTTTTGCGTAAGTCCATTAGAAGGTTGCACTGTCATCTTCCTTGACAAATGTGATTCTGGCTTTAAGACTTCTCATGTGATGCCATACCTCTGCCAAACTGCGGTATTCAGTCCTCTACAGATTGGGTAATTGCTGGATAAACATCTCTATTCCAAAGTGATGGAAAAAGAAAACTCTCATGGGGATAAGCGAGGTGGCTTTGGGAAGAATATAAAAAAACAGCTTAACAGCGGGATAAGAGTTTTAGGTGGATAAAAAGAAGAGAAAAAAGATGATAGTGTGAGCTGAAAGTCTCTCCCTGAAAAGACCGAAGAAGAAGGCCTCTCATGTGCTCAGAATGGTGCTAAGCTAGAAATTAGGGTGCTCTGGCAGCAGTCCTGGTACAAAAGCCTGAGAATGATGGTGCAAGGAAATGGTTCAAGCCTGTTCTCCAAAGTCCCACAGGCTCGCTGGTGGGAGCAGTCAGGGATGTATTGATTTGAGATGATATTTTTAAATCATATCAGACTGCAAAAATATAACTTCAGAAATAATTACAATCGCGATTATTTATAGATGAAGCAAAAAGAGAATAAACTATTTTTTATAGGACACATTAAAATCATTAATCATATATTATAATTTTGACCAAAAAGAAATAGCATTTTAATAATAAAAATATAAGTATTTTAATAGACTTTAAAATAATTGCTATAATATTTTTAAATTATTGTATAAGACACACTGTATTATTATAAATTATTATAAATTTTAAATATCTTAATTATATGATAATTATATAATATTTTATTATAGATAATATCAGAATAAAGTATATGATTATTTCTGTACTTTTTTTCTTCGAAATATTAATTAACGCTGATTACAAAATAATTGAATATTATGATTAAAATTTAGGTAATTCCTAGCGTAATTATTTGTATTCACACAGATATTAATCAAATATAATAATTTGCTCATTATAATTGTATTTAAAGTATGTAATAATTTTTAGTTTAAAGGTTAAAAGACTATAATTACAATTAAAGTATAATATAATTACTGTATAAATAAAAAATATTTAATCGGGCTTTGGAATGTGTAATATAATTAAAATAAGGAGCAGAATATGGATAAGAGATTGGTTCATAGCCTTATTGATGCAGCTGCCGGAAGAACGGTTTCTGACCTGGCAGTTTTGAATGCTGAAGTTGTCGATGTGTATAACAGGACAACCTTCAGGTCAAATGTTTATGTAAAAAATGGATATATAGTAGGGTTTGACAGTTCCCTGAAGGCAAAAGAGACATTTGATGCAAAAGGGAAATACCTTATTCCATCCCTTATAGATGCACACTGCCATATAGAATCCTCGCATCTTTCTCCTTCGGAGTTTTCTGATGCTGTAGTGCCATGCGGGACTGGAACGGTTATTGCTGACCCGCATGAAATCTGCAATGTTACGGGCCTTGATGGGATGCGTTATATGCTCTCTGCAAGCGAAGGGATTCCCCTTTCTGTTTTCCTTATGTTTCCATCCTGCGTCCCTGCAACACCGTTTGAACATTCAGGGGCTGTCCTCAACGCAGAAGAAATTGAGCAGTTCATTGGAAATGAAAGGGTACTGGGACTTGGAGAAATGATGAACTATCCTGGTGTAAGCGGGGCAGATGAGAGTGTGCTGAATAAGCTTGACTGCGCTTATAGGAGGAAGAAAAACATAGACGGACATGCCCCATCGATTTTTGGTTCTGCATTAGACAGCTATGCAGTTGCTGGGATATCAACTGACCATGAATGTGAAACACCTGAAGAGGCAAGGGACAAGATAAGGAAAGGCATGTACGTCATGCTCAGGGAAGGAACTGCATGCAGGAACGTCCTGCAGCTTCTTCCTGCAGTGGACAGCAGGAACTTCTCCCGCTTCCTTTTCTGTACAGATGACAGGCAGCCTCAGTCAATTACAGAGGATGGGCATATAAACTATGGTGTTTCCCTTGCGATTCGCAATGGCCTTGATCCGTTGCTGGCTATAAGCATGGCAACACTGAACGCTGCTTTATGTTACAAGCTTGATGACAGGGGAGCAGTTGCTCCTGGAAAGAGAGCCGATTTCTTCCTCTCTTCAAGTATCGAGGATGGAATAAAAGCAGAAGAAGTATTCCTAGAAGGGAAGCTTGTAGCAGAATATGGGAAGATAATAAAAAAAGCACGCCATACAGAACCGGTCAATGTTTCAGGAAAGATGGATGTCAAAGGATTCAGCGAAAAATCACTTGTCCTGAAACTGAAAGGGAAACATGTCCGTGTGATAGATATCATTCCAGGTGGAGTTGTGACAGGCAATGGAGATGCTTTTGTGAATCTTGATAAGGATGGAAACTGGGTTCATGATCCTGATGCAGATATCCTTAAGTTGGCAGTTGTAGAGCGGCATCATGGAACAGGATTGAGTGCACTTTCCCTTATAAGGGGATATGGCATGAAGCATGGAGCTGTAGCAACATCAATCGCACACGATTCTCATAACATAATCGTAATTGGAGATAATGACCGCGATATGGCTCTTGCCGTGGAAAAACTGGTTGAGATTGGCGGTGGAATCACAATGTTCAAGGATGGAAAAGAACTTGGAACGCATGTCCTTGAAATTGCAGGCCTTATGACAGATTCTGCGCTTGATGAGGTTACCTCGACTCTTGATAGTATGCATACTATCGCAGAAAAGGAGCTTGGGGTGAATGAGGGGATAGATCCGTTCATGACGCTTTCTTTCATGGCCCTTCCGGTAATTCCAGCCCTAAAGCTTACTGATTCCGGCTTATTTGACGTTGCGTCATTCGGCTTTGTAGATAACACAATAGACTGACTTGGAATGGAAGCTGTTGGCTCAGCTTTGCCAATGGCTTCCATAAAGTCTAGTTTTTTTCTTCTTCCTTGCTTTCTTTTGCTATTTTCTCAATTTCGCTTATGAACTGCCCAACATCATCAAATGCGCGGTATACAGCAGCGAAACGGACATATGCAACAGGATTGAGCTTATAGAGTTCCTTAAGCGTTTCCTCTCCAATCATTGCACTTGTAACTGTCCTTTTTGCCCCAGCAAGGTCGGTAATCCTGTTTTCTATGTTTATCAGGGTTCTCTGGAGGTCATCAGGATCTATGTTGATCTTATCCGTACAAACCCTTATTCCATGTTCAACCTTGTTTATATCGAAACTCTGGTGCTTCCCATTTTTCTTTATTACGATAATTGGCTTCAGTTCGACCCTTTCATAACTGGTAAAACGGCATCCGCATTCGGTGCACTCCCTTCGCCTTCTTATGCTCATCCCATCCTTTCCTGGACGTGATTCTATTACCTTATCAACTAAACAGCCGCAACGAGGACATTTCATGCCTTTTATTTTAAAGCAAAAATGTTCTTTTGCAATTGACTTGCCATCCATTAATGAATAATATTTTGCCAATCATTCTTTGGAGGCCGCCGCACGATTAGATGCTTTTCTGCGGTGTCTGTCATCCTGAATCCAGAAACATCAAAAGTAGGAGTAATTTATGGAAAAGAATTCCAATCCAGGTGTTGGAAGCTTTGTTGTTGCTGTACTGAACGGGATGGCGCAAGGGCTTTTCTCTTCACTTATCATCGGTCTTATCATTCTGCAGATAGGAAAGTATACGGGCCTCGATATCCTAGTCAGCTTTGGCCAGATTGCTGAATATATGACAGGCCCTGCAATTGGAGTAGGGGTGGCCATGAGCATCAAAGCCCCGAATCTGGCTCTTTTTTCGGCAGCCGCTGCAGGTGCAATAGGTGCACGTACGGTCACATTCCTGGAAAGCGGAATATCCCTTTCCCTAGGAGAGCCCCTTGGAGCATGCATAGCCGCCCTTTGCGGTGCTCTTGCCGGAAAATGGATAAACGGGAAGACAAAAGTGGACATAATCCTCGTGCCTGTTTTTACGATACTTGCAGGAGGAATTGTGGGGGAGACTGTTTCCCCTGCCGTAAGTGCACTGATGAATGCCCTGGGGGCTTTCATCAACAGCCTGACAATGCTTTACCCGTTTTTCATGGGAATCCTGGTGTCTGTTGTTGTTGGAATGGTCTTAACACTGCCGATCTCAAGTGCTGCAATATGCATTTCCCTGGGGCTTAGCGGACTGGCAGCCGGAGCCGCATGTGCAGGATGTGCATGCCAGATGATCGGCTTTGCTGCTTCTTCCTACAGGGAGAACCGGGTAGGTGGGCTGATAGCACAGGGGCTTGGAACAAGCATGCTGCAGATACCGAATATCTGGAAGAACTGGAGGATATGGATTGCACCGACTCTGGCCAGCGCAATTGTCGGACCTATCAGCACATGCGCCTTCCATATGGAGAATAACTCAAGCGGAGCCGGAATGGGGACAAGCGGTCTTGTAGGGCAGTTCAACGCTTTTGCCGTAATGGGAAAGAATGCCCTGCTTCCTGTCATCCTATGCCATTTCCTCCTCCCTGCTGCCATATCACTGGCAATCAGCACTGTTCTTAGGAAAAAAGGCTGGATAAAAGACGGGGATATGCTTCTAAGTGTTTAAAGATGATATCCTGCTGCATTCCCTGCTGTAGATTTCTGCGGCTTTCTGTCCATTGTTTTCCGAAAAGTCGAATAAGAGCCTAACAATGCTCTCTTCGGCTTTTGGATAAGCTGTGAGCAGGTATAGCTGGGCTGCAATCTTTGCAAGCCTTATTTCATCCCTGTCCTTTCCTCTTGCCTTCAGGCTGAGCAGGGCAGCTTTCATCCTGAAGGCACTCTTGCTTATCTTCTTTTCTTCCACTTTCTCAATGTATCTGTCCAGTGAAGCAAAAATGTCCTCATATCCCCTGTCCAGACCTGAAAGCCTGTCTTTAATTTCTTCAAGAAGAAGGGCGTAATACTTGCCGAGATCAGCCGGGCTCAGTGCTTTCAGCTTAAGGGAAAAAGCTTTTATGGAAGATGAGGATTTATGGACATGGACTCTTCTTAAGGCATCAGCATTAGAGGAATACTTCCTTCCTTCAGCTTTTTCAGCAGCCTTCCTGCCTGCTATATGCAGCAGTTCCGTATTTGAATGCCCGCATGGTACAGGGCAGAATGCATTCAGATCCTCAATGCTCCTTGCTATGGAATCAACACTTTCTTTTGCAGATGCCCTGAGGCTTTCAAAAGAACTGCTGAAATTTCCATCCCTTATGCTCCTGATGAAAATAAGTGATGTTGAGAAGCGTACTGCATCATAGAACTTATGCTCTGAAAAGCTTGCAAGCAAAGCTTCATGGATTGTGCGGAGAATGCACCTTATGTATCCATCATGCTCTTTTCGCATAAGATAGCTTGATATATAGGCATAATGCTCGTTGAGCGATCTCTCAGCTTCTCCTCTCCTGAGCAGTGTTATGTATTCGTTTATGCCGCAGAATGCATCATAACTTTCCTTATCCTCCCTTTTTAGGAGCATCAGGGCAAATGAGAGTGTTTTCCCTCCTTCCTTTCTTACCGTTTCAATGCTGGCTTTTGAAATTGCATTTCTCAGGCATTCAAGATCCTCATCGCCTGTTTTTATCAGTGAAATCCTTTTTTTCCTGTAATTAAGCCAGATATCCCCTTTGTCCATAAGGATATTATAAATCCAGAGGATATTAGTGCAAGGATTATATTTGACTTTATAATAACATTTTTGTTAGTATAGTAACAATCTTTTGGAGGATATATGGGATCCACAGTAGCACAGGAAGTGAAAGAAATAATAGATAAGAGCCCTTTTCTGTCTGAAATGCTTATAAGGGACATTGCAAGCTATTCAAATCTTGCTCAGGAAATAAGGCCTAAGATAGAAGTGAAGCTGAACAGGAGCGTAAATCCTCCTGCAATCATAATGGCACTCAGGCGCTATGCAGAGGAACTCAAGGCAGAAAGCGGAAGCAAGAAGAAACTCAGCATGAACTATGAGCTGAGCATGAAGACAAACATATTTGATGTAAACCTCCAGCGCAATGAGCAGTCACTCAAGATCCTTAACAGGCTTTATGACAATGTGCAGCTGGAAAAAGGGGATTTCCTGAATGTATCGCTGGGAACATTTGAGATGAGCATTGCCATAAGTGATAAGTACACAGATACCCTGAAGGATCTTATAAAAGGGGAGACGGTGCTCAATGAATTCAGGGATCTTGTTGCCATCAACATAGCATTCAGCGGAAATTTCGTAGAGACTCCCGGCCTTGTGTATCTTGCCGTAAGAAAGCTTGCGATGGAGAATATCAATGTGATTGAGATCCTCTCAACAATGAATGTGCTGACATTCGTAATTGAGAGGAGTGAGAGCATGATAGCCTACGAAGTGCTGCAGAGCTTCCTTGAGGACACTACGGCCTGAAAGGGATGAGGGATATCAGTTTTTCAGCTTTCTCTTTGCCTGCTGCATAGAATGTGGTCCTGCATTTCCTGCGCCCGATCAGCATTTCATCAGAGTATTCCAGGCGCTTTCCATCTGCATAGAACAGGTCAAAGCCAAAATGCTTCAGCACAGCATGGCTTGCGGCAATATCCCAGGCATAGCAGCTCTGAGTTACCGCAGCATCTATTTCTGAGAAGATAACGGGGGAAAGGATATGGAGTATCGATGAACCCATTGTCCTGACTTTCCCGTGGAAACGGGAAAAGTCATATTTATATATCTCATGGCTTGTCATCATGATCTGCTTAATTTCATCCCTTTCTTCCTTTGGCATTATTTCCTCTTCATTCAGGAAGCATCCTGAACCTGGAAAGAGCCGGATATTCATCTCTTCCTCTCCAAGTCCGAAGCGGGGAGCGGCAATAATAGCTCCTATCGGGTTACGGTTCTTATCAAGGATCCCAAGTGCTGTAGCAAAGCTTGGAAAACCCTGGGAATAGACATCCGTTCCGTCTATCGGATCGAGAATGAAAGTGAAATCCTTTTCCGGATCAAAAGTGCTTTCTTCCTCTTCACTGATTATGTTAGCAAATGGAAAAAGCTTTTTTATCTTTTTTGAGATCTCATTTGAGATGTAAAGATCGGTTTCCGTAAGGACAGAGCCGTCGCTCTTATAGCTTTTCTTTATGTTCTTCTGCTTGACTCTTGCGTATCTTGAGAGATCAATCACAAGGCTGTAAAGTGACTCAAGCTTGCTGATCTCAAGTTTGTTTGCTGTCATTTCCTGCACCATTTTACCATTCCACTGATTAAATTAATTTAATTGAAGCAAGTTTGCAATACTGGACAAATGCATATTGATTCACTATCAGGGCATCTTGGATAAATGGCGCTTGTCTTTCCCGAGGTTGCAAAATTAAACCTTTTTAACTACACTTGCCTCGTGAAGGAAACCCTTGAAAGCATCATTACTGAGTATGTCAGGAGCAGTGGTGCATACAAAGCATTCTTAAAGGACCCGAAGGGAGAGCTCTCTGTTTCGGGTATTTCGTCATACCCAATTTCACGCTTAGTGAAGCTTGTGGAAGATAAATCCAGCGGCAGGGTATTTGCCATCAGCGCCACTGAGGAAGGTGCAAAGTCCCTGTTCCTCGATCTGCAGGATGTGAAGGATCAGAGAGTTGTCTATTACCCTTCCAGCGGCAAAATGCTTTACAGTGAAGGCATCAGCGAAAGCGAGAATGATGCAAAGATTGCCTTAGAGGAGATAGAGACCCTGAAAAAAGGGATTGTAGTCCTTTCTTTAAGGTCTTTCATTTCTCCGGTGCTTTCCAAGGCGATGATGGCTGAAATGACACTCAGCCTCAGCATAAGGGATTCTGTCAGTCCTGAAGAGATAGCAGAAAAGCTGCTCTCATCTGGTTATGAGAGAGTTGGCTCGTGCTATGATGAGGGCACCTTCACCCTGCGCGGCGAGATAATAGATATCTATCCGTTTGGAAGTGACAATCCTGTAAGGATCAATACTGAATGGGATGAGATAGCAAGCATTAAGACTTATGATGCCATCACTCAGAAAGGCATTAAGGACCTTAAAAAGGTATCGATATCACTTTTGAATGCGAATGTGGGTGACAGCTATACTACATTCCTCAGCTACCTGAAGAAGGATGACTACTTTTTCTTTATTGGAATGGAGAGGATTGAGACAAGCTATGCGTCAATCCTGAAAGAGGCTGATTCCCGTTACAAGGAAGCCTACAGGCTTAGGGGCAATGTCCGCAAGCCTTCAGAAATCCTCCTTGACTGGGAGTCTTTCATATCTTTGCCTCATCCATCGGTCAGGGTTTTCGATATCAAGGAGAATACATACCAGAATTTTTCCGTTTCTCCATCCCGTTCCTATTTTGGCAATGTCACTTACTTCAAGGATGATGTGAAGAATCTCCTTTCTGAGGGATGGAAGGTTTTTGTGATTGCCCCTTCCAGCGTGCAGAAGGAAAGGCTTGACTCTGTCCTCAGGGACTATGATGTGGAGATTATGGTGAAAGACATATCTTCAGGTTTTGTCCTTGATGATGCACATATCCTTGCTGTCCTTGACAATGAGATTTTCGGCAGGAAGAAGAGAAGGGCCGAAAAGATTGTAGACACATCCTCTTCTCCCCTTGACAGCTTTGTGGACCTGAAGGAAGGTGACTTCGTTGTCCATGTGAACTACGGAATAGGGCGTTTTGTGAAGATCGACCGCGTGAAAGGATTCTATACAGAGCGCGACTACATAAAGATCGAGTACGCAGATAAGGAATATATCTATGTACCGATCGAGCAGGCAAACCTTGTTCAGAAATACATTGGAAGCGACCAGAGGATTCCAAAGCTTGAGAAGCTTGGTTCCTCATCTTGGACAAAGAAAAAGGAAAGGGCAATCAAGAGCGCGGAAGAGCTTGCCAGTGCCCTTGTCAAGCTCTATGCCGAGAGGGAGAGCATAGAAGGGTTTCCGTTTTCTCCGGACAATGACTGGCAGCTTGAATTTGAAGCCTCATTCCCGTTTTCTGAGACACCGGATCAGCTGAAATGCCTTGATGAGATAAAAGCTGATATGGAGAGCAAGAAGGTTATGGACCGCCTTGTCTGCGGGGATGTTGGCTATGGAAAGACAGAGGTTGCATTCCGTGCGGCTTTCAAGGCAGTGCTTTCCGGAAAGCAGGTTGCATTCCTTGCTCCTACCGTAATTCTTGCAGAGCAGCACTATAACAATTTCAAGGAACGCCTTGGACGTTTCCCTGTCAATGCTGCACTCTTGACCCGCTTTGTAGCATCAAAGGACCAGAAAAGGATACTCTCCAATATAAGGGAAGGGAAAGTTGATGTCCTTTTTGGCACCCATAAGATACTTGGAAAGATTGAATATAAGGATCTTGGGCTTCTTATAATAGATGAGGAGCAGCGTTTTGGGGTAAAGGACAAGGAGAAAATCAAGCAGATGAAGACAAGCATCGACTGCCTGACCCTCAGTGCCACACCAATACCAAGGACCCTTTATATGTCTTTGCTCAAGGTCAGGGACATGAGCCTGCTGACTACAGCTCCGCGCGAGAGGCTTCCTATTGAGACCCATATTGAGCAGTACAGTTTCGATACAGCTGTCAAAGCCATGAGAAACGAGCTTGAAAGGGGAGGGCAGGTATTCTATCTGCATAACAGGATCGAGGACCTTGAGGATATCGTAAGGGAAATCAGGGGCGCAATCCCTTCTGCAATTGTTGAGTATGCCCATGGCCAGATGGATGCAAAGGATCTTGAGGATGTAATGCACCGTTTCATCTATGAGGGTGTGCAGATTCTCGTCTCTACAACGATTATAGAAAACGGAATAGACATTCCAAATACGAATACAATCATTATAGACAGGGCTGAGAGGTTCGGGCTGTCACAGCTTTATCAGCTGAGGGGAAGGGTAGGACGCTCTGATAAGAAAGCATTCTGCTATCTTTTCTACCAGGACAGGTCCACTTTGAATGATGATGCACTGAAGAGGCTTAAGGTGATGAGCGAGAACACATCGCTTGGATCAGGATTCAAGATAGCCATGAAGGATATGGAGATCAGGGGAGCTGGGAACATCCTTGGCCGTGAGCAGTCAGGCCATCTTGAGGCAGTTGGTCTTGACCTCTACATGAAGCTCCTTGATGAGGAGATAGACAGGATCAGGAGCAATGGGGAAGGAAAAGAGAAGAAGGAGGTCCTGCTTGAGCTGGATTATACCGGATTCATACCTGACAGCTACATATCAAACAGCATTGAGAAGTTTGAGATCTACAAGAAGATTGCATCCGTTAAATCTTCTGAAATGCTTGAAAGCCTCAGGGCAGAGATTGAGGAGAGGTTCGGAAGCATGCCGGAGGAAGTGGATAACCTTCTCTGCATCGCAGAGATAAAGATCCTCGCTTCTTCCCTGGATATATACAATATCAGGGAAAAGAACGGGATAATAGAGTTTGAGCTGGACAGGATAAGCACTGTCGATCCAGCTAAGCTTGTGTCCCTTATCCAGCTCAGCGGAGGCAACATCACGCTCGATCCAAAGAGGATGAACATAATACGCATGAAGAGCCGTGGAGTCAGCCTGAAGGATAAGGCTATATATATTCTTGAGCAGCTTAGGAGGCTAAAATGACAGACAGTCGCATTTTCAAGGTGGAAAAGAGGACCGGAAGGGAAAGGACAATAAAAAGCTATGTGCTGAGGAATAACGTCCTCGATGAAAAAGGCGAGAAAACAATCGAAGAATCAAAAGAATACATAGAATACTATGATGGGGAAAAGAAACTCTCCAGCGTCACGCTATTTAATAATTCCAGGCCGCTGATTGTTGAGATAGGCTTTGGAATGGGGGATGCCACGGTTGAGATTGCAGAAAACAGGAAGGATTTCAATTACCTTGGACTTGAAGTGTATCTGGATGGAGTGGTGAAGATACTGAAAAAGATCAGGGAAAAGGACCTGAAGAACCTCAAGATAATGCGCTTTAATGCCGTAGATGTCATAACAGATATGATTGAAGACGGATCAATAGATGGATTCCACATATTCTTCCCAGATCCATGGATGAAGAAAAAGCATCATAAAAGAAGGCTTATGAATGAGGATTTCATCCGCTTGCTTCTTTCCAAGCTCAAAGAGGGCGGCTATATCTATTTTGTCACAGACTGGGTTGAGTATGCTGACCAGGTGCTTGAGCTGACAGGGAAAATAGATGGGGTTATCAATCCGTATGGAGGCTTTGCAGAACATGTTTCATGGCGGCCTGGAACTAAGTTTGAAAGGAAAGGACTTGAAAAAGAACATGAAGTAAGGGAGATCTGGATAGAAAAAGGCAGGGCATAAAACCCTGCCGGAGAGCATGATTGTGACTCTCTTATGCGTTTGCTTCCTTGTCCCTCTTAGCTTCTGCAATTACGTCATCAGCCAGTTTTCCCTGAAGTATCTCGTAATGGTCAAATTCCAGTTCAAAAGATCCAGTTCCGCTTGTCATGCTCTTCAGTTCAATTGCATAGTTTCTCAGCTCTGCCATTGGAACTTCAGCCTTGACTGCTGTAACATGCCCTTTTTCCTCCTGTCCAAGAACCCTTCCCCTCTTTCCTGAGAGGTCAGAAAGAATAGCGCCAAGATATTCATTGTCTATGAACACTTCAAGCTTCATGAATGGTTCAAGCAGCACGCATCCAGCCTTTGCAAGAGCTGCTTCCATTGCGCCTTTTGCTGCAAGCTTGAATGCCATTTCCGAAGAATCGACAGGATGCTCCTTTCCGTCTACCAGCGTTATCTTGATATCTACGAGAGGGTAGCCGGCAAGATATCCTTCTTCCATCTTCTCATGCAGTCCTTTCTCAATTCCTGGAATATAGCCCTTGGAGATTGCGCCGCCTTTGATGACATTCTCAAATTCGTAGTACTTTCCGCGCTCCGTAGGCTCGATTTCAAGAACGACCCTTCCAAACTGCCCATGTCCGCCGCTCTGCTTCTTATGGGAGTATTCAGCAAGTCCGCTCTTCTTTGTGATTGTTTCCCTGTATGCGATCTTAGGAGTTTTCGTATGGATTTCAACCTTCTGCTTTTCCCTGATCTTGTCAAGGATCATGTTTATATGCAGCTCTCCCATTCCTCCGATGATGGACTCCTTAGTCTCTTCATTGTAGCTCATCTGGAATGTCAGATCCTCTTCCTGGACCCTGTGAAGGGCGTCGTTCATCTTGTCTTCGCTCTTCTTGTCATCAGCACTTATTGCAAGCTGGTAAATAGGCTGGGGCAGTCTCAGTGGCCTGAATCTCCTCTTGTATTCAGGGCCTGCAACCAGTGTTGAATTCGTATTTATGATATCGCATTTCGTTATGATTCCGATATCGCCTGCTTGGAGCGAATCCGTTTCAATCAGCTTCTTTCCAACAGCCCTGTAAAGCTTTCCTGGCTTTGCTTTCTTTCCAAGCTCATTATTGTAGATGTCTGTTTCCGGAGTGAGGACTCCTGTGACAATCTTTATGAAGCTCATCTTTCCAGAGAACTGGTCTATTGTTGTCTTGAAGCAGTATGCTGAAAATGGCTTATCCGGATCAATCTGGAGCGTTGTCTCTTCTCCCTCATGCCCAATGATGTATTCTTCAATTCCAAGCGGCCATGGGAAGTTGTTTGCAATGAAATTCATCAGGGAAACTATTCCAGCTCCCTTGTCCGTTGCTCCACAGAATACAGGGACAACCCTGTTTTCCCTCATTCCGACTGCAAGGCCATGCCTTATGTCATCTGCCTCAAGTGTTCCTTCCTCAAAATATTTCTCAATCAGCTCATCAGTTCCTTCTGCAGCATTCTCTATGAGCCTGTTCCTGAAATCTTCTACGACTGCTGCATACTTTTCAGGAATTGGAACCGGTGTTTCCTTTCCTCCCTGATGGAACTCATATGCCTGGTTTTCAATCAAGTTGATAACGCCTCTGAATTCTTCTGCCTCTCCAAGTGCAATGACAACCGGTACGAAATGGGCTCCGAATTCTTCAACCAGTGAATCTATTGTATGCCTGAAACTGGCTCTTTCCTTATCCATCTTGTTGATGAATATGGCTCTTGGCTTGTTCCTTTCATCAAGCCTTCTCCAAAGTTTTATAGTCTCTATCTGAGCGCCTTCCCTTCCGTCTACCATCATCAGGGCAGCTTCTGTAGCTCTGAAAGCTGAGATTGCCTCTCCGATAAAATCCCCTGTTCCCGGAGTATCCAGGATATTGACTTTCTTTCCATTCCAGTCCATGGATGCCAGAGCAGAATGTATGGACATCTTCTTCTGAATTTCTTCATCTGTGTAGTCGCTTACGGTCTTGCCGCTTTCTACAGTTTCAGCACGGGAAAGAACACCTGAATAGAACAGCATCTGCTCTATGAGGTTCGTCTTTCCCGTTCCATTATGGCCGATGAGTGCCACATTCCTAATGTCTTTGGTATTAACGCTCATGTTTTCCTCCTTTTGAAAATATAACGTTTATAACAGATTAAAACGGCGAAATACCAAAGTCAAACAAAATAAAGAAAAATGCCCTCGCTATGGAGGGCAGCTGTCATTTGAGGATATCATCGATGACGTCGTTGATCTTGTTCTTCAGAAGATACCTGACGAGTTCATCTCCTTCCTTGACACTTTTAACCGTGTCCGTATATTCGCTGAAAAGAGTCCATGCCGGCGTATCCAACACCTCAGCCATCTTTTCAATAGTTGCGAAGGACGGTGCTTTTCTTACTGTTTCGATTTCCGTAACGAAAGAGGTGGAAACCCCGATGAGTTTTGCCATCTCTGCCTGAGTAAGGCCGTTCTTCTTACGCCTGGTTTTTACGTTGTTCGCAAAAACAGCCTGTAGGTTGCTAACTTTCTTCATGCTGTACTCTCCTGGTGCTTGTTAACAATCAATGATATCAGATTTTTTCTTGGTAGTGGCTAAATTCCATGGAAAAACTTCCACGTCCTTGAGTCGAAGACCTCAAAACTGTCGAATATCCAAACATTTTCTCTAGTGGAACGAGTGCAGATACGACATCCCCGCTTGTCCTGCTCTCCATGCTTTCCACAATACCCCCTCTCTGGGTTATTGAGCTTATGACATCTCCAATGTATTCGCTCGGACTGACTGCCTGTACCTTCATTATCGGTTCCATAAGCACGGCTCCGGCTTCCTGGCATGCCTTGTCAAAGGTAAGGGAAGCACAGCTTGTGAATGCAAATGGAGTGCTCGTCAGTTCATCATACCTGATCTCTTTCACATCAGCTATGATGTCTGTTGTCTCATAGCCGAACTTTATGCCGGAAGAGAAGGCGCCTTCAATTCCCATCTTAATGGCATCCACTATCTCAGGCGGAATATCCCTTGTCTTAGCTGAGATGATGAGCTCATTTCCTTTTCCCTGTTCATTTGGCCTTACTGCTATTCTAAGGCCTGCTGTATTCTCTTTTCCTGCTATCTGCCTGCTGAAATCTTCAGAAAGCTCAGCCTCTCCCCTGATTGATTCCCTGTAGCTGACCTGGGGATTTCCGACCCTTGCATCGATCTTCATCTCCTTTGTGATCCTGGTTACAAGCACATCAAGATGAAGCTCTCCCATGCCGGAAATGATGAGCTGTCCTGTCTCCGCATCATCCTTGTAAGTGAATGTCGGATCCTCCATGGCAAAGATTTCAAGCGCTTTCTTCAGCTTTTCCTGTGCATCCGTTGTGCGCGGCTCAATTGCTATTGAGATAACAGGCTTTGGAAATACCATGTTTTCAAGAAGGTATGGGGCCTGTTCCGTTGCAAGCGTGTCTCCAGTCTGTGCCATCTTGAAGCCGATGATGACTCCGATGTCTCCAGCCCTGATCTCACTGAGTTCCTCATAGCGGTCTGCATGCATCCTGAGCAGCCTGTTGACCCTCTCTTTCTTCCCCTTTGTTGCGTTATAGATGGAAATGCCTTTCTTCAGTACGCCTGAATATACGCGTACAAAACACATCGCACCTGCCTGTGGATCAACCTGGATCTTGAAGATCAGGGCCTCCAGCTCCTTGTCCTTGTAGCTGATTTCAACTGTCCTGTCCTTTTTCCTGTCGTATGCCTCGGCAGGAGCAATATCCTCAGGGGAGGGGAGCAGCCTTATGATCCCGTCAAGAAGGCACTGCACTCCGATGTTCTTCAGTGATGAACCGACAAAGGCCGGGACAGCAAGCCTGTCAATCGTTGCCTTTCTCAGTGTTGAGTATATCAGGTCCTCCGGAATTTCCTTTCCTTCAAAATAGAGTTCTGTGATCTCATCAGAGAAAGAAGCTGTGCTGTCTATCAGCTTTTCATGCCATTCATCTGCAGCCTCCTGCATGTCATCAGGAATAGGAAGCTCTGAAATTGTTGATCCATTGTCATTTTCGCTGAATGTGAGCATCTTCATCCTCACCAGGTCTATGATGCCCGAAAATGAGTTCTCACTTCCGACTGGGATGAAGAGGGGAATGGGATTTGCTCCAAGCTTTTTCCTTATCTCCTCAATTACTGCAAAAAAGTCAGCTCCAAGCCTGTCCATCTTATTGATGAATGCAACGCGCGGAACCTTATATGTATCTGCCTGTCTCCAGACAGTTTCGCTTTGCGGCTCAACTCCGCCTACTGCACAGAATACGGCAACAGCTCCGTCAAGAACGCGCAGTGAACGTTCAACTTCGGCTGTGAAATCCACATGGCCCGGAGTGTCTATGATATTTATCTGATGGCCTTTCCAGTAGCATGTGGTTGCAGCACTTGTTATGGTTATTCCTCTATCCTGCTCCTGCTGCATCCAGTCCATAGTGGCTTCTCCGTTGTCAACTTCGCCGATTCTATGGTTTTCTCCTGTATAATATAATATGCGTTCTGTAGTGGTTGTTTTGCCTGCATCGATATGTGCCATAATACCGATGTTCCTGATCATGCTCTCGTCCATGCCGTTATTCTAGCAAAAAAGGATAAGTAGTGCAAACTCAATTAGAAAAATTATGGCGCTGCAAGTAAATAATTTAGTAGATCCTCTGGTGTGAGTATATTCCGACTTTTCCTGAAGCAATCAGGGCAGTTGCAGTCATGAGGAAGAGCAGGGCTGGCTCTGAGTATCCGAAAAGCTCCATTCCAAGTGCGAATGTGACAAGAGGAAGCTTTGTTCCTGCAGCAAGGAATCCTATTGCCCCAAGGATTGAATAGGCAGATGCATCTAGTGAGAAGACGGTGGCAAGGGAAGATGTAAATGTTGAACCAAGCACCAGCAGGGGAACCACTTCTCCGCCCTGGAATCCTGCAGCAAGTGAGAGAAGCACCATCAGAAGCTTTATTATGAAGTCTGAAAAGTCAACGGCGCGGAACATTGAGAGCCTCATCAGGTCTACAGACAATCCATTGTACCTGAAGCTTCCCTTTATGAAATATGACAGTACGGATACAGCAAGAAGCAGCAGGGCAGGAATGAGCGCCTTGATATAGTCTCCGCCTGGATAGAGCGTATTGAGCTTTTCCTTGAAAAATTCAAGAAGGCGGCAGCTGAGTGAGCATACGGCTCCTATGAGAACAGCAAAAAAGAAAACTGTAACAGCATTTTCCAGCGTGAGGGAAAGTGCCCTCACCGGTGGAACGCTTAAGACATGTATATGCATCGCCTGGGATACGAAATAGGATGAGAAAGCAGCTGCGATTGATGGAAGGAATGCATCAAACCTCTGCAGCTTGGGAGATGCAATGTGTGCCCCGAAAAGGGAACCTGCAATAGGTGCTCCGAACAGGGCTGAGAAAGCAGCTGAAGCTCCGGAGATCAGGTAGTAGTCCCTCCTGCTCTCTGAAAGGAGCCTGTCCTCAGCATTGTCAAGCACCGATGCGCATGCAAGCCCGATCTGCACTCCGATTCCCTCCTTTCCAACAGAAGCGCCAAGGAAATGGGAAAAGACGGATGTGAGGAATCCTGTTATGGCTGCCTTGATCTTTATTCTCGCTTCGCCTTTGAGTGATGTGTTGCCATCCTCTGCAAACTGAATGTTCCGTATTGCGATGCCCGTTATGTTCTTTGCATCTTTTCCCACCTTGCGGTAAATCCATGTGATTATGAGAGAGCCAGCAGGGAGAAAGAAGATAAGCCACCTGTTTCCTGAATTGAAAGCGGTGGCTGAATTTACGAGATTTGAGAACAGTGTGATAAAAGGCGCGGCAAGAAGGCCTGTTAAAAGCCCCCTTGCCAGGTTCTTGAGCTTCTCTTCCATTTTTTTATGTCAGCTCATCAAGCCTTGCCATGATCTCATCATGCTTTTCTATCTCTGACTGAAGATGGTCAGTTTTCGTCTGGAATACTGCATCTGCATATCTAAGCAGCATTACAGCTTCCTGCCTGTCTGACATTTCACTGAGTGCAACAGTGGAGTAGAATGGAACTTTTGATGCTCCTTCTGCTCCCTCATAGAATTTCATCTTCTCTGAAAGTACAGTCTCCCCATCATAGTTCTTCTGCATCTTGTTTATCTCTGTTGTCCTCTTCTTAGCATTCCAGTTCCTGTCATACAGCTGATCGGAAAGCTCTTTATAAAGAGTGAGGAAAAGTCCTCTTGTGTCTATTTTTGTATCAAGGGACCTTCTCATGTAACTGATTGCATAGTTCTTGTCCCCAAAACTCAGGGGCCATCCAGGAAGCTGGTTGTAAAGTA
>CASFJV010000074.1 GCA_949295125.1 uncultured Spirochaetales bacterium
ATTCCAGCAGGGACAGGAAAGCGGACTGGAAAAGGGTATGGAGAAAGGTGCGGAGAACGCCAGGAGGGAAAGGGATATTGAAGTTGCTTCAGTGCTCCTCAAGGAAGGAAGGCCGCCAGAAGAGATAGAAAGCACTTTCAATATTTCAAAAGAGAATATCCGGGAAGCAGAAAAGCTCTTAAGAAAAGCTGATTAACATTGAAGGCTGCCTTTTACTTGGCAGCCTCCCATTAACTAAAGCTTTTTTCCTACAGTGCAGCAATAACTTCTATTTCGACCATTACATCGCGGGGAAGCTTTGCTACAGCTACAGCGCTTCTTGCTGGCAGGATATCTGAATCCTTGAAGAACTCTGCATAGACTTCGTTAACGCTGGCAAAATCATCCATGCTCTTAAGGAATACTGTAGCTTTCACAATATGCTTTTCATCCGTTCCTGCTTCATCAAGTATTGCTTTGATATTCCTGAATACCTGCTTAGCCTGTTCCTTGACTCCGCCCTCAACCAGTTCCCCAGTTGCAGGATCAAGTGGGATCTGGCCTGAACAGAAAAGCATTGATCCTGCCTTTACTGCCTGGCTGTAAGGTCCGATTGCAGCAGGTGCTGCTTTTGTCTCAATTTTTTCCATAAATGATACTCCTTTAAATTCATCCAGAAGTTCTTCTGGCGTATTTACGTGGTTATAGGCACTCACTCCATCTGGAAAGCCAAAGCCCCAGGGAACTGCAAGAAAGGAAACTCCAGCCTCCCCTGCCCCTTTTGCATCGCTCGGGCTATCCCCGATCAGGACTGCCTCTTCCTTTCTAAGTGAAAGGCTTTTTAGGCATTCATTGACGATATCTTTCTTCTCCATCCTCTCTTTCTCATCAGAACCGTGAACGATATCAACATATGGTGAAAAGAGGGAATTTGAAATCATATGACGGGCAGCAATTTCATTCTTGAGTGTAGCCACTGCTATCATATAGCCCCTTCTCTTAAGCTCTTTTACAGCCTCAAGCAGGCCATCATAGTACTCATATTCATCAATTCCAGTCTCAGGATAGAATTTCTTGTAAATTACGGCTGCCCTCTCAGCATCCTTTCCCTCAAGGGAATATACCCGGTTGAATCCTATATGAAGAGGAGGACCGACAAAAAGAGAGTACTTCCTGTAGTCCCTGCAGGGCTCAAGCCCCATGGCAATTGCAGTCCTGTCTGCAGTCCTGAATATCCCCCGGGAAGTATCAAGAAGTGTTCCGTCAAGATCAAAAAGGAGCGCCCTAATCAAGAAGAGCCTCCTTTGTCATGCCATAAAGGGCTTCTGTTGCTGCAAGGATATGCACAAAACTTCCATCCTCTGCTGCATCCACAATGCACCCAGCTTCCCTGGCTATCAGGATCCCGGCAGCAACATCATATATATGGAGGAATTTCTCATAATAGCAGGAGACCCTGCCTGAAGCTAAATAGCAGAGGCTTATCGCAGCAGATCCAAGGGAACGCATATCAGAATAGATCTCATAAAGCTTCCGCATCCTGCCTAAATAGGCATCGAGTTCAGAATGGAAACGGTGTGGCGGAACCATGATGGCAAGTGCCTTGCCCTGGCTGATTGTGCTTGCCTCTATTCTCTTTCCATTGAGGAAAGCTCCCTTCCCTTTTTCTGCAGAGAATATCTCGCCATGCTCAGGAACGGCTACAACGCCAAAAATGATCTCTCCATCCTCCATGTATGCAATTGAAACCGTATAGCATGGGAAATGGTTCATGAAGTCAACAGTCCCGTCTATAGGATCGATGATCCAGATGGATGAGGATGAGCCGGTTATGCCATACTCCTCTCCAAGCATTTCATCCTCTGGGAAACTGCTGCTGATCCTGCTTCTTATGAATTCTTCCACTTTCCTGTCACTTTCTGTCACATAATCATTTACAGCCTTTGCCGTAATCAGGTGAGCATTCCTCACCTCGCTTAGAAGCATGGAAGAAACTTCTTTGGCAAGATGCAGCGCAAACTTAAAACGGTCCATCAGCGCCCTCTCCTTGCAATAAGGGCATCCCCGATATTCGTAACGATTTTCCAGTTCGAAGGAGTGAATGTTTCCCGGCTGATCCTTATCATCCTGGCAGATTCCACATCATAGTCCCTGTTTACGTATAGAAGCAGGGCATTCCATTCGCTCTTTCCCTGGGAATACATTACAGCCCCTGCGTTATTCATCAGCTCCTGCAGCCTCAGATCATCATAGATCCTCCCCTTTGAAAGAAGAAGGGACATATCATATTCAAAGACGGAGAACATCTTATCTTTCCCATCTTCCTGCTGTTTTTCCCAGCTCTGCCTTATAACGGACTCAAAATAGGAGATAACGGACTCATCCTCGCTTTCAAGGAAAGAACGGAGCGGGCTGATATCCCCTTCCGCATTTTCAAGTATCTGACAGATAAGCTCAGAGAAGCTGGATTTATCAAAGGCATCTTCTTCCTCTTCCTCATATTCAAGGACGATATCATCATCGTTTCCAGAATGAGTATCCTTAACCGCCGCTTCAGGACCAGAAATAGCCTCTTCCTCTTTTTCTTCTTCTGCCTGATACGGCTTCAGGCCTTCCTGTTCATCCTCTGCTATCCTATCCTCAATATCCTCTTTTGCCTCTTCTTCATTGCTGCAATCATCTGATCCTTCAAACTGATCTTCATTCAAGAGCCTGGCTGCATTTTCTTCCCTAGATTCATGATCATCAGCTTCCTCTGCAGTATCAGGGTATTCCTGCTCATCCTCAGCCTCATAAAGGTCAAGATCCGCATCAGCATCTTCTGAAAGGCCATCCTCAGCTATCCTATTCTCGATATCCTCTTCTGCCTCTTCTTCACTGCTGTAATCATCTGATTCCTCAAACTGATCTTCATTCAAGAGCCTGGCGGCATTTTCCTCCCTAGATTCATGATCATCAGCTTCTTCTGCCGCCTCAGGGTATTCCTGCTCATCCTCAGCCTCATAAAGGTCAAGATCCGCATCTTCTGAAAGGCCATCCTCAGCTATCCTATCCTCGATATCCTCTTCTGCCTCTTCTTCGCTTCGGTAATCATAATTACCT
This sequence comes from uncultured Spirochaetales bacterium, assembly GCA_949295125.1. GTDB lineage: Bacteria > Spirochaetota > Spirochaetia > Sphaerochaetales > Sphaerochaetaceae > Ornithospirochaeta. The sequence continues at coordinate 3,082 of CASFJV010000074.1, forward strand.
TCTTCGGGAATCAAGTCTTCTTCTGGAATGCTGTCATAAACATCCTCCGGGGCATCTTCTTCCCCTTCAAAAGCTTCATCACCGCCAAAATATCCTGCAGTGCTTTGCTCATCCTCTTTTTCTATGCTCTCGAGATCTTCATCTATCTCCTCTTCCTCCCTCTCGATAGTCTCATCGATCTCCTTAATAACATTTTCCTTTCGCTCCTGCTCAGCAAGTACCGTCTCTTCTGGAGGATCGAGTGCTTCCTTTTCCTCCTCTTCCTTCTCCTCAGCACTCTCTTCCTCATCCAGGATTTCAGAATACAGCTCTTCATCAGAGTCCTCGTTATAGAAATCCAGATCACTCAGATCCAGTATCCCGCTCTTAGAAGGTTTCTCCTCTCCCTTCTCCCTTTCTTCCTCATCATCGCTGTCATAAGCATCCAGGAGATCGAGGAAATCAAGCTGATCGGGATCATCAAAATCATCATCGTATTTTTCCCCGTCACTATCATTTTCTTCCTCATCATCGTCGAAGAACTCTGTATTCTCAACATCCTTCTCCTTTTCTTCTTCAATGACTTCAGCACTTGATTCATAGAGGCGTTCATTCTTTGCCTTCTCCTCGAGGCTTGGAGAAAAGCGGCTTACCTGCATTGGATCAGGAATGTCATACTCCTCCTCATCTTCTTCCTTTTCAGGATCTTCCAGGTACTCATCATCGTCAAAGCCTTCCATTGTAAGCTCATCAGATAAGACATCATAGTCATCCTTTGCTTCCTCTTCCTCGAATATCTCATCCTCGATATTCTCCTCTGCCTCAATTTCAGGAGCAGGGCCAAGAATCTGCTCATAAAACGGAATGCGCCTTTCTGCCTCATCCTGGATCTTCAGCAGATAGCTTAAGGAGGAAAGGTATATTCCATCCCCCAGCTTTTCAAGCTCTTCACTGCCATCCGGATTCACAATGAGCATCACATGCCCGATCTGCGGCTTTTCCTCCATTTCCAGGGATCTTCTCTTCATCCTCTGCTGCCATAGCTCAGGATCGCTGACAAGATTGATCTCTCCAAGGGAAGAAAGCACTACAACATCCACCTTCCTGCCGTTAATGGAATAGACTCCGACAACATCCGTTGCACTGAAAAGGGAGGAAAGCGCATTCTCAGCACTTGCGCTCACAAGGTATCCCAGATTCATGGATGTAAGGGAAAAACGCTGGTATATTGCAAGGAGGTAGCATGCTGCAAATGTGAAATGCATGCCACTTAGCTTTATGAATGGATAGCATGTTGCACTCCATAGCCCTTCTTCAAAGAGGAGGGAGAGCATGTCGACTCTGCCAAGCTCACTGGAAAGCGCATCCATGGTCTCATTTGAAATGGATGAGAAAAACTCAGGCCTGAAGAGGTCAAAGTCATCCCTCAGTCCGCTCAGGCGCGCATTCTCATCCCTGATAGCAGGATCTTTATATGCAAGATGCATTGCAGCATCTTCGCTCAGGGATGGATTATTTTCCTTTATTTTTGCCAGTTTGGCTTCGAAATTCCCTTTAAAAGCCGAAACATCATCCTTAAGCCTGTCTATAGCATCCAGAGCTTTGTCGGAAATATCGAAGAGATCATTCACAAGGCGCTCTGGGCTTACGGAAAATGTCTTTTCCACCAATGCCCTGTCAGAAAGGAAACTGGATTCAGCAATGCTCTTTTCCCTCCTGATGATATCATGTGTTTTCTGGGAGGGAAAGAACTGGACATAAAGGGATGAACGGTAATCAAAAACATCCTCCCTTGCTATTATCCCGTCATTGAGCTTTACAAGTGCAAGATTATCTATATAGCGGCTAAGCTTCCTTGAAATATCCTCATTCAGAGAAAGTATCCTCTGCCAGTCCTTGTTCTTCACCTGCCTGTTTCTGCTGCCCGGAGTGAACATATCTGAGAGCAGTACAGACTGAATGAGGATAGGAAGCAGCCTGTATGTTGCCTTCACGCTCTCATCCTTTCCGGTCTTTTCAACCTTCCTAGCTTCCCATACAGACAGTCTTGCTATCTCAAGAGGATGGTAAGAGGACAGGATAGATGCAATGTTTTTCAGGTCTATTGTGATATAGTTCCTTGCATCTTCAAGGTTCCTAAGTGCCTTATCGCGCGATGTCGATAGCATGCTCATGAATTCGGAATTGCTGTTATCCACTCTAAACTCCTATATAAGCGATTATATTAGAAATCACGCAGTAATGGAATAAAGCTCTATTCTATATGCATGACAGTCTTTCGATAGGCCTTGAGCCCCTCTTCAAGGCATTTTGCAGCCATCTCAAGCTCTTTTTCGTCTATCACGTATGCAAATCTTGCCTGGCTGTGCCCGAGTCCTTTAGTGACATAGAAATCCTCTGCAGGGGCAAACATTACAGTATTTCCCTCATAGTTGAAATCCCTGAGCATGAAGAGGGCAAAACTCTCAGCATCATCAACAGGAAGGTCTGCCACAAAATAGAATGCACCCTTTGGCATCGAGCATCTTACCCCTGGAATCCTCTGCATGGCTTTTATGAGGGTATTCCTCCTCTTCTCATACATCTCCCTCACTTCTTCAACATAGCTTGCGGGAGCTGTGAGGGCAGCTGTTGCTGCTATCTGCTCAACCATTGGCGGGCAGAGCCTTGCCTGTGCAAGCTTGAGTGCATTCTCAAGCACCTCCTTGTTCCTCGTGACAATGGCACCAACCCTTGCGCCGCACATGCTGAAACGCTTTGAGAATGAATCTATGCAGATTACCCTGTCAGCATACTCTGGGAAGGAAAGGATGCTTACGAAGCTTTTGCCGTCATAGCAGAATTCACGGTACACTTCATCAACGACAAGGAAGATATCATGTTTCTTGCAAAGCTCAAGTATCTCCCTGAGCTCAACTTCACTGTATATGTGCCCTGTGGGATTGTTCGGGGAACAGAGCAGTATGCCCATTGTCTTCTTATTGATCTTGCTCTCGAATTCTGATATCTCCGGAAGCTTGAAGCCATCCTCCATCCTGCTTGTCACAGGGACAAGGTTAACCATGGCAATATTTGCAAAGGTTGCGACATTTGTATAGTAAGGCTCGGGGATTATGAACTCATCATATGGATCGCAGAGCGTCATGAAGGAAAACTGGAGGGCTTCGCTTCCGCCTGTAGTGATCAGGATATTATCCTCATCAAGCCCTTCTATCCCAAGGTTCCTGTAATATGTCAAAAGGCCTTTCCTGAGATCAACTTCCCCCTCGGAAAGCCCATATTCAATGATATTCCTGTCATATCCCTTTATGGCATTAATCGCCTCAGGCGGTGTCAGCGTATCAGGCTGTCCGATATTAAGGTGAATTACATGTATCCCCTTGCTCTTTGCCTCCCTGGCATACGGAACAAGCCTCCTTATAGGAGAACACTGGAAAGATGAGATCCTGTTTGACATTTTCATAGTTCTTACCTCCTAAAGAAAAAACCCCTCGTCTGAGGGGCATAAAACATCAGCAATCCTCAGTCCATGAAATTATCGTGATCGGCTGGGATGGCGGCATTAGGATTTGCCTGTGATGAATCAATAAGGCGCTGTATGAATTTCCTGTTGTCCAGAAGCGGGGATATGGAGCGTCCATGGTGCAGCCTGCTGATGGTGCGTGCAAAAAGCTCAGTGACATCTGCCTGGACAAACCACTCCTTTTCCAGCAGGTCCTTGCCCTGGAATACTGCATTTGTTCCGATAACACGCCAGAAAGTGCCTTCCTTATAGGCAGCATCGAAATTCTCGATTGCGCTTCCATTGAAGAACGGGAGGGACACGATGCAGATGATCTTCTTTGCTCCCCTCTTCATAAGCTCTTTCATTGCTATGATGAGGGTTCCTCCTGTTGCTATCATGTCATCTGCCATGAGAACAGTCTTCCCGCTTACATCGCCAAGGAGGTTGATACTCTTTATGTTAGTATTCTTAGCATCCTTGCTCACTACGGAATAATCCCTTTCCTTATAAAGAATTGCAAGCGGTCTATGAAGCCCCTGTGCATAGAACTTGTTCCTGTTTACTGCCCCTGTGTCCGGAGATACGACAACGAGATCCGGATCAGAGAAATCTATCAGTTTCCTCAGTGCGATCAATGTCTGGTAAGAACCATGCAGGTTCTCAAGATGGCATTTTGAAAATGCGTTCTCGATTTCCCTTGAATGGATGTCCAGCGTAATTATCCTTGCTACCCCAAGCTCTTCACAGAAGCGTGCGAACATGCTTGCTGTCAGGGCCTCCCTTCCAGCTTTCTTATGCTGTCTTGCATACGGATATGTAGGAAGGACGAGTGTAATTGACTCAGCTCCTGCAAGCTTGACTGCATCTATTGTTGTGAAAAGGAACATGAGATGGTCATTCACGCTGAATGGCTTTGGCTCTTCCTGTCCGGCAACCTTGATTGGAAAACTATTTGAAACATCATATACGATATAGACATTGAGACCTCTTACCGGATCTATGATCTCTGCCTTCACTTCCCCATTGGCAAAACGCGTATACTTCACATTTATAGTGACATCCGGACAATGGAACTGAGTTGGAAGCTTTCCCGTAGGTATTTTCCTCGAATCCAGGTCATCAAGAAGCGTGACTTTCTTAAGCAGCTCCTCTTCACTTATTCCATGCCTTTTGGTCAAAGCTTCTGAAAGCTTATTGTACCTGTCAATGTAAAGACGCCTGAGGTGCTTTACAACCCTTCCTGTGAAATATTCGGACCCAGGACCTGCGATAATGCCTAATTTATGTGGTTTGATGATGCTCATAGTGTCTTCAGCTTATTACAAAAAGAAGTTTCTTTTCAATCAGCAATTAATAATTTCTTAATCTCAGGTGATCAGCTCATCAATGCCAAGAAGCGCCTCATAATGCTTTTTAAGCCATTCAGCTTTGCTGTCATTGTCCTTCCTGAGTGCACTGAGCAATGCATCTGCATATCCTGTATTGAGGTTTCCTGCACATCCGGTGCTTTTCCTCTTTTTAAGGGATGCAACCGGATCATTGTCCTTTTCGACATCATCCAGATTAAGCCCTACAGAAAGGTAGCTGTCGCGGAAATTGCCGCCTGAGAGCACCTTTTCCATTACCCTGTCAGTAGCATAGAGCTCAGATGTGCATCCCTCAATGAGCTTATCTTCATTCACTTCGAGGCCGGATACCATATGCTCTGTTATATTCACAAGCTCCATAGTCACCTTATAGCCTTCAATTAAAGGTTCCTTCGTGTCCTGGAAATCCCTGTTATAGCCGGATGGAAGGCATTTTATGATGCTTTTCACCCTCTCAGAGAGGGAGAGTATCAGGGCAGTCCTGCTCCTTGCAAGCTCAAGGCCATCCGGATTCTTCTTCTGCGGCATGATGGATGATCCTGTGGTCAGTTCCTTAGGCAGAGTGAAGTATCCAAGCTCAGGAAGGGTGAAAATCATGAGATCCTGGCTGATCTTGCTGATGGTAAGCGCCAGATATGAAAAGAAATCCAGGAGCATTGCCTCAAAGCGTCCCCTGCTGTTATTTGCGTAAAGAACATTGTTCTGCACCTTCCCAAAGCCCATCAGCGATGCAGTGTACTCCCTGTCAAGCGGCAGCGGTACCCCGTAAGAGGCGGCAGAACCAAGCGGGCTCTGGTCCAGAAGATCATATAAGGCTGCTGAATATGAGAGAGTATCCAGGATTTCCTCTGCAAATGAAAGAGCCCACAGTGCTACGCTTGATGGCATGGCCTTCTGCATATGGGTGCGCCCTGGCATAGGAACATCAGTATTGGCTTTTGCGAATGAAATAAGGCTTTCAGAAAGGGAAAGGGAGGAATCCCTGACCTTGACAAGGGCTTCCCTCATGAAAAGCCTCAGTGCAGTATGCACCTGGTCATTCCTGCTCCTTCCTGTATGTATTTTTTTACCGCACTCCCCGTATTTCTCAGTCAGATAGCCTTCAATTGCCGTATGGCAGTCCTCATCATGAATGCTTATTTCAAATTTTCCATCTTTCTTGAGATCTGCTATTTCCTTAAGGCCCCTGCTGATTGACTCAAGCTCAGAAGGAGAGAGAATGCCGATCCTGCCCAGTCCCATTGCATGTGCCTTCGATGCAAAAAGGTCAGAAAGCACGAGATCCTGGTCAAGGATATAGTCATTGCTTACCGTAAATGACTCAAGATAAGAGTCAATGCTGTAGTTTTTCTGCCATAGTTTTCTTGCCATGAGCAAAAATTAGCAGAATAAGGAGTTTTTTTAAAGATTATTCTGCCCTCAGAGGGACTTTTTTGAGCTATAAGGAATATGAAGAGAATAAGCGCAGGCCTTGCAATAATGATCATGCTCTCATCATGCCCTGTTGAAAGCTACGATTTCGTCAATCTCCTTGCCCTCAGGGACAGGACTCCACCTACGCTCAGTGGATACACACTGATGGAAAACAGGATGGTTTCACTGAAATTTGATGAGATTGTCTCAATCAGGGAGGCATTACTGGAAAATGAGGATGTATCAAGACCCTCAAAAGAAGCATCATCACTTACCCTCCAATTCAGGTCAGCCCTTGAGGCAGGCGAAGAGAAAACACTGTTCCTGACTTGTGAGGACAGATCTGGAAATACAAGCCGGTATGCAATAAAGCTGACAGGAATAAACCTCAATCAGGCTGATCTCCTTATAACTGAAGTGAGCGTGAAGGGAACAGAAGCCTCTCCGGACAGGATCGAGCTGACTGCAACAAAATCGGGCTCCGTTCTTGGCTATGCACTGCTTGACGGGATAATCGGATATGAAAAGCACCGCTATTTCCTTCCGGATCTCTATCTCTACCGAAATGATATAATAGTAATCTACTGGGACAGGTGCCAAAGCCTGCCAGAGACACTCCAGCGTGACAGTGAGAGGACGTATTACTTATTTGCAGAAAGCCCGGAAACGCTTATAAGCACAAACGGGGCAATAGTGCTTTACAACCATACAAACGGGAAAGGGAAAGTGGAAGATGCACTGCTGTATAACTCAAGCGATGCAGAAAACAGCAACGGCTATGGCAACAAGGCAAGCGAAGAGAGTGCAAAATACCTCATGTCAATAGAAGAATGGAGCGGAAAGAGCTTTTCCAGTGACCAGATAACGTCCAGCAGGGTTGCTGCAAGGTATTATCCATATGATGACAGCAACTCAAAAGATGACTTCTATACTACGGCAGCCAGGAACAGTACGTTCGGCTATCCGAATACGAATGTCATATATGAGCCTTGATGAAGGCTTCCAGAACAGCAGAGGATGCGCTTCCAATCCTTGTTGCAACCGGCTCTCCACTTCTGAATATTATCATCTTGGGTACAGAAAGCACGCCATACCTGAGGCATGTGTCAACCCCTTCATTTATATCCATCATGAAGAAATCAAGCTTTCCGGCATATGTTTTTTCAAGGTTTTCTAGGGAATTCTCCACAAGAAGGCATGGAACCTGCAACGGAGAATAGAAATACACGAGTATATCCTTCCTGCTTTCAATCACTTTTTCCTTAAAATCTGAGTCTTTAATAATCTCCATAACCTAATCCTAACTATAATTATAATGTCAATTTGTCTGTTCAGAAAGGCTGGAAGGTAAAAAGTTGTATGTTTTTCACATGAAAAAAGGGGCATTCCTGCCCCGCATTCAGAAGAATTCATACTCAAAAACAGATTCTGAAACGTTTTCCCCCACCTTTTCCTCGTCCTCCAGGTGGAACTCCTCCTCTGCCTTTCCAGAAGCCTTCCTCCTGAACTCAACATGCTGGCATACTATTTCGAAGTTCTTCCTCTCATCCCCTTCCCTAGTCTGCCATCTCGAGCACCTGAGGCGGCCAAGGACCCTTGCCTGCATGCCGCACTTCAGAAGAGGCAGGATCTTCTCTGCCAGATCCCCGAAAGCAATGCAGGAGATTATCAGGGCATCATCCTTTTTCTCCCCTTCCCCGCTCATGTAGAACTTGTGGCTTGCAATGTCGAATTTCACCATGCTTCCCCAGCTTTCGCCTTCGGGGGCAGTCACGACAACTCTGGGATCCGCAAGCAGATACCCTTCCAGTAAGATGCTGTTAAGATGATTCATGCTGTCATCCTCCTTATTATTTCTAATGAAAAAAAGGAGGATATGTGCTAAAAAAAAATCATGAAAGTCACAATTTTATCCTTAGGCGGCTCAATCGTTGCCCCGGAAGGGGTTGATTCAGCCTTTTTAAAGCGTTTCAAGAATGCAATCAGTGATTTCCTTGAAGAGAGGAAGGATGAGAAACTTATCCTGACTGTCGGAGGCGGAGCTCCGGCCAGGATATACCAGAAGGCAGCAAGGGAGATAGATGACAGCATTGCAAGCGACAAGCTTGACTGGCTTGGAATCAGGGCAACACACCTGAATGGCGAGCTTGTGAAAGCTGTCTTCTCCGGCTATGTGGAGGATGATCTCGTAACAGATCCGAGGGTGGAAATCCCGTTTACAGGAAGGATCCTTGTCGCAGCAGGATGGAAGCCGGGATTCTCAACAGACACGGATGCTGTATACCTTGCAAGGAAATTCGGAGCAAAGAAGGTCATAAACCTGAGCAATATCAGGAAAGTCTACACAGATGATCCAAAACTCAATGCCGATGCAAAACCTCTTGACAGGATCTCATGGGATGACTTCAGGAAGATGGTTGGCTCTGAGTGGAGCCCGGGCAAGAACACTCCATTTGATCCTGTTGCATCAAAGATTGCGGCAGAGGAAGGCATGAGCGTCATATGTGCTGATGGAAGGAATATAGAAAACCTTATCGCAATACTGAAAGACGAACCGTTTGAAGGGACTACGATCTCATCCTTTTAAGTTCAAGGAAGTATGGATTGGGGGATGCAAAGTTCTCTGGGAACGGAATATCTTTTGTGAAATCCGGTATCCAGAGTATCTCATCCCCCATCTCCTGCATGAAGCCGTTGTCTATTTCAAGCTCTTCAAGCATATCCACAAGCCCATCATACTCCTCTTCACTCATTTGAGGAAAAGATACGTCATTAAGGGGCGGAACGAACTGCACCATCAGAGACAGGAAGAAACTGTCCTTGTAGTGCTCTGCATAGAAGCGGAGGAATTTCTTTGTTGCCTCAAGCGTTCCAGGAAACACCAGATGCCTTAAAAGGGTCCCCTTCACCTTTTCTAGATTTGTTGACGGGTGCTTTTCCTTTATATACTCCATTACAGGTATTATATTGTCCGCATATTCCTTTCTTCCGCAGAAAACTCTGGAAACATTGCGGCTCAGGCTTTTGCAGTCCAGAAGGTAAAGGTCTATTAGGCTGTCAATTTCCTCAAGCGCCTCAGGCCTCTCATAACCGGAAGAATTCCAGACAACAGGGAGGCTCAGCCCCCTTTGCTTTGCCATGATGAGGGCCTTTTTTATGGACGGGATGAAATGCGTTCCTGTCACAAGGTTGATGCTTGATGCATCCATCCTCTCAAGCTCCAGCATTAATTGGGCAAGCTCCTCAACGCTTATGCATATTCCCATGTTGCTGCCATCAGATCCGCTTATCTGGCGGTTCTGGCAGTATCTGCAGTGCAGCGGACAGCCGGTAAAAAAGATCATTCCTGATCCATGCTTTCCAACAAGTGGAGGCTCTTCTCCCTTATGGAGTCCTGACCATGCGATGCGGATGGTATCACTCATCCGGCATACGCCAAGCTCTCCATTCTCCCTGTTGACACGGCACATATTCGGGCATAAAACACACTCTCTGTAATCCACCTTCTTGACCCTCTTGGAAGAAGATATTATCAATTAACACGGAATGAGTAAACTTACAGGGCTTTTCAGGGCAAAGCCAAAGGAAAAAGAGACAAGATACATCCTTTCCATCGACGGAGGAGGAATGAGGGGGATCATCCCAGCATACATCATCTCCATGCTGGACAGGCTCATAAAGGACTCAGGTGACAGCCGTCCCCTGTACTCCCATTTTGACCTCATTGCAGGAACAAGCACCGGAGCTCTCCTTTCCCTTGGCCTCAGCATCCCTTCTCCAGAGAGCGGACTGAAGAAAGAGGAAGCAGACCCTGTTGCCGTATATGAGAGCATTAGGACTGGCTTTTTCCGCAAGGAGACTCTCCTTAAAGGCTTCATCATGCCCAACACCGATCCCTCTTCTCTGATAAGCATCTACCTTGAGGATGGCCTGAAAATATTTCCCAAGAACATCACTTCATTCATAGGCCAGCTTTTCCAGACAAAATATGACATTAAGCCTTTTGAAGAGTTCCTTGATGCAAAGCTTGGGGATGCTGAGTTAGCAAGTGCCCTCGTTCCAACAATCGCAGTTTCCTATGACTGCAGGAATGCGCGCCCTTTTATTTTCCGCTCTTATGGAAACAGCAGTTTCCTGGCTAAGGAGGCCGCAAGGGCATCCACAGCAGCCCCGCTCTATTTTCCGCCTGCAATCCTGAAGGAGAGAGAAAGCAATGAAGAGCTTGTGCTCTCTGATGGAGGACTGGTGGCAAACAACCCTTCGCTTATCGCACTCATTGAGGCAAAAAAGCTTTATCCGCATGCTGACGAATTCAAGGTCCTTTCCCTCTCAACCTGCAAAAGGAAATTCTCCTTTGACCCAAGCAGGATCACAGGAGCCACTGCATGGGCGGCAAACATAACAAGCGTCTATTCAAATTCCCAGGAAAGCCTCGTCAATCATGAGATGCTTAGCCTTTTAGGGAAGAACTACATCAGGATCTATTCTGATATCCTCGAGCGGCGCATTGCCCTTGATGACACGTCAAAGGAAAGCATCAATGCCCTTCTTGATACTGCCAGGAAGGCTTATGAGAACCAGAAAGGGGAAATCGGGGAAATTGCAATGGAGCTTGCAATGAAGAGAACAGGAGATTCCGTAAGGCTCATGAAAAGCATGGAAAGAAACCTCATAGAGAATAAGCAAGCATGACTAACTAAGCTACAATTCACTGCATTAAAATGAATTGCAACTGCCTTAAAATCATTCAATGTTCCATCTCAGCTGAGCAGGGAATACCCTTTGCAAAGCAAAAACATACAAATTAACAATCAATTTCTTTAACTTGTTTGCTCTTTTATGCTAGCATTTCAGGAGAGGGAACATATGAGACAGACAAAAATAATTTGCACAATGGGACCCTGCGTTGACAGTGATGAGAAGATCAGGGATCTCATGCTCTCAGGCATGGATGCAGCCCGCTTCAATTTTTCCCATGGCTCACATGAGGAGCATAAGGCTAGGATGGACCGCGTAAAGCGCATAGCAAAGGAACTGAAGACCGAAATACCTCTGATCCTTGACACAAAAGGACCGGAGATAAGGGTAAGGGATTTTGAAAACGGCTTTGCCGTGCTTGAGGAAGGACAGCTTTTCACGCTCTACCAGGATGAGGGAAAGATAGGGACAAAGGATGGAGTAAGCGTTACATTCCCCTATCTCTCGGAAGATGTGAAAAGAGGAGATGAGATCCTGATTGACGATGGCCTTGTTTCGATGAGAGTTGAGGAAATAAAGGGCGGCGACATAATCTGCAAAGTAAGGAATGGCGGGAAAATCAGCAACCATAAGAGCATCAATGTTCCAGGGGTTGAGATTGACCAGAACTACATTTCAGACAGGGACAGGAAAGACATACTCTTTGGAATAGAGATGGATGTTGACTACATTGCAGCAAGCTTTGTAAGGACTGATGAGGATGTCAGGAAGCTGAGGAAGCTGCTTAACGTCAATGGCGGGGAAAAGATTAAAATCATTGCAAAGATTGAGAACCAGAGCGGAGTTGAGAATCTTGATAAGATCATTGAGATTGCAGACGGAGTGATGGTTGCACGCGGCGACATGGGAGTGGAAATTCCATTCAGGGAACTTCCAAGCATCCAGAAAAGCATCATAGAAAAATGCTACAAGAAAGGAAAGCTCGTTGTAACTGCTACACAGATGCTGGAAAGCATGACAGAGCATCCCAGGCCGACAAGGGCTGAAGTATCCGATGTTGCAAATGCAATATATGACGGTACGACATGCATCATGCTCAGCGGGGAGACAGCTGCAGGAAAATATCCTGTTGAAGCAGTCAAGGCCATGGCGGCAATTGCAGAATATACTGAAAACCAGATAGACAACAAGGAAAGGTTCTTTTCAAAACAGCTCAAGCTGAGCGAGGATATCCCAAACACAATAGCAAACGCAAGTGTTGATGCATCCTACTTCCTTGATGCCAAGGCCATCATATGCATGTCAGCAACCGGCAGGACTGCACTGCTCACATCATTCTACCGTCCGGAGGCACCTATCATTGCATGTGTTACGGATGAAAAGGCATGCAGGCAGCTCAGGCTCTACTTTGGAGTGTACCCCATACATGCCCCATATACGGAAAAAACAGATGAAATGAGGAAGAACTCACTAAAGCTCGCCCTGAGTACGAATATCATTGAAAAGGGAGAGCTTGCAATCATAATCACTGGCAGCATGACGGGCTACCAGTATGCAGACACAATGCAGATCACTTACCTTTAATCTTCAGCAGGGTCTAAGGCCCTGCATTTATTATTGACTTTAATAATTTCAATAGGAAAATATAAGTCTGAACTCGGAATTGTAATTCACCATACATTCCTGGATTAAAGCAAAAAAATAATCAGAGGCTCTGGATGAACCTGGAAACTTCAGCTTCAAGCTTTTCACGTCCCTCCCGCAATACCCTCTTATAGTCTGCAATCCTCACATCCTCTCCTACTATGTCCGTAATAAGCTTGAAAGAAGCAGCCTGTATGGAAAAGGCGGAGGCAGCATAGCAGACTGAATATGCCTCCATGTCGGCAGCATCAGCATAAGCTGACTTTTCAGATGCAAATGATGATGAGGAAAGGAGGGTATGGCAGCCAGGACCTAAAAGGCGCACTTCAGATAAGGTTGAGCCGTCCTTTCTTATGGTGCAAAAAGGTGGAAGACGGAACCTAGTAAGGTCCTGATCCTTATTTAAAACTTTTTCAAATGATACTACATCCCCAATGGAAAACCTGGGATTCATTGACCCTGCAGTTCCAACACTCAGTACGATATCAGGCTTTTCCTCAATTATTGCCCTTGTGGCACTGCAGGCTGCAAGAGTAAGTCCAACTCCTGTGACAAGCGGAATGTAGATACTGCTGCTGAAATACCTCAGCTCTTCTTTTGACGATGCGGCGACAAGGACTTTCATAATATTTTCCTTATATCATTCATTACAGGAATCAGGCTTATGCCCATCCTCCTTTCCCTTTTCGTTACCTTTGCATACTCAACAGCCCTTGTAGTTATCTCTCCAGATACCTTCACAGAAGGGAAAAATGAATTATCATCGAGGATCAGGGATAGAAGGAGGGAGGCAAAAAGGTCCCCGCTTCCAGGATAGGAAACAGAGAGGTCCTCATAGGAGAATATCCTTATCTCCTCATCTACATATGCAACGTTTGCCATTCTACCTATTTCAAGAGGCACTGATGTGATAACCCCTTTTTCTGGCCCAAGCACCCTCAGATCCCGTATTATCCCAGATATCTTCCTGTTGCTGTATGCACTCTCATGCCCCCTTCCTGTAAGAAGGCATGCTTCCGTAATGTTCGGTGTTATGATATCTGCTTTCCCTATGAGCTTCCTGAGAGTCCTCACATTGCTCTCTTCAAGGCTCTGGTAAAGCTCACCATTGTCTCCCAAGACAGGATCTATGAGGGCAAGGGCATTCTCCCTTACTATTATCTTCTCAACAGAATGAGCGGTCTCTGAATTGCCAAGGTAGCCGGAATATATGGCATCAAATGAGTAGCCATAGCTTTTGACTTTCTCATAGTAATCAAGGATGGAGTTCTCCATATCAATGATCTTGAGATCTTCAAAGCCGTCACTCTGCGTGGAGAGTATGCTGGTAGGAAGTGAAAAGACCTCAATGCCCATAGCCTCCAGGACAGGAAGCACTACAGAAAGGCTTGACTTGCTCCAGAGGCTGAGGTCATGAATGGCAATTGCACTAGGCATTATACTGAGCACCCGGCAATAGCTGCTCCGAAGACTGGTGAGTCTGGAACATTTATGATCTTGACATATCTCTTATGCTTCTTCTCAAGGATCTCGTTGATATATTTCCTTGTATAGAATTCGAGGCGTTCAGTCTTATAGAAAGTAGTGCCGTCTGCATTGATGATCACAGGATACCTTGGCTTGTCGCCTTTTCCCGATTTAAGAACTGCAGCTGTCAAATTGACTGCAGTGAGCTTTGCAGCCCTTTCTATTACCGCATCAAGAATCCTGTATAGTGCCGTTGCATCATCTTCACTGTCAAGCAGGGACACAAGGATATAATCCCTGTTATGGCACATTTCAAGGTAGTTTGACATATATGTTGTGCTGAGTGTCGGAATTGCAGCAAAACGCTCTCCGAATCCCTTTGAAAGAACCCCTTCCTCAATGGCCTTTTCAATTACCTTATGGCTGAATGGCCCCAGGTAGGCTCCGCTTATTGCCTTTTCAAAGAGATACTTATCAGGGGCTTTTGTTCCAGAGGTGAACTCTGCGTCAATATCGCCAAGCTCAAGATGCATGTTGCCGGACTCAACATTTATTATCTGTACGCCATCCTTTCCGGCATCGATCTTCCTGATATTGCTGTTCTTCTCTGCATAGGCTGTGTTCGTTCCTGTTCCGAGAATAAATCCGATATAGCTTGATGCCTCTTCATCACATTTTGCCTTCGTTGCAAGAAGTGTTGCAACCGTATCATTAACAACAGAAACCTTTTTCTTCGAAACATCATGCCCCCTGAGTGCAAGCTCATTCAAGAGGGACTTTCCAAGCTCCATTCCAATCACTTCCGGAGCCTTTATCTCCTTGGAGAACATAAGTGGAATCCCATCATGGCCTTCAGTGATCCTGGCTGCATAGGAAAAACAGAATCCGATATTGTCAGACATGTCAATAAGACGCTCCACATTATCGGCAAGGATAGAGAAGAATTCCTTTGCGCTCACTTCCTCCTTGACGCCTGGCATACCGACCTTCCTGAACTCCGAAATCTCCGGCTGGAGGGAGTCATTGAATGTAACAAGGCATGTCCTGAAGTTAGTTCCACCGGCATCAAGAACTATCACCTTATCACCTGCTTTTATGCTGCTCTCCAGAGAGCAGTATGTAGGGATCATCTGAAGCGAGCTCTCCTCTCCATTCAATCCCTTCTCCATCTCACTTAGGAAAAGTGAGAGTATTTTCTCATCATCAATGCTTTCTGCTGAAAGCATATGTTTCTCAAGAAATTCATCAACCTTATCTTTCATAATTCCATCCTCCTTTTTCAGTAAGAGATCTCAAATGGCGCAAAGCTTATTGTCTCTCCGTTAATCCTGAGCTTATCTGAGTATACAGTAATATTGCTTTCATCTCCACCAATTATTTTGATGTCCCCCTCGACAATCAGGGAAGAAGGATAATTCCTGCTGCTTATGATCAGGGATATCCTCAGTGGAATTTCAACATCCTTCCATGAATAGCTGGATAGGAGGCTGTCAAGGTTCCTGGCATTTGCAGTGAAGAAGGTGATCGTTCCATCGAGAATCGCATCACCTTTCTCATATCCTGAATTCTCCAGGTAGCTTATGGCTTTTTCCCTGATTGGAGCAAAGCTGCTTTCCCCATTTGCCAGAAGTGCCTGATACCACCTTAAATCCGATCCGCTGTTGAATGAAAGGGATTCAAGGAATGATGAGAGATCAGATCTCGTGAAGCTTATGCGCCATGGAAACCCCTGGCGGGTATATTCAACAGATACGCCCTGCAGCGGAATTTCCTCATCTGCTACGACAGAAGCCACAGCGGAGAATGCTCCATCCAATGTTGCACTGAGTGCCAGATCAGCCTCTCCTATGCTGATTGCACCAAGTGCTGAGCAACAGAGAACAAACAGAACAGCTAAAGCCTTGGCTTTCTTCTTCATCCGTCCTCCAAAACACTATGGAAATTCTACCATCAGATTCAAAAGCTTAAAAGCTTTTTATCAGTTTCTCAAGTTCATCCTGCCTGATTGCCCCAGTCATCACGGCTACAGCCCTTAATGGCATGTCCATGGCCATTGAAAGCATCATGCGGCTCATTCCATCAGTCTTGCCCTCAAACGGCGTTAGGTAAGCATCTATTAACGGCTTGAACATTTTTCTGGCTTTCGGATTCTCAAGGATCTCTGAAACGCTGGTATTGAGGCTTATTTCCCCTCTCTGGGCAATCAGGGGAAGCCTGCCACCCTTAAAAAGACTGGAAAAATCATCACCTATCTTCCAATCCATCACCTCAGGATTCCTGTTGCCAGTTACCGTGATATCCCTGAAGGCTCTCAAATCCCTTGAAGAAGATGCAGAATAAATCCTGTATTTCCCATCTTCAATATCAAACCTGCCAAGAGGAACTGAATAGTATTCGAAGGCTGAACGGTCAAGGCTGATCCTAACCTTTTTCTCTTCTCCCTTTTTCAGGAATACCTTCTCAAATCCCTTCAGCTCCCTTACGCTCCTGAATATCTTTGAATCAAGCTTTTCGACATAGACCTCAATCACTTCAGATCCATCATACGGTCCAGTGTTCCTGATGCTGAGTGTTATCTTTGCTTCCTTCCTTTCATCATCAAAACTGATATCCATGTCCCCATACTCAAAATCCGTATAGCTGAGTCCATGGCCAAACGGGAAAAGCACGTCCTTATGCATATAGTCATAATACCTGTATCCAACAAGTATGGATTCTGCATAAAGCACATTCTTCTCTTCTGTCGAATAGTTTCCATAGCTTGGATTGTCACTAAGCGAAAGAGGGAATGTCTCTGCAAGCTTTCCAGATGGATTGACAGAGCCGGAGAGCACATCTGCTGTTGCTTCCCCTGCAGCATCTCCAGGAAGGTAGCCAAGGAGGATCGAGCTGACATCATCTTTCCATGGAAGAAGCATTGGAGAGCCGCCATAGAGGACAACTATCACATTGCTGTTGACCTTCAGTATTTCCCTGATAAGCCTGTCATGCTCCTCTGGAAGTGAAAGTGTGGTCCTGTCAAACCCCTCACTCTCCATCTCCTCAGTAAGTCCGATGAAAGCTATGACAGCATCCTTTTTCCCAGCCAGGCTGACCGCCCTTTGAACAAGGGAGCAGTCAGCATCATTGCCAATGAGGTAGCCAGGCTCAAACTCAACATCAAAGCCCCTTGCAGCAAGCTCATCATAAGCGTTATCCACATAGTTGCTGTTTATGAAGCTCGAACCAGATCCCTGGTACCTGGGACTTCTTGCGAATTCTCCGATCACAGCATACTTTTTGGATTTATCAAGTGGAAGAAGACCATCGTTTTTCAGCAGGACAAATGAATTTGATGCAATATCCCTGGCAATTTCATGATGCTTTTTCCTGTCATATGATACTGTTTTCCTATTCTTTGCAGCCTTCATATTAAGTTCGAGAATCCTCAGGACAACTTTATCAAGATCCTCTTCAGCAAGCGTCCCTTCCTTTACTGCATTGATCACTGCATCGACATTTGAGCGGTTTGGACCAGGCATTTCAACATCAAGGCCAGCCTTTATCCCCTCCACCCTGTCATTCATGGCACCCCAGTCAGTAACAACAAGCCCCTCAAAGCCCCATTCACTTCTCAGCTTATCTGTAAGAAGCCACCTGTTATCTGAAGAGTATTTCCCGTTAATCATGTTATATGAGCACATCAGCGTCCATGGCTGGCTCTTCTTAACGGCTATCTCGAACTGCCTGAGATATATTTCATTCAGGGCCCTTTCATCCACAACACTGTTGCTTATGAACCTCATTCTCTCCTGGCTGTTGCATGCAAAGTGCTTTAATGAAGTGCCAACACCCATACTCTGCACTCCATTGATCCATGACTGAGCCATTTCTCCCGCGAGCAGCGGATCTTCTGAGAAATATTCGAAATTCCTTCCGCAAAGGGGGCTTCTCTTTATATTGCATCCCGGGCCAAGGACAACGTTCACTCCTTCAGAGAGTGCCTCTTCTGCTATGGCAGATCCCTCTTTGAACAGGGCACTTCTGTCCCAGCTAGATGCGGAAAGGCATGCAGGAGGGAAACAGGTGGCTTCAACGCTTTCCCCCGATCCCATGTTTTCCCCTATCACTTTCTGCTTCCTTATTCCATGCGGCCCATCAGTGACAAGTGCCCCATCAAGATCCTTTGCGCTCTCAAAATACCAGAAATTCTTTCCAACAGTGAGCATGGCCTTCTCTTCAAGGCTGAGCTCCTTCAGTAATTCTTTTGCTTCCATATTAGAAAATGATAGCACTGAATATTCCATTTTCCACTAAAATTTCGCTATGCCAGAAAAGCTTCAGCAAATTCAGCCAGCAGCAATTTAGTAATGATAGATGACTAAATCCCGGAATTCTTTTAAGCGTGCAAGAAGGCCTTGCCTCAATTCAGCACTTTCCAAGTTTAAAGGGCATGAAAAAAGCACATTCGATGCAATCTCGTGTGCTTTCCATATCATAGCTTCAAATAGCTCTCATCATCTACTTTTTCAAGCCATTCGTTGGATGTCTCCTCTCCTGGAACCTCAATGGCAATATGTGTAAACCAGCTGTCTTTCTTTGCCCCATGCCAGTGCTTCACGCCTGCCGGAATTACAACGGTATCACCTGGCTTAAGGCTTCTTGCCTCCTTTCCCCATTCCTGGTACCAGCCTTCTCCATCGGTGCATAGAAGGATCTGTCCCCCTCCGGATTTTGCCCTGTGGATATGCCAGTTGTTCCTGCATCCAGGCTCAAAAGTGACATCAGCAATTCCAACCCCATCCTTTGCGCTTACCAAAGGATTAAGATAGCTCATTCCTACAAAATACTCTGCAAATGCAGTATTTTCCTTTCCCTTTCCAAAAAGCGGTTTGTATTCACTCATTCCTTTTCCTCCTCATTCAGTTTCCTGATGCCTTCTCTAAAACGCTTATTGCATTGAGTGTCCGTGGATATCCAATGTATGGAAGGACATTCATAATCACCTTCATCATGAAAGCCTTGTCATTCCCAACATTGAAATTTCCCTTTGCATGCCCCATGAGCTGAGGCTCACATCCACCCTGCGAGAGCAGGAAGCAGAAGGTTATCATCTCCCTCTCCCTGTCTGAAAGGCCATGCCTTGTATAATAGTCTCCAAAGCAATTCTGTGCCAGGAACCTGTTTATCAGGCTCTTATTCACATTTTCCTTCATTTGCGGACCAAAGACCCTCACCTGTATTTCCAGCCCCTTTTCAAACCTGCTCTCCTCATCTGCTGTTGCCTGCGGCGGAAGTGGAAGCTTTACACCCTTCCTTTCCATGACTTCATTTGCAATGCTCAGGAATTCCCTCATCCTGGCAAGTCCGAGATAATCAACACTCTGGTATACAGCCTCTTTCACAGCAACAGGATCAAGCCCATCATCAAGAGCTTTTCAAGGAGCACGGAAAACTCTTCCTTTCCTCCAGATCCCATGCATGCTGAAAGCACTGCAAGATAGCGTGTCCTCCCATCAAGCCTTATATCTTCATTTTCCGCAACTTCCTCGTACGCAAAATGCTCGGAAAGCCTCATGAATTCAGGATCGCTTTTATATAAATCCATTTCCATCCCTCCTCATAATCCCAGAGATCTGACGTAGGATGGAATGTCTGAAGAAGAGGTAAGCCTTTCTGCACTTATCACATCAGCTTCTCCTGCTTCCTTCTCAATCCTTTCCCTGATCTTTCCTTTTCCGCTTCCGCCAGAAGTGAAGAAAACCGCAATCCTCTTATTGCTGAAATCGTATGACTCAAGGAAAGTGTCAATTATCCTTGGCTCTACACCCCACCAGTTCGGGAAACCGATAAAGACCGTATCATAGCCTGAAATGTCATTTAAGGTTTTCTTGAACTCTGGCCGGGAAGACTCATCAGTCATCTCAAGAGTGCTTCTTGATTTCCTGTCAGTCCAATCAAGATCCTTAGCACTGTATGGTACCTGCGGCTCTATCTCAAAAAGATCAGCACCTGCTTCCCTTGCTATCTTACCAGCAACAGCCCTTGTAACCCCACTTGCGGAGAAAAATGCAACTAAGCTCTTCATACATCCTCCAAATAATTTCTGACACTGTGTCACCCGTAATATAATAGCATCCTGACACGATGTCAACAAATTAAACATAATTTCTATTTTACGGATGAATGAGAGAAGCAAGGCCGTTTCAGATATGCTTACCAGTGTAAAATAATGCCCCAGCCAGAGCCGAGGCATAAATGAAATTATGATGCTTCTATCAGTCTAGATAGCTTTTCAGTGTGGCCCTGACAGCACCCTTTCCCTTAAGCAGGCTGTTAAGGTCCTTTATGACCTTTTCTGCCAGTCCTGCCTCAATCAGGTTCACGCCAAATATCGATTCATTTTCAAGAAGGCTCTTAAGATCATCAACGCTCACGCTTGATCCGATCTTTACATTCTCAAGCTCCTTTCTTGCATACTCAAGAAGTGGATCAGCAGAAGGAGTGAAC
>CASFJV010000075.1 GCA_949295125.1 uncultured Spirochaetales bacterium
GATGAGGTTAACTATCTGATGGCCTTATTTACTAACAAAATCTATGGGGAAATCAAGGCAATACAGAATCTTGGAGTCTCTGTAAGGCTTCTTGGAAACAGGGATGGACTTCCTGAAGAGGCTTTGAAGGCAATCGAGAGAACCATAGAGGAGACTAGAGGCAACACTAAACTTACTCTTCAGCTTGCGATCAACTATGGCGGATACGATGAGATAGTAAGAGCTGTAAATGCCCTGATAAAGGATGGTGTAAAGGAAGTTACAGCTGATCTGATCCGCTCAAGATTCGACAATCCAGATATTCCGCCAGTCGATTTTATTGTACGCTCTGCAGGTGAAGAGCGACTTTCAAATTTCCTCCTCTTTGATTCTGCCTATTCAGAGCTCGGTTTTTATGATAAACTTTGGCCAGATTGGGACGAAGCTATGATAAAAACCGTGAAAGAAGATTTTCTCAGGCGTGAAAGGAGATATGGAGGGCTTAAATGAAATCCATAACAAAAAGGATACTCACGGCTGTTGTAGCTCTACCAATCCTGTTTTTCGCAGCATTCTTCATGCCTGAGTACCATCACCCACTCTTGATGCTCATTATTGTGGCAGCTATTTCATTCGGCACTTATGAGATGTCTGAAATAGTCAGGAAGAAAGAAAGGGTTTCTCCAGTCATCTATGCCTCCCCTATCCTAACTGTTCTTGCATATGTTGAGCGAAGCATGATGCAGGAAGAGATTTTCTCTTTCTTCCTTTATATCATGCTCATTGCTCTTGCCTTTGCAATTGAGGTTTTCAAAGGCGGTCACGATGATTTTGAAGGAAGCATTGATGTTCTTGGACGCAGCGTTCTTGCCATGTCATATCCTGCCCTCCTCTCAATATTCTTCATAAACATCCTTTTCCTTGATAACTCCTCCTATCACATTGCACTGTTCTTCATTCTTGTTTTCGGTGAAGACACATTTGCATTCTTTTCTGGAATGCTGTTTGGAAGGAACAACAGGGGAATAATAAAGGTCAGCCCGAAAAAAAGTGTTGCAGGATTTATTGGCGGCATCCTGATTCCAGCTATTTTTGGCCTTGCAGCACCATTGATCCTTCCAGGCGTATTCACATTCTCTGCATTAAAGGGATTCATTCTAGGTGCTGTTACTGCAGTATTTGGAGCTCTTGGGGATCTTGTGGAATCTACATTCAAGAGAAGTGCTAAAGTCAAGGATTCCGGCATCATTGTCCCAGGAAGGGGTGGAATACTTGACAGCCTGGACAGCCTCCTTTTTGCTGCTGCGCCATTTTCAATCCTAACAACGATATTTGAACTCCTATGAGGAAAGTTATTATTCTTGGCGCTTCAGGCTCCATAGGACAGACAGCAATCAGGACAATAAGGGAAAAGCATCTTGATATTGAAGTGAAGGCACTTGTTGCTAAAAGCAGCACTTCCATTATCGATGATGCGACCTATTTTGAGTGCCCTTACCTGCTCAGTGATGGAAAAAGTGAAGAAGAAATTATATCTTTCCTTTCATCCATTGATGCTGATATTGCCCTCAATGGCGTTGCAGGCAGTGACGGCCTCTTTTATTCCAACATCCTCATAGATCTTGGTTTTGACATTGCCCTTGCAAACAAGGAAACAGTTGTTCTTGGCGGCTCTTTCATTTTTGAAAAAGCCAGCAAGAGGGGGGTAAAAATAATTCCTGTAGACAGTGAACACAGTGCATTATATAACCTGATAAAAGGCCACAGTGATGTTGATAAGCTCATAATCACTGCATCCGGCGGTCCGTTTGCTGACCGTGCTGATCTCTCTTCAGTCACACTTGGCGAGGCATTGAGGCATCCGACATGGAAGATGGGGAAAAAGATAACGGTAGACAGTGCAACACTGGCAAATAAAGGGCTTGAAGTTATTGAGGCTGGATTCCTTTTTGGCTTTGAAGCTGAAGACATTATTGTCACTATCCACAGGCAGAGCATTGTCCATAGCCTCATAAGGCTTCAGAACGGAGCCTATTATGCACAGCTTTCACCTCCTGATATGGCCCTTCCGATTGTTGATGCACTCTCTGACGGAAATTTCCATTTAAGGGATATCACAGCCCCTCTGGATTTTTCATCCCTGAACCTCTCTTTTGAAAGATGGGATCCCGAGAGGTTCAGGATGCTCGGCCTTGCATATGAGGCACTTAAGGAAAAGAACGGCTACCCTATTGCTTTCAATATCGCAGATGAAGTTGCAGTAGATGCTTTCATATCCTCAAGAATCTCATTCCTCGATATTGCAAGGATAACTGAAAAAGTGATGGAAAAAGACTTCTCTGCTCCAATTTGCTCATACTCTGATGCTCTCTCTGCAATTTATAAAGCACGAAGCCTTGCTTCAGGACTTATTGGATGATTTCCTCCATTCTCCGCTTCATTCTTGGCTTTATCGCAATAGGCCTCGTAGTTTTCATTCACGAGCTTGGGCATTTTTTTGCAGCAAGGTTTTTCAAAGTTGATGTTGAATGCCTGAGCTATGGTATGGGACCAAAGCTTGTCTCGTTCTACGGAAAGAGTACGGAATTCAGGATCTCCCTTTTCCCTTTTGGCGGTTATTGCCGCATGAAAGGTTCGATTGACCTTGAAAAAGCGCTTTCTGACAGGGATGAAAAAATTAAGCTCAAGGAAGAAGGGTCATATTTTGCGGTAACTCCGCTAAGGCGCATTGCAATATATGCATCAGGTCCATTAACTAATTTCATCCTCTCATTCATACTTCTTCTTATAGCAGCAGTTATTCCTGTAGAGCGCATAAGCAATAAGGCTTATATAGCCCCAGTCTCATCCTACCCTGACCTTTTTGATGCTGATATAAGGCAGGATAATATAATGCCTGGTGATCTTGTGCTTTCTGCCGATGGAAAGGAAATCAGCGATTACCAGGAACTGAGTGAGCTGCTCTCAAATTCAGGTAAGGCCGTTGATGTAGTGCTCCTAAGAAATGGGGAAAAAGTTGAGACATCACTTTTCCCTGTTCCATATGACGGGAAAATGTCATATGGAATTACGCTTTACCAGGAACCGGTTGTTGGTTCATCTTCTGATCCTATGCTTATGAAAGGGGACAGGATCATCAGTGTAAATGGAGTCAATGTAAATTCCACACTTGATGTTTATGATGCTGAATCAGGGGATACCTACCTTTTAAAAATGTTAAGGGATGGAAAAGAGTTTGAGTATATGGTAATGGGAAATGAATTCCCTTTCTCATGGGATTCAGGGATCGTAAAAAGAAGCGATGCCGGGATAACCGGCTCATTTGAATATGCTGCAAGGGAAACACTTGATTTCTTCTTTTCCACACTTGAGGCTCTTGGCGCACTTATTACTGGGAATGTCGAAGATGCAAGGACGGTAATTACGGGACCTGTGAATGCAGCAGGCTCGATCGGAAACATAAGCACGGAAGCATTCTCAGTCTCCTCATCATCTGGGACAAGGACACTATGCTACCTTCTTGCTATCGTCTCGATAAGCCTTTGCATCGGAAACATCCTCCCTATCCCGACATTTGATGGAGGGCAGATACTTATATGCATTGCAGAAATAGTGAGGAAAGGAAGCCTCAAGGCAAAGACATACGTAATACTACAGCTTATAGGCATGGCTGCAGCCCTTATTATAATGGCGAGCATGTATATGCTTGATATCAGGGATTACTTCTTCTAGTTCTTTTTCTTAAGTCCCATATCCTTGCTTGGCTCAATGAAGAGATCCTTGTTCTGCGTTACTGTCTCAAAACTTGTAATATCACCGATGTAGCCAATGAAAATAGTTCCTGTCTTTCCATTGCGGTTCTTTGCAACAAGGAGCTTTGTGTACTGAACCCTTGCTTTTCCTGAACTGTCAGTCTGCAGCTTTGCCTGGTCTTCCTCAGAGAGCTCTGTGAGGTTTGTTCTCCTATGTATGAACATTACAAGGTCTGCATCCTGCTCAATTGATCCAGAGTCCCTGAGGTTATTGAGCTGCGGTTCCTGGTCAGCTGTGTCACGGCTTACCTGGCAGAGCACGACAACAGGGATATTTAGCTCCCTTGCAAGCTGCTTGAGGGCTTTTGAAACATATCCCACCTGCTCATGGCGCGGCGTCCTGGGATCAAGTCCTGACTCTATAAGTCCGATGTAGTCGATGAATATTATCTCAATCCCCTTCTCCCTCTGCAGCATCCTTGCCCTGCTCCTTATATCAGAAAGCTTCATATTCGGCTCATCAACAAGGTAAAACTCACTCTGGTATATCTTTTCTGCAGCACTGTTGATATGTGATACATCTGATTCCGAAAGGTTTCCAGTAAAAAGCTTGGAAAGATCAACCCTGCTCTGGCATGAAAGAAGCCTTGTAATTATCTGGCTTGCAGGCATTTCAAGGGAAAAGAAAGCCACTTTCTTCTCTTTTCGTATCATATTGCGGATCAGGGAAACTGCAAATGCAGTCTTTCCGACACTAGGACGTGCTGCAACGATTATGTAATCACTTTTCTGGAATCCGCCGTTGGTATACTTATCAAGCAGATCAAGGCCAGTCTCAACATTCTCATTCCTGTATGTACCGTCAAGCTTCTCAAGCATCACGGAAATAACGTCACTGACTTTTGTCGATGCCTTATAGCTTTCTGCAGTGTTAGGATTGCTGTTTATGCTTATCTCGCTGAGTTTCCTTTCGCTGGTCTCTAAAAGATTGAAAACGTCAATACTCTCTTCATAAGCATCGCTTGATATAGTTGAACTTGTCTGGATCAGAGCGCGGCGGACGCTCATTTCCTTTATGATTTTCGCATAGCTCTCGATATTGGCATAAATGGTATATGCATCTGAAAGCTCAGCAAGATAAGAGGCCCCTCCGGCTTTCTCGCTCAGGTCTTTTTTCTGGAGGTAATCAAATAGCGTAACCTGGTCCACGGCGACAGTATTCATTATCTTCATGTCGCTTATAGCCGAATAGAGGACCCTGTTTGCGGGATGATAAAAATCGGAAGCACTGATAATGCTGCTGATTTTATCAAATGCTTCCTGATTCATCATGAGGGCACTGAGAACAGATCTCTCTGCCTCATCATTATGTGGTAATGTCTTCCTGTTCTCAGTACTTGCCAAGATTTACTCTTCCTCTTTTACTTCTGCTGTCTCTTCAGCAGCAGCTTCTGCTTCTGCAGCAGCCTTAGCTGCCTCAGCCTCAGCTTCTTCCTTAGCCTTTGCTTCAGCCTCTGCCTTAGCTTTTGCCTTTGCCTCTTCAGCTTCCTTTCTTGCCCTCTCCTTGAGCTCTGCATCAGAAACAACGCTGAGCTTGATGTGGCTTGACTCATTCTCATAGAGGTGGACAGTCACTGTATAGCTTCCTGTCATCTTGATTGCATGTGTTGCAACTTCAATCTTCTTCCTCTCAATTGCAAAGCCAAGCTTATTGAGCTCTTCCTGGATCATCTGTGATGTAACAGAACCAAAGAGCTTTCCAGACTCTCCTGCTGGAACAACAATTTCAAGAGCAACTGCATCGAGCTTCTCCTTAAGGCTTGCAGCCTCTGCCCTCTTTTCTGCCTTCCTCTTCTCAATTGCTGCAGCGCGGCTGGCAAAGATAGCTGCATTTGTCTTGTTATAGATTACAGCTGCACCGGTAGGAAGCAAGTAGTTTCTTGCATATCCGTCTTTTACAACTACTACGTCTCCCTCTTCTCCGAGGTTGACAACATCCTGGTTAAGAATGATCTTCATGTTTTCTCTCCTATCTTCTGAATTCGATGAACGTCTCTAGGATTCCCAGAAGAGGAAGTCCAAGGACGACTATAAAATTTATTCCCGGAGCAAATAAGCCGATTGCCAGCAGGATCAGAAAGAGCGTGTAGCTCTTAATTCTCCTTCCTTTTTTCCTCATCCTGTAATAAAGGACTGAAAAGCCCTGTACTGCATAGACGATGGTAAGGGATATAGCAGCGTTGAATAGGACTATAAGCATTACTATGCCTATGGATATAAAGCGGGATAGGAGTACTGCCAGCCATAAGGCCAGAAAGATCCAGATCAGCCGTCCGTCCAACTCCAGGCGGCCAACCCTATCCTCCCAATCGCTTTCTCTTGAATGCACCACACTTTCAAATGTGAAGCATGTTGCACAGATGAAGCAGAGGACAACCGGAATCAATATCGAAAGCACAAAGGAAAAAAGGACATAGCATGTTGCATTCCAGACTTCCTCTCCAAGGCTTTCAATGTTGATAAACGGACTGAGCACTGCTCCAAACACATCTTTATAGAAAGCAAAAACTTCCCCAAAGAGTGCCCTATCCTGTCCCAGATAGAATCCCAAGGCAGCAAACAGAAGAGCTGAAGGAATCACAGCAAGAATGAGCCTTGCTCCAATCCTTTGCCTTTCTGTCACCAGCCATACTGCTCCTGCCGCTAAAAGCGAGCAAGGAATAAAAAGGTTCATTAACATAAGGGCAAGCCCTAAATCCCCATCGCCCATCATAAGGCAGGAATATAGGATTACAAGTGCCAGTTCAAGTGCAATTGAAATGCCGCTTGCAGCTTTCCCGTAGTGGCTTGACACCAAAAGCAGGGGGAAAACGAATATAATCTCGCCAAATCCCAGATAATACAGAATGAAGGATGCAATCACAGAAATGATCACATCCCTTGCTCCTTTGGCTTTGCTTACACCGTTTTCCACGAACTCACCTTATTTCTTTTCGAATGGAAGGTAAGCAAGAACCCTTGCTCTCTTGATTTCCCTGTTGAGTGCTCTCTGGTGCTTTGCACATGTTCCTGTGATGCGTGCAGGAAGGATCTTGCCACGCTCTGTGATGTAGCGCTTAAGAGCCTCTGGGTTCTTGTAATCAGCCTTAGGTGCACCCTGGCAGAACTTGCATACTTTCTTCTTGAAAGTCTGAGTGCCCTTTCTTGCTCCCATCTTCCTGTCCTTGAGAGCGCCTCTGTCCATCTCGTTGAAATCTTTATCTTCTCTCATTTTCTTTATCTCCTAAAATTAAAATGGAATGTCATCATCCTGGAAATCTTCCGGGCCGTCATGAAGCTCATTCATCTGAGGAGCCCTTTGTGGCTCTGGCCTGGAATAGCTGTTGTTCTGTGGCCCTCTGGAATAGGAACCGCTGCTGCCATAGCTGCTGCTATTGGCATTCGAACCATCCCTTGGGGTAGAAAGCAGCTGTAAGTTATTGACAAAAATCTCAACCCTGCTCCTATTCTGCCCTTCCTGGTCTGTCCATTTGCTCTGCCTCAGCTCTCCCTGGATGGCTACCTGCCTTCCCTTTTCTAGGTACTGGCTGACACTCTCTGCATTGCGTCCCGCATACATGCAATCAAAATAGTTAGGATCATCAGACCATGAACCATCCTGGTTGCGTCGTGAGCGGTTAACGGCAATGGAGAAACGCATCATAGCTGTTCCTGTGCTTGCATACTTCAGTTCAACATCCCTTGTAAGACGGCCGACTAGAATTACACTGTTAAGATCATTTGCCATATTCTATCTCTTATTTCTCCGGATTGACGAACAGGAACTTCAGTACAAGTGAACTGAGCTGGAATACTCTGGAAAGCCTTACGATAGCCTGAGTATCTACACTGAGCTCAAAATAGACATAATGTCCCTTATTCTGCTTTGCGATTTCGTATGCGAGTGTCTTGACTCCCAAATCTTCCTGCTTGGTGATTGTAGCACCAACCTTAGCTAGCTCTCCATTAACGAATGCAAGAGCTTCTTTCATCTTCTCATCATCAGATGGCAAGATGACGGTGAACTCATAATTTGCGATCATGGTTCCTCCTTATGGTCTTAGATTTTCATTAATCTCTGATCCAGACTCAAGCCTGGATAAAGAGGCTTTACTACTATAGCATTAATCAGCATCTTTAGTCTAGACAGCACAAGAACTTTTTGCTGATAATGCCATAAGCTGCTAGAAAA
This sequence comes from uncultured Spirochaetales bacterium, assembly GCA_949295125.1. Taxonomy (GTDB): domain Bacteria; phylum Spirochaetota; class Spirochaetia; order Sphaerochaetales; family Sphaerochaetaceae; genus Ornithospirochaeta. Next base: position 7,963 of record CASFJV010000075.1, read on the forward strand.
TGCCCAGGTGCTCAAGAAGGATCTTCAAGCCAATTAGAATCAGGATGATTCCTCCTGCCATTTCTGCTGCTTTCCTGCTCTTTTCTCCCAGCTTGCATCCGGCTTTCACCCCTACTGCACTCAATATGAACGTTATAACACCGATTATCAGTGATGCTGAGAAGATTTCCACATCAAGAAGAGCAAAAGAGATTCCGACAGCAAGCGCATCTATGCTTGTTGCGACTGCAAGCACAAGCATTGTCTTTACATCATAGCTGCCTGAGGAATGATCATCATCTTCTGATCTGGATTCCCTTATCATGTTTATTCCGATGACAAGCAGAAGGACAAAGGCAATCCAGTGATCAATGGATGAGATTGCCTCTTGGAAATTTATTCCAAGATAATATCCTAAAACTGGCATGAGTGCCTGGAAGAATCCGAAATAAAGTCCCGTAATGATGGAATGCCTCAGCTTTACGCTATCAGTTGACAGCCCTTTGCAGATGCTAACGGCAAAAGCATCCATGCTAAGGCCTATTGCGGTTAAAACAATTTCAACTATACCCATATGAATCTCCCTCAATGGATGGGCATAGGAAAAGACCCATCCGATAACCAGATAAGTCTCATCATTTAAGTCTTGGCCAGGGAAGCCCCAGTCTGTTGGCCAAGTCACGCATAAGCGCTGACTACTCCCTTATTCTCCGGTTCAAGTTAAATTACTGCGTGAAAAAAGTCAATTACTGTGATATCAATTAAGCATGTTTGATTTCCATGCACATAGCGGATTGGACAATAAGGACTCCTTCATATCACTGATGAGCAGAGAGGAGCTTAATGCAGAGTGCGCATATGAATCCATAGGAAAGCTTTCCTGGCTTGATGGGTTCAGCTTTGATGAGGTTTCGTCCCTAATCAGGGACAATGCCTGTCTGCATGTCGGTGAATTCGGCCTTGACAGGACAAAGGGAGAGCTGGAAGATCAGATGGATGATTTCCTTTTTATGGCCGATCTTGCCAGGGCGTATGACAGGATAGCTGTCATACATTCTGTTCACGCAGCAAATGAATGCCTAAAGACACTTGAGAGCATGAAAATAAGAAGAGCCATCTTCCATTCTTTCCAGTCCAGCTATGAAGAGGCACTCAAGATAGAGCGTAAAGGGTATTTCATAAGCCTTTCTCCAAGATCCTTCAGGACAAGGGATATTGGGAGGCTGCTTACTCTTGATTTCCTTCTTGAGACAGATATGGAGACAGGAGCAAGGCAGAAGGAGATTCTCTCAGAACTCTATGATAAGGCACGGGAGATGGCAGGAATGGACATTGAAAGGAAAATTGAGGGTATCAGGGAAGATTTATGGAAAGACAGTTTTTAAGGCTTGAGCGCTTTATCGGACAGGAAAACATTGAAATCCTGAAGAAAAAAAGGGTCTGCCTTGTAGGCCTTGGGGCTGTAGGCGGATTCTGCATGGATGCCCTTGCACGAAGTGCTGTTGGACATTTCACTTTAGTTGATTTTGATATCGTCTCTGAAACGAATATAAACAGGCAGATACTTGCACTCCACTCTACTCTCGGAAAAAGCAAGGTAATGCTTGCAGAAGAGAGGATAAAAGACATCAATCCAAAAGCTGAGGTAAGGGCTCTCAACGTGTTTGCAGAATCTGGAAAGTATGAAGAGATATTCAGCAGTGCGGATCTTGTTATAGATGCAATAGACAGTCTTGGGCCTAAAGTAAGCCTGCTTGAGAGTGCATATAAAAACGGCTACACTGTCATCTCATCAATGGGAGCTGCACTGAGGAAGAATCCGTCCCTCATAAGGAAAGCGGACCTTTTTGACACCTGGGGATGCCCACTTGCACGGCAGGTAAGAAGCCGGCTGAGGAAAAATGGAGTTTCCCGGGGAATCGATGTCATCTTTTCTCCGGAGAAAGTTGATTTCAACTACATAAAGCCCGAAGATGACCAGGAGCTTGAATTTGACGACAAGATCCTTGAGAGGGGAAGAGCGAGGGTAATGCTTGGCTCTCTTCCTACCGTCACGGCTATATTCGGGGAGATGCTTGCGCACCTTGCTCTTGAAAAGCTGCTTCCAGAAGGGCGCCTGGATGCAATGGCGGAATATAGGCCTACGTAATCTGTACTTGCCTCGAAAAGTCTATGATCAGAGTGAAATGAGTATTTTTATTGGTGTTTTCATGCAGGACAAGGCTTACCTTGGCAAAAGGGCAGTCTGTCCTCACGGCTGAGAAAGAGTACTTTCTTCCGTCAATGCATTTTCTCACAGTGTAATCCCTTTCATCTCCCATCCTGAAAAACAGCTTTACACTATCCTCTACAGTAAGGCGTGTCCTGCCATCAACTATCTCTATTTTTTCTCTCATAAGGAAAAGATACCAGTTTCAGGGGAAAAATTCTTCCAAAAACCGTGTCATCCAGCCACTTTTTTCCATTAAAGATATAGGAGGAATGGAAAAATGGAAAAGAAAGCTTTAATCCTGATGCTTCTTATAGGACTCATGCTGTCATGCCAAAGTGAGGGTTCAAGCCTTATTGTGACTGCAGATCTTAGCCATGGCGAGTCCTGCAAGATTATTCTTACTGGAAAGGACTGCAGGATGGAAACTGAAGCATATTCAGGAACTGCAGTCTTTGGCAGCATCAGAGAAGGAATCTACACACTTGAGGCAATAGAATATGGAAATGGGAAGATTGCTGGCTATGAGAAGAGGAGCATAAGAATATACAGTGGAGAGAATTCAGTAAAGGTATCTTTCTCAAAGACAATGAAGCATGCTGAAATAAAGGTTTCTGCAGGAAATGAATATAGGGGACGGCCTGTAAAGCTCTCAGTTGGCTTTGCCTCTTACTGCTCTTTCCTTGACAGTTATGGAGAAGCCTCATTCATCATTTCCCTTGAAGAGGAACAGATTGGAAAAGCCAGCATTTCAGTCGAATGCGGAAACGGAGAAACGCTGGAAAAGGATTTAATCATAGATTTCCGCTTTGGAGAGACTTATATCATAAGCATCAATGAATCCGGATACTTAGAAGGAGATGCTGTACTGAGTATCCAGGACATGCATCACTCCCCTATCGAGGGAAGGATTGGAATCAAGGCAATAGACAGGGCAGGAAACATGCTGACTCTCTACTTTGCCCATAATGAAGAGATTAATGAAAAGGATGCTGAATACCGCTGGTATGTTAATGGCTGCTATGAAAAGGATGGAAAATACTTCACGCTTTCTCCTCAAAGCAGCATAAGGAGAATCGATACAATAATGATTATAGGCGGCTTCATGGCAGTCGGATCTGCATCAATGGTTTTCTCCAACTGAAAAAAATTACCACCGGTGAAATCTCCGGTGGTAAATAAGATTGCAAAAGAAAATTATTTCTTCTTATGTCTGTTCATTCTCAGTCTTTTCTTTCTC
>CASFJV010000076.1 GCA_949295125.1 uncultured Spirochaetales bacterium
CAATGAATCTGACCTCTGCAAGAAGCATTGTTGCCCTTGCACCAAGATATGTGGAAATATCGTTATCAGCAACAAAAACCTCAACATCATTCTCAAAATCTGAAAGTGCTGTCTCATATTCACTTGTTGTTTCGTCAATAGCCATGAGACTGCTGTAGCTCTGCTCAAGGTTATAAAGTTCCTCATACCTGTTTGCCACATTGCGGTTATGAAGACTCACTCCAATTGCAACGCCAGCAACAGCCAGGAGGATTAAAACAAGAATAAGAATAATCAGCTTTCTGTATGACAGGAGAAATCCTTCAGTCCTTTCTGCAAGTTTCTCTGTTCTGGTTTTATCATTCTTTTTCATAGCATCCTAATATAAAGGGAAGAGTTTCCCCTTCCCTTCTTATTTCCTTATAAAAGTATTAGTTCTTATCCTTCAGGATTTCAGCAAACGGATTGTAAGTATCGATGTCCTCTTCCTTCCCTTCCATGTACTGAGCATAGTCAGACTGCTGCTTCCTTCTGATGCATTCCTTTTCAGAAAGGCTGATCTTCTGTGCAGCTGGATTTACATCGAGTACAGTAAGAGTAATCTGCTCACCGATCTTATCCTTGTAGGATTCAAGAATCCTGTCATTGTAATCCTCATCAGGAGAACCAAGCTGTCCTTTTCCAACAAGCCCTTCAACATTTCCTGGAAGTTTTACAAATACACCAAAGTCTGTAACATTGGAAATAGTTCCAGTTACTGTAGAGTTCCTTGGATATGTCTTCTTGAAGTTATCCCATGGATTTCCTGTTATATCCTTAACAGAAAGGCGCACTCTCCTAGCCTCTGGATCAACACTCTTTACCATGACTTCAATGACATCACCTGCCTTGCAGAACTGGTTCATATGGCTGATCTTCTTGTTCCAGGAAATGTCATCAATATGGAGGAAACCATCAATTCCATTTCCAAGTTCAACATATGCTCCAGCATTTACAATCTTTGCAACCTTTCCCTGGAATACCTTTCCAACAGGGAAATCCTCTGCGATTGTATCCCATGGGTTTGGAAGAAGCTGCTTGATTCCAAGGCTGACTCTCTTCTTATCAAGGTCATATCCAAGAATCTGTGCACTTACCACATCACCGATGTTATAAAGCTCTCTTGGATTTGTTACCCTTCTTGTCCATGAAAGCTCAGAAACATGAGCAAGTCCCTCAATTCCTGGTTCAATTTCAATGAAAACACCAAAAGCTGTGATCTTTGTGATTGGCTTTGTAATGACATCTCCAACCTGGTACCTCTGCTCAAAAGTTGTCCATGGATCTGCTTCCATGTGCTTGAGGGAGAGATTGATCTTCTGGTTTTCTGGATCAATGTTAATAAGGCGCAGCTGGATAACCTGTCCTTTCTTTACATAATCCTTTGGCCTTGTTACATGTCCCCAGCTCATATCGTTGATGTGAAGAAGTCCGTCAAATCCGCCAAGGTCAATGAATGCACCAAAGCTTGTGAAGCTCTTAACCTCTCCTTCAACAACATCTCCAATCTGTACTGTCTGGAAGAACTTGTCCTTGTTTTCCTGAATCTTCTTCTCAAGATATTCCTTTCTTGAAACAACACTCTTCATCTTTGGTGATGAATGGAATTTGTCAATTACGAAATAATCTGTCTTTCCGATGAGTGATTCCGGATCCTCAACCCTTGTAACGTCTGCCTTGCTTAATGGACAGAAGCCTTTATAGTCAGCACCAAGATCAACTTCATAGCCGCCCTTGATGACTTTGATGAACTTTCCTAGAACTGGGGTCTTATCCTCAGCTGCTTTCTTGAGAGTCTCAGCCTTTTCCTTAGCCTCTGCCCTCTTCTTCGATACGACGACCTGGCCGCCAATTCCTTCTTTCTTGATGATAGTTACGTTGACTTTGTCCCCAATCTGAGGAAGTTCCATGAATTCGCTGACTGGAATTCTTCCTTCGCTCTTATAGCCAACATCAACAAGTACATAGTCGTTATTTAACTGTACAACAGTTCCGGTTACGATCTGACCGTCTTCAATGCCAGCAAATGACTTGAGGTACTGCGTCATCTGAGTTTCGTTTTCCATTGATTGCTCCTAATACATTATAAATAGGCTATTTATCAATAGCCTCTAACACTTTCTCACAAACTTGTTTTATGGTCAAGTAAGTTGTGTCAATATATATGGCACCTGGGGCAATTTTCAGTGCTCCAACTGCTTTATTCTTATCCCGTTCATCCCTTTTCAGGATTTCTTCCAGCACTTGAGTGTAGGATGGTCCATCAGGATGTTCCTCTGTACGCCTTTTTGCCCTGACTTCAGCATATGCATCAAAGTAGAACTTGAAGTCTGCATCAGGAAAGACAACCGTTGTTGTATCCCTTCCTTCCGTTACGATATCCATCCCCTCTGAAAGCTTTCTTACCTGGATGTTTACAAGTTCCCTTATGCGCGGATCTACAGAAATCTGGGAGCAGTATCGGTCAACATCAGGCGTATGAAGCCTCTTTTCGACATTGACCCCATCGATATGTATATCTCCGTCAGAGACTGAGAGCTTAACGTTCTTAGCAGTTTCCAGGACACTCTCCTGATCAAGCGGATTAAGCCCCCTATCCAGCTGTGCAAGGGTGTAAGCCCTGTAAAAGGATCCCGTATTCAGGAAATAATAGCCTAGAATTCCTGCGATTTTCCTTGCGATTGTGCTCTTCCCGCTGCCTGCCGGTCCATCAATTGCGATTACCATCCTTCCTCCTGGTCTTAAGCATCCTGCTTCTTTCCCTCAGTGTGTTCTTACCTTTCAAAAGCCCTTCAATTTCCTCTTTCTTCAGGTTTCTCCATTCCCCGACTTCCATATCTCCAAGCTCAACACAGCCAATCCTGATCCTGACAAGGCTCTTTACTTCATAGCCAAGGAATGAGAAGATCTTCCTTATCTCCCTGTTCTTCCCCTCAGTCAGTGTGATCTTTATGAACTGCTTGGTTCTTGGAATGAAATCATAGCGTTTTATGCGGTATGGAATTTTCATATCAATATAAAGACCGTCAAGTGCCTTGTTCAGGTCTTCTATCTCAACATTCCTGTCGAGCTTCACTATATATTCCTTCTCGACTTCATAACGTGGATGCATCATTGAGTTGGCAAACTTGCCATCATTGGTGAAAAGAAGCAGGCCGGATGAATCCTTATCAAGCCTTCCGACATTGAACAGGAGATCCTTGTCCCTCATCTGGATAAGATCGCGTGCAAACCTGTCTTCATTCGGATCGAAGTTTGAGCATACGTAGCCGCGTGGCTTGTTTAGTGCTATGTAGTACAGCTTCTCACTCATTTCAATGGTCTCGCCGTCAACCTGCACAATGTCATCTTCATTGACCTTGTATCCCATTTCCGTGACCTTCTTGTTGTTTACAAGAACCCTGCCCTGCCTTATCAGGTCTTCACTTGCCCTTCTGCTGGCAACTCCGCATTTTGAGATATATGCCTGCAATCTCATTGGGAAATCACTCATTGCTGCCTTCCTCGCTCTTATCTTTTTCTTCTTCCTCTTCTTCAAATCTAATTCTATCTATTTCATTGAGTTTTGGAAGATCTGTAATATGTTTAAGGTTAAATTCGTAAAGGAATTTCTTTGTTGTTGAATAAAGGCATGGGTGTCCAGGAGAATCATCCCTTCCTGATACCTTTATATACTCCCTTTCCCTCAGGATCCTTACAATGGTATCTGAGCTTACGCCCCTGATCTTGTCTATCTTCTTCCTTGTTATCGGCTGTGCGTATGCAACTATGGCAAGAGTCTCAAGGGCCGCACGGCTAAGCCTCCTGTCGACTTTCCTGCCATAGCTTTTCTTCAGCCTTTCATACAGGTCTGAAGATGGGGTGAAAAAGTAATTCTCATCTTCTTCTGTCAGCTGAAGGCCCCTGTTGAGCTGAATGGACAGCTCCCTGAGTTCTTTCAATGCTGTTTTCACTTCAACCGCAGAAAGCCCTGACAGCTCAGAGATCCTGCTTATGCTTATTGCTTCGTTCTCAACGTATAGGATAACCTCGACTATACGGGCATTGTCACTCATACTCTGGATTCTGCTCATCTTCTTCTCCATCATCGTCAAGGTCTATCTCTTCCTCTTCTCCGATAAACTCATCTTCACTTCTCTCCCCATCATCTTCATCATCCTCTTCATAGTACCCGTCACTGTAATCTTCTGATGGAGCATTCATATCCTCATTTTCCTCAAGCTTATCGCTCTGCCTGTCATACTCATCGACCATTTCCGGATCCCAGTCCTCAGGACGCTTATATATGAAGATCTCACCGTACGGCTCTTCCTGGCGCAGGTATATCATCTTCCACTTCGTTGCTTCCAGTATGGCCATAAAGGAACAGATTACATGCTCTGCGATATCAAGATGAACTATGATATCCTCAATCGTTATCATGTCCCTTTCTTCAAGAAGCTCATTCATGTAAGCAATCTTTTCGTTTACAGTTACGGCTTCATAGATATTGAATACCTTTGAAGGAACGGTCTTCTCCAGAAGAGATCTGAAAGTTATGAACAGCTTTTCAAGCGTCACATCCTTGAAAAGGTCCTGATCCTCATATGGAAGCATGAACGGATTTTCCTTGCGTGGAATATAGAATTTATCTGGGGCTGCCTTTCCCGTCAGCAGATCTGTGTATTTCTTGTATTTCTGGTACTCAAGAAGCCTTTCGACCAGCTCCTGCCTCGGGTCCTCATATTCCTCATCAAATTCAACCTCATATGGCAGGAGTGTCTTGCTTTTGATGTAAAGCAGGTCCGCTCCGAAATGGTAGAAATCCGCAATCTCGTCTATTTCGGCTTTATGCTCGTTGATGTATGCAAGAAACTGCTCTGTGATCTCGGCAATAGGAATGTCATAGATATCGACCTTATTCTCCTGAATCAGGTAGAGAAGCAGTTCTATAGGGCCGGAGAATTTCTCCGTCGTAAACTCACATTTCTCTTTCTCTTTCCTAGCCTCTTCCTGCATACTCAACGATTATACAGAAAAGGAAAATTAATTGCTATTATCCTTTTTCTCTTCTTCCGGATGAGGGAACATAATGCTCCTGAGCCTGGTATCGAGATCCTTCACTATCTCCGGATTTGCTTCGAGGTATTCAAGTGTCTTCTCCCTTCCCTGACCGATCTTTTCGCCATTCATGCTGTACCAGGCACCGCTCTTTTCAATCAGGCTGTACTTTATTGCCGCATCAAGCACTGATCCGATATAGCTTATTCCTGTTCCAAACATCAGGTCCAGCACACAGGTCTTGAAAGGAGGTGCTACCTTGTTCTTGACTATCTTGACTTTAACCCTGTTTCCGCTCACCTCATCACTGTTCTTGCCAATTGCCTCACTCTTTCTCACATCCATCCTTACTGATGCATAGAACTTGAGGGCATTTCCACCCGTTGTTGTCTCCGGGTTTCCGAACATGACGCCGATCTTCATCCTTATCTGGTTGATGAAGATGATGGTTGTATTTGATTTTGCAAGAATTCCTGTCAGTTTCCTCAATGCCTGGCTCATGAGCCTTGCCTGCAGTCCCATATGGCTGTCTCCCATATCCCCTTCTATTTCCGCCTGAGGGGTAAGGGCTGCTACAGAGTCAACAACGATGATGTCCACCGCTCCGCTCCTGACAAGGGATTCAGTAATCTCAAGAGCCTGCTCTCCGTTATCCGGCTGGCTTATCCAGAGTTCATCGATATTAACGCCAAGATTCTTTGCATAGCTTGGATCAAGGGCATGTTCTGCATCGATGAAAGCAGCAATGCCTCCCATCTTCTGAGCCTCTGCAATTGCATGCAGGGCAAGCGTAGTCTTACCGGAACTTTCCGGCCCGTAGATCTCTATGATCCTTCCCCTTGGATATCCGCCGACTCCAAGAGCCTCATCTAAAAGCAGGCTTCCTGAAGGAATTACCTCAATATCAAGTTTTTCACGGCTGTCTCCGAGTTTCATGAGCGAGCCTTTTCCAAACTGCTTGTCAATCTGGAGCCTTGCTGCCTCCAGGGCATCAAGTTTCGCCTTGTTCTCATTGGATGATTCTACTGTTGCTTTTGCCATATTTCATTCACCTCTTGCTATATTAATGGAGAAAACTAGCATATTTGTCATGTTTTATCTGATTTTTCCCTGTTTTTCCTGAACCTTCCCAGCTTGGATGAATCAAGTACAAATGTGACAGGTCCATCATTTGTGTAGCTGACCATCATGTGGGCTCCGAAGACTCCGCACTCAGTCCTGATGCCCCAGCCTCTGAGGATACTCAAAGCCCTTGCGTAGAAAGCTTCGGCCTCTTCTGGATTCTTTGCATTCGCAAAGTCCGGCCTGTTTCCCCTGTCAAGGTTTGCAGCTATTGTGAACTGTGAGATAAATAGTATTTCACCGCCCACTTTGGAAAGATCCAGGTTCATCTTCCCATTTTCATCTTCAAATATCCTGAGCTTGATGAGCTTGTCAAGAAAAGGTTCTATCATGTCAATGCTGTCATCTGCTTCTACAGAATAGTAAACAAGCATTCCATGGCTTATCCTGCCTTTCTCTGTCCCAGATACGGAGACAGAGGCATCCCTGACCCTTTGTATAACCGCAATCAAGATTCTATCTCCTCTATGAATTTTTCAGGATCTTCAGACTTGAAGAAAGCCTCGCCTATAACCAGGATGTCGGCTCCCGCTTCAACAATGGCATGGTGGTTGCTGGCATTGACTCCACCGTCGACCATTATCCTGAATTCATATCCTTCCCTTTTCCGAATCTCATTGAGCGCTTTTATCTTCTTGAGGCTCTCTGCAATGAAGCTCTGCCCGCCAAAGCCGGGATTCACGCTCATGACCATCACATAGTCAACAATGGAAAGCACATTCTCTATCTCAAGGACAGATGTGGCCGGGTTTATGGCAACGCCTGCTTCCTTGCCCTCTTCCCTTATCATGTTTATGACCCTGTTAAGATGCCTTGCAGCTTCCTTATGTACTGTTATTATGTCACAGCCGGCTGCTGCGAATTCCTTTATGTAGCGCTCTGGATTCTCAATCATGAGATGGGCATCAAATACAAGATCACTGTGTTTCCTCATATCCTTTATGAACTTGAATCCAAATGTCAGGTTTGGAACGAAATTCCCGTCCATCACATCAAGATGGACATAATCAAGGCCAAGGGAACTTATAAGATCAAGTGCAGACTGGATATCTGAAAAGTCTGCAGCAAGTATCGAAGGGCTTATCACGACGCTTCTTTCTTTCATGATCCATAATATAGCATAAAGCGGGAAGAGAAGAAATAATTCTTTGCTTTTACTGCCATTTTGTGCTATATTTGTTTGTAGAGAATTTGAAGTCCCGAGCAGAAATTGACTTTCTGCCCGGTTTTTCTTTTCTCTCACTAACCTTAATTTAATGGAGCCGTTCTATGGATTTGAAAGTTGTGATGCAGAATGAAAAAAGCATGGGGAAAAATCCTCTAGCTCAATATAAGAAAGAGGACTTTCTTACCTTAGACAAGGAAATTTTCACAAAAAAGAGTACGCCGGAGAGTCTGGATGGACTCAGGAGCGAGGCTGTAGAACTGTACAGCCAGGAAAATACATATTCAGTTGCACTGCACTATATTGCAGGAAGAATCAAGCTTGAAGCACGTCCTCATGAATTCAACATGGACCTGAACAATACCCTTCTGAATTTCTATGATGCAAGGAACTGGGAAGTTGTAAAACACCTTGGAAATCTTATCGTTTCAAAAGGTGCAAATTCAATTGCATACAGGATCCTTGGAGATGTTGCACATGAAGACGGGGATGATGCTCTCATGTGGAAATACTATGAGAAATATGTCAAGAGTGACAATAACGATAAGGACATCATACTCCGCCTTGCTGAGCACTATAACGAGCTTGGAGACAGGAAGGAGGCAAATGCAATATACCAGAGGGGGCTTTTGAGGCTTAGTGTCCCTGAGGACAATGCAAAGGTTGAAAAGGCATTCTCCTGCCTCCTTGATATCGGAAGGAGTGATTATGCATTCTTCTTCAAGTATGCAGAGAGCGTAAAGGATAAGGACAGCCAGCTTTCACTGAGCCTTCTTAAGAAACTTCTTCTCTTCCTTAAGAAAAGGAAAGAGGAACTCTTAGCAGAGGGGAATAAGGCCTCTGAAATCAGGAAAAACAGTGAGGATACTGTAGAAGTCCTGAAGCAGATACTCATAATCAGTGCCCAAGAGGCAGGAATGAAGGATGAGCTTATAGCAACACTTAAGGAGCGCTATGCAGCATCCAGCCGCCTTGACATCTGCATCAAGAAGTATTTCAGGGGAAATTCCGATATTGAAAAAGCTATTGACGGCTTTGAGAAGGAGATTGCATTTACAAAAGGCACTTTCGTCTATCAGAAATCTACACGCAGGGTTGGAAAGATTGAGGATGTCTCAAAAGACACCGTGACTGTCAGGTATTCTGGAAATGAGGAGCCACAGAAGATAATTCTTGAGAGCGCGTTCAATGCCCTCACCCCTCTTACGAACCAGAATATCAAGGCACTAAAGAAAGGTGTTCCTGCACCAAAAATCAGGTCAAAGATCCTATCTGATGGTGGAATTTCCTGGCTTGTCAGGACCCTACTCTATTCAGCTGAAAACAGGAATGGAATCAGCTTGAAGGAGATGAAAGCTGAAGTAGTTCCCCAGATACTGAGTGAGGAAGACTGGCAGAAGATTTCCAGGGATATCAAGACTGAGCTCAAGAGCAACGAGTATGTTAAGACCAACCCGGGGCCGACAGATACATACATCCTCATGCCTTATCCCCAGAGCCAGGCTGAAAAGGCACTTGGAGTTTTCAAAGCCACATCAGATTTTGACGGGAAGGCCGACCAGTTCATTGTAACGATGCAGGATAAGGATATCGCAAAGGATTCCGATGAGGTTCTTGAAATGGTCTCTTATTTCACTGAGATCCTCAAAAAGGAAGATGAGCCTCTTTCAAACAGGCTATGCTCTGCCCTTCTTCTTGAATATGCTACAGAAGAAGGATCTATGGATATCCAGATTGAGACACCTTTTGATGAGCTTTACAGGAAGCAGGATATCAGGGACAAGAAAAAGGCTTTTGAGGAAGTCAGGAACACAACTCTCAAAAAGCTTTTTGTAGATAAGATCTTTGCCGTTGACAGGTACCCTGAAGAACTTATCCAGGAGATCTTCCCACTCTATCCAACATACATTGTTGATAAGTTCAGGAGATATGCAAAAGGCAAGCACTATTTTGAATACATCAGCAAGGTCATTGAGCTCTACAAGGATAATATGGCATCATTCATATTCCTCCTTCCACAGCTTGGAGATGATGAACTCAAGAAGATCTCACTTAGCAGGAAAGATCTTCTTCTTACTGCGCTCAGGGCACTTTCCTTCGTATCTTCTGCAAGGCTTTTCAACATACAGGATCAGAAGAAATACAAGAATGCCCTCAGGAAATTCCTTATTGAGGAAAATGGAATATCTGAGCTGATAAGGCTTGCAAATGATGAGGATAAGGAGGATATCAAGGTATTCATTACCCAGAATCCGGGGCTTGAGACAGAAGAGAAGCTTGATTTCCAGGAAAAGCTTGTCAATAAGTGGCCAGATATCACATTTGTGACAAGGGAAAAGGAGGAAGAGGCCGTAAGGAAGGTTCAGTCTGGATTCCTCTGCCTTGAAGAGAGCTATAACCGAAAGCAGGCTGAGGTCAAGGAAATCAACACAAAGGACATGCCTCAGATTCTCAAGGAGATCAATACTGCAAGGGAGCTTGGAGACCTCAGGGAAAACAGCGAATACCAGTATGCAAAGGAACATAAGAGGGAGCTTGAAAGAAGGCTCAGTGAACTCAACAATGATCTTCTTACTGTAAGGATCATGAGGAAGGAGGATGTTCTTGATGACCTGATTGGTTTTGGAACCAAAGTGACACTCAAGGATAATTCAAGCCAGGAAGAGCTCTACTATACATTCCTCGGAAGATGGGAAAGCAAACCTGAAGAGAGGATAATTGACATTAATGCCCCACTAGGAAAGAACCTGGTGAATCACAAGGTTGGGGACAGGGTCGTATTCGAAATCAATGGAAAGTATTACGACTACACAGTTGAAAAGATCGAAGTGATACTCTGATCCTTTCCGGCAGCTTTTTCATAATCCTTTAGCGGCTCTTTGGGGCCGCTTAGTTATTTTCATGAAAATAAGGAAAGAAAGCGAAAATACAGTTAATCCAAGCGCAAGTGACTTAAAGAGCATTGTGATTTTGCCTGATTCAAAAATAACGAAGCTCTTGTAAATGCCCAGAATAAAAAGCGGAATGGCAGAGAGTATGCTTTTCCATATCCCTTTCAGATGCCTTTCTCCTCCTGAGAGACTCAGAGCAGCTATGAATGAAATCAGTGATGAGATGAGGAACATAAGTGAGCTTTTATAGATGCTGCTTCTTAAAATGAACAAAAGGGCATACGAGACTGCTATCTTGATTATTACGGAGAATACTGCAGCTCTGTTCCTGATCTCAATGAACATTATCCTCTGCATCAGGGAGAACATGAAAAGGAAAAATATTGCAATGCTGAGGATTTTCAGGATTTCTCCTGTATAAAGTGCATCCTCCCTGCTGTAGCTCATGCCAGAAAAGAGGAACAGTGAAATCTCAGATGAAAATGAATGCATAAGAATGGAAACAGAGAGGGAGAGAAATGAGAAAAGTGTCACAGTTTCCCTGCAGTGCATGTTCCTCTCTTCTTTTCCCAGTTTTGCTATTTCATTGAAATCCATTATTGTGAAAAGCTCTATCAGAAAGCCATATGGAAGCAGTGCAGCGGTAAAGGCATTTGCAAAATATATGCTTCCCTTTTCTATCCCTGATGCCGCTGCAAAGAAAGGGACATTTTCAACCACTGAAAGCAGTATGATCAGTGAAGAAGCAAAATACTGCCTTAAAAACCTTTTCTCAGGAAGCTCAACTTTTATCCTGAGCCCGAGAAGTACAGCAGAAATAAGCGATGAGATGAGGAATGCAGCTGTGCCCCAGATCAGCCCGGAAGAAAAGGAAAAAACTCCCATTTTCCCATGAAGCATTGCCATTGAAAGTATTGAGAATAGGGATGGCATTATAATAAGGGCTGATGAAAGCTTCAGCTTCCCCTTTTTCTGTATGTATGCGTTGAAGTTTGATGCAAGGGAGAAAAGCACTATGAAGATGGAAAAAAGGAAAAAAAGCTTTTCTGCCTCCTGAAAGTCTTCAGGACTGAAATGGGTAAAAGAGAGGAAAATCCTTATCAAAGGCCTGCTGAAAAGGAATGCAAGAAGGAGGTAGAAAGCATGAATAATGATGAGAAAAATGTAGTTTGCCTCCCCTGTAAGGAGAGCAAGGTTTCCTGTTCCATCCTCAATTTTCTTCCTGGCTGAATTTGAGAAGGAGAAGGTAAATGAGAGGATATCTGATGAAGCGCTTGAACCGAAATAGAGGGATGTGAGAATAACTCTCACCATCCCTGCAATATGGCTTATGCCAACTAATACAGATACCCCTATTCCCTGTTTCCTATTTTCCATAATAGCGGGCGATGTATTCCTTCTTGAATGTCCTGAATGTGCCGTTTTCAATACTGCTTCTTATTCTTGCCATGAGGTTGAAAAGATATGTGAGGTTATGCTCGGTTACAAGCATTCCTCCAAGCATCTCATTGCATTTGACAAGATGATGCAGGTAAGCCCTGGAATATTTCCTGCATGCCGTACATGTGCATCCTGCATCAAGCGGGCCATGATCAAACTTATGGATTGCCTTTTTAAGGACAACAGGGCCATCGTCTGAAAATGCTGTTCCGTTTCTTGCCATTCTGGTCGCAAGGACGCAGTCAAAAAGATCGATTCCGTTTTCAACTGCCTCGAATATATAGTCAGGGCTTCCAATTCCCATCACGTATCTTGGCTTTTCAAGCGTGATGTACTCTGCCGTATGGGCAAGGAAATGCTCAAACTTGCTTTTCTCTTCCCCTACGGAGAGGCCACCTATTGCAATTCCAGGGAAATCCATGTTTGAAATCGTTTCCGCGCTTTCCCTTCTCAGGTCCTCATAGAAATTGCCCTGCACTATCCCAAAAAGGTTTCCCTTGAAATCCTCTATCCTGTTCCTCTCCTCTATTGAGCGCTTTGCCCATGAGTGCGTTATTCTCATCGCTTCCTTTGCGGCCCTGTATTCGATATCTGGAGGGGTGCAGACATCAAGGACCATTGCTATGTCGCTTCCGATTATGTATTCAGTATCGACTACCTTCTCAGGTGTGAATATGTGCCTTGATCCATCTATGTGGCTCTGGAAGGTTACCCCTTTTTCATCAATCTTCCTGAGAGCAGAGAGGGAAAACACCTGGAATCCCCCGCTGTCTGTAAGGACATTGCCGTCCCAGTTTGAAAAGCTGTGAATCCCTCCAAAGTCCTTCATGACTTCCATTCCCGGCCTCAGGTACAGATGGTAGGTGTTGGCAAGGATCAGGTTGTATCCGATTTCCCTGAGCCTGTCATGGTAAATCGCCTTTACGGTTGCATTTGTACCTACAGGCATGAATGCAGGTGTCATCACTTTGCCGTGCGGAAGGCTTAGTATTCCGTTTCTTGCTTTTGTTCCTGTATCTTTACTTATTACTTCAAAACTTAAGTTGCTCATATTCTCTTTGCCAGTAATGATAGCACATAACTGAGTGCCATAGTAATCAGCGACGGGAGATATACAAGGGTGTATGTTTCTATAGCTCCCTGCCTGGATGCAATAGAAAATACCATATTTGCTACATAATATACAACAGCAATTACCAGCGACTGGACTATGGAGAATAGGAATACATTCTTCTTGAAGCTGTAGCTCATGCTCATTGCGATTGCTGAAAGAATGAGTATTCCAAGTGGCTCCGTTACCCTTGAGATGAAATCTGTCATCCCCTCCTGCCATGCCATCCTGTTAACATTCTTAAGCCTTGAAAGGTATTCATATGCAGCTTTGGCCTGCATGGTTTCCATGCTGAGGTTCTGGCTTCTGAAAAGCTCTTCCGGAATTATGAAACCGCTATCAGAAAAACTTGACCTTGTAAAACCTTTCAATCCATCAGATGCATCAACAACGGCTGCATTGCTGAAAGTCCATAGTCCATCGGAATAGTCTGCATAATCCGCTTCCACCCTTTCTATTATCTTTGCGCCCTCTGTCTTGATCAGTATCGGATTATAGAGCCTATGGTAGCTCTCGCTGTACCTGTCTGCATAGATGAGATAGCCGCTCTCTTCATCGTGCAGTGTTATCCTCCTGACATCCTGAGTGCCAGAAAGTCCGAAAAGTTCCTGGCTGATAACTGAGCACTGGGTTTTCCATAAAAGGCCACCGGTTTCATTGAAGACCAGGAATATGGCTGTCAGTGCCAGGGAGACTGCAATTAGAGGGGAGAGTATCCTCATCCTTGAAAAACCTGCGCTGTACAGTGCGAGGCTTTCATTGCTTGCGCTCATGTTTGAAAGGAAATATGTTATTGAGAAAAGCAGTGAAACTGAGGCAAGCATCATATAGTACTTTGAAAGGCTCAGAAGCGCATATTCAGCAATCCTTATCATGCTGATATCCCCTGTCATGAAAGAGTCAAGGTGCATGAATGTCTCAACAGCCATGACAAGAAAAGAAAAGATCAGCATGCTCACCAGGAACACGGTAATTATGCTCTTTATGCTGTAGCGTGCAAGAATCTTCATCTTTCCCTCCTTTTTTTTGCAAGTGCAAAAAGAAGAGCAAGGAGAGCAACAGCAAAATCTGGAAGGAAGATAAGCAGGTACGGATCAGAACTGATGCTGAATATTTCAAGCTGTGAAAAGAACATCAGGTACCAGTAAAGTACTGCAATGATTAAAGAGACTGCAAAACCCGTAAGCTTTCCGTATTTGACCTTGACAGTTCCAAGAGGAAGTGCAACAAGGGTAAGGAAGAAGCATGCGAGCGAGAGCGAATATTTCTTTGCAAGCTCTGCCTTGTAGTACTGGCCATAGAAGTCTATCGGGGCACTGCTCCTCCTTGAAAGGTTTTCGTTTGCACCTGCTATGGTTGCCGAAGTATCTATACCGTCCCTGAAGCATCTTTTCAGTGCAGAGGCTATGATAAGCTTTTCACCTTCCCTTCCTTCATAGAAAACAGCCCTGTCCTCTTCCTGCCTTTTCTCCCTTTCCCTTATATTCTCCATAAGGACCCTTGATGAAAGGTTCACAGGATCTGTGCTTGTAAGGGACGGCACCTGGCTTGAAAAATCAAGGTAGAAAGCCGCCCTTTCAGCTCTGGCTGTCAAATTAGTGCTGGAATCAGTGCTGTCTGTTATGAGAATATCGGGACTCTCAAGCTCCAGCATGTAGAGAAATGACGATGGATCAACCATTTCCACTGTCCCCCTTTTGCTCGTGACAGTCTTGTTCTGGCTGCTCCTGTCAGTGTTTGCCATTACAATGTCATATATTGACCTCTCATCAATATTTCCATTTGCGATAACGATGTTTCCAATCGTATTCGTGCTATTTGCCTCTATCTCAAAAGTTGGCATGTCCCGCATGAGCATCGTAAGGCGCTGCCTGTAAATAATGTTGGACCATGGAAGAAGATAGTCAGAAACAAAGAAAGTGAGAATGGACAGGACAAGGGAAAGCAGTATTATAGGAAGAAAGATCCTTATTTCTTCAACTCCGCTGCTCTTAAGGGCTAAAAGCTCGTTATTTGAACTGAGATCCCCAAGAACCATTGCAGCCCCTGAGAGTGTGGCAAAGGGGAAAGTGTATATAAGGAACTGCGGCATAGAGAGCATTACCATCTCAAGCATGGTAGAAAAGTCTATATTGCGCAGAAGGATTCTCTGTACAAGCAGCAGGATGCTGTTTACAAAGAAGATCATGAAGAAAAAAATGAATGCAACGAGAAAATTAGACAGGAATTCCCTTGAAATGTAGCCATATAGGAGGTAGCTTGAGCTTCGCTTTTTCAACTTCACACTCCTGTTGAGCCGAATCCTTTCTCTCCCCTCTCACTGGAGTCCAGAAACGGTTTAAGCCTGAACTCAGCCTTTTCCACCCTGCATAGCACAAGCTGTGCAATCCTGTCATTGTTGTGGATTACAAAATCCTTGTCAGAGAGATTCATAAGGATTACCTTCACCTCTCCCCTGTAATCTGAATCAATTGTTCCGGGGCTGTTGAGCACTATGATGCCGTTTTTATAGGCAAGGCCGGATCTCGATCTTACCTGGACTTCATAACCCTCAGGAATCTCCAGATACAGCCCCGTAGGAATAAGAATGATGCCATGGCTTTTCAGCAGTATGTCTTCACTGATATGTGCCCTGACATCAAGTCCGGCACTTCCAGAGCTTTGGTACTCTGGAAGCATTACGCCGTCTTCTGCCTTATAGTAAAGATAGGCCAATTAGTTAGCTCCCTCTTCAGCCTTGTTCTCATCGCTGATTGCATCAATGTATGAAAGGTTAAGCCTGCCCATCCTGTCAATGTCAATCAGCTTGACATCGATCTCCTGTCCCTGGGAAAGGACATCAGTGACATTCTTCACTCTCTTCTTTGAAAGCTTGGAAATATGGCATAGTCCCTCTTTTCCCGGAAGGATTTCAACGAATGCACCGAAATCAACAATCCTCTTTACCGTTCCATGGTAGATCTTGCCAACCTCCGGCTCTTCGATGATAGCCATGATGAGTTTCTTTGCTTCCTGAGCAGATGCATTGTTCCTGCCGTAGATCATGACCTCCCCGTCATCATTGATATTCACTTCAGCACCGCTTTGTGCAATGATTGCCTTGATTGTCTTTCCGCCTGTTCCGATAACTGCACCGATCTTATCTTCCTCAACATGGAATGAGATGATCTTTGGTGCAAGTTCAGAAACCTCAGACCTTGGAGAGGCAAGAGTGTTCTCCATGATTGAAAGGATATGCATCCTTCCTTCCTTAGCCTGGTTAAGGGCCTTGCTCATGATCTCCGGAGTAACTCCTGCAATCTTGATATCCATCTGGAATGCTGTGATTCCATCCCTTGTTCCTGCAACTTTGAAGTCCATGTCTCCAAGGTGGTCCTCCTCTCCGAGGATATCTGAAAGCACGACATACTTCTCATAGTCAGCACCTTCTGTGATAAGGCCCATTGCAATTCCTGCAACCGGCTTTGAAATAGGGACTCCGGCATCCATCAGTGAAAGGCAGCCGCCGCAGACACTTGCCATGGATGATGATCCGTTAGATTCCATGATCTCTGAAACGACGCGGATTGTATAAGGGAACTTATCTTTCTTTGGGACTACAGCTTCAAGTGCCCTCTGGGCAAGGTGTCCATGTCCGATTTCCCTTCTTCCTGTTGTCAGCCTTCCGCATTCTCCAACACTGTATGGAGGGAAGTTATAATGGAGCATGAAGTTTGAATAAGTCTTTTCTCCATCTATATTGTCAAAAAGCTGCTCATCCTGGACTGTTCCAAGTGTTGTTACAGCCAGTGACTGCGTCTCTCCCCTTGTAAACAGGGCTGAACCGTGTGTTGAAGGAAGAAGTCCTACCTCACATGTGATCGGCCTTATTTCAGTGACCTTCCTTCCATCTGTCCTGATTCCATCATAGAGGATAGAGTGCCTGAGGATATTGTATTCCATATCCTCAAAGAGCTTTGCAAGCTCTCCATCCCTCTTCTCATCTTCAGCAATAACATCTGCAAACTTCTCTCTTACCTGCTTATGGGCCTCATCAAGAGCTGCATACCTGTTTGCCTTTCCCTTTACAAAAGATGCTTCCTTGATCAGAGGATATGCAAATTCCTCAATTTCCTTAAGCCAGGAAGTATCCTTTTCCTCAATTTCCATTAAAGGAAGCTTCTCCTTTCCGCAGATCTCCCTCATCTGGCTCTGTGCCTCACAGATCCTTGTAATGACAGGCTGGGCAGCAGCGATGGCATCAAGCATCTCTTTCTCACTTACTTCCTTGGCTCCGCCTTCCACCATTGTGATTCCGTCATGAGTGCCTGCAACAACGATATCGAGGGAAGCTGTTGGAATCTGCTGGAATGTCGGGTTAATGACATACTCACCGTTAATTAAGGCGACGCGGACAGCTGCAATCGGTCCGTTGAACGGGATGTCTGAAATTGTGACTGCACAGCTGGCTGCATTGATTGCGATTATATCTGGTGTGTTCACCATGTCTGAAGAGACTACGGTTGGAACAATCTGGATTTCCCTTCCAAAAGCTTTGTCAAAAAGAGGCCTCATAGGGCGGTCGATCAGGCGGCTTACGAGGATTTCCTTGTCCTTTGGCTTTCCTTCCCTCTTGAGGAATCCTCCTGGGATTTTTCCTGCCGCATAGTACTTCTCATTGTATTCTACGCTTACTGGTACGTAGTCGATAGGCTCTGATGGAGCCTCTCCGCAGCATACTGTAGCAATGACTGCAGAACCTTTATAATGTGCATATACAGCACCATTAGCCTGCTTGGCAATTTTACCGGTTTCGAAAACCAGTTCTCCGTCTCCAAGCGGAACGGAAACTTTTTTTACATCAAACATTACCAAAATTCCTTCTTTAAGTTCTTTTTTTGTTCTTTATAAATACATAAAAATGCGAAAGGCCCTAACCTTCCGCATCTTTTCATTATTTTTTTTATTTTCTCAGTCCGAGTTCTGCAATGAGTGACCTGTACTCATTGATATCGCGGTTCCTGACGTATCTGAGAAGCCTTCTTCTCTGTCCTACGAGCTTAAGAAGTCCGCGTCTTGAAGCATGATCCTTTGGATTTGCCTTAAAGTGATCCTGAAGGTCATTGATGCGTGCTGTCAAAAGAGCAATCTGAACCTTGCTGTCTCCTGTGTTGGCGCTGCTTGAACCGAACTTTTCCACGATTTCCTTTTTCTGTTCGCTTGTAATCATTTTTTTTACCGTCTCCTGGCAATAAATAGTGAATCTATTTGCTTTGAGCAGCCGTTATCCATCACGATGGCACCATCAGATATTGAGAATGCTTTATCCTCTTTTGTCCCATCAGTGAACAAGATAATTCCTTCATAGCATCCTGGTGGCGGTAGGAGCTGTGAAACCTGCTCTCTGCTGAAAGTGATTTTACCGCCAACCTTCGAAGGTTCTGTCAGAAGATCTATGCGGTAATGGTCACCTGAAAACCTTGAGTAAGACTCAAGATCTCCATCTTTTATGAGCTTTCTCAAAAGTGTCGAAGATATCTTCTCCCCTTTTTCCGAAAGCACAAACTCTACCTGGTCTAATTCAACTTCATAGCCGAGGCTGTGAAATATTTCAACCATCTTAGCTCCGTCAGCACATTCACGGGGATTGCCGCATCTGAAATCGCTTCCGAGAACCAAGATTTCTGGCTTGCAAAGCTCTGTAATTGCCTTTGCAAATCCACAAGCAGAAATTTTACTGAATTTTTCTGAAAAGTCAATAACTGTAAAGGAATTAATTGAAAATGACCTTACATATTCCTCTCTGAGGCGGAGAGTATCCAGACTGCCCTGCTCCGCATTCTTTGGATTTGTGTTGAATGTTATGCACATGCTCTCCATTCCAGGATGGCTTTTGCAGACACTCTTCAGCGTTTCAAAGATCCTCTTATGGCCCCTGTGCACACCATCGAACACACCGATTGCAATGGCCATTGCAGTATCTTTCTTTTCTTTGCTCTCCCTTAACTTATCGAAATCATATATCTTCATTGCATACCCTGGATATTATTTTCAGCTTTCCATCCTGGATGGCTGAAACTGCATAGAGTTCAGATCCAAAATAAAGGAACTTGAAAGCCTTTTTTCTGTCGCTGTCACTTAAGATTGCACTTGAGGAGATAAAGCCGTTATCTATTTCCTTCTTCCTTTTTGGGTCCAGTGATATGCTTGAAAAAAGGCCTGTTTTCTCCAGCAGTTCCATATAGCTGTATCTTCCGATGTCATCAAGGGTATACGGACCGATGGATGTGCGCCTCAATGCACTTAGGTGCGCACAGGTTCCGGCCCTGTAGGCAATATCCCTTGCAAGGCTTCTTATGTATGTCCCTTTTGATACACGGAACGAGCAGATAAGAGTCCCTTCTTCATAGCTTATCTTTTCAGCACTGAAGACCTTTACCGGACGCAGCGGCATCTGGACATCCCTTCCCTTCCTTGCCTCTTCGTACGCCCTTTTCCCACCGATATGGATTGCTGAATATGCCGGCGGGCTTTGAAGGATTTCTCCGACAAAGCATGATAAGGCCTCATCAACCATCGCCTCTTCTGGAATAGGGCCTTCTTTTATCACTTTGCCCTCAGGATCCAGGGTATCCGTCTCGAAGCCGAACTTGATTGCTGCGACGTATGATTTGTCAAAAGATGAGAATACGGGATTGAGCTTTGTTGCCCCTCCGACAAGGACAATCATGAGCCCGGATGCAAACTTATCGAGTGTTCCGGCATGGCCGACCTTAACTTTCTTCCCATATTCCCTTTTGAACTGGTTCAAAGAGGAGAAGCTGGTAATACCCTCTTTCTTGTCAAAAAGCAGGATGTCACTCTTTTCCATCAATTTCCTTCATCAGGCCGTCTATAATGCCGTTAATCCTGGTTGCCTCCCTTTCCCTTCTGTCTTCCTTGAAGATCAGCACCGGAGTGTTTTTTGTCTTGATCTGCCTTGCTATCCTTCCCTGGATGAAGGCAGATGCCCCGTTTAATGCATTTACTGATTTCTCAAGGCTGCTGTCATTAAGGAGGGAGGAGACAAACACGGTAGCATTGGCATTGTCCTCTGCCAGGCGCACCTCTGTTATGCTTGTAAACGGGCTAAGATTATGATTCTTTATCTGACCTGTTACGATCAGAGTGGAAATAATCTCAGCAATCCTTGACTCTAGCCTCTGCTGACTGAACTCACTCATTTGTCTCTAGCGTCCTTCTAACTTCTTCTGTCTCAACTATCTCAAGGATATCGCCCACCTGCAGATCCTGCCAGTTCTCAAGCCCGATTCCGCATTCATAGCCTTCATTCACTTCCCTTGCGTCATCCTTGAACCTCTTGAGGCTGTCAATCTTTATCAGGTCCTTATTGAGCTGGATAGAATCCCTTATCACGCGCACAAGACTGTTTCTCTTGACTTTGCCTTCAAGCACATATGAACCGGCGATAATGCCGACTTTTGGTACCCTGAAAAGCTCCCTGACTTCGACTTTGCCGATATCAACTTCCTTGATCTCAGGAGAAAGCATTCCTTCCATCGCACTCTTGATATCGTCAACAACGTCATAGATGATGTTGTATTTCTTGATCTCGACTTTCTCTTTCTCCGCAAGAGCCTGAGCCTTAGGAGTCGGTCGGACGTTAAAGCCGATGACAATGGCATTTGAAGCACTGGCAAGTGTTATATCGCTTTCGATAATTGCACCTGCAGATGCCCTGAGCACATGAAGCTTGATCTCATCTGTGCTGAGCTTCTCAAGTGTTCCCTGGAGAGCTTCAACAGAACCCTGGACATCACCCTTGATGATGACGTTGAAA
>CASFJV010000077.1 GCA_949295125.1 uncultured Spirochaetales bacterium
ATTCATCTGCATGCAGTCCATGTACCCTGCATCCACTCCGAATATTGGGATTCCTGCCCCTGCTGCCTCCTCTATCTGTGCTGCCACGAGATTCGGATCCACGCTCACTATCACTATGGCATCAACTGCTGAGATGGTTGCTGTCTCGATATCGGATGCAAGCCGGCTCAGGTCATTTGCAGAATCGAATACCGATACGTTGATCCCCGCACTCTCAAACTCCGCACTCAGGATATCCACATCCTGCTTTGTCGTGACTGAAGACATGTAAGGGGTGCAGATTGCAACTGTCTTCTCCCCTCCCTCTGCCGCTCCGGCGGCAAAAACTGCTCCAGTCAGTGTGAGCAGACATATCAGCAGAACTAGAACTGGCTTTTTCTTCATGGTTTTTCCTCCTGTTATCTTATTGCCCTTATTATTTTCCTAACAAAATTCCTGACCGGTTCCACTGAGTTTTCACCATATTCTGCAACAATATTGACTATTGCGCTTCCAATGATTACCCCGTCCGAAATCATTGCCATCTTCCTTGCTGATTCACAATCAGATATTCCAAACCCAATTGCAACCGGAATATCTGGATTCACGCTTCTTACAGCTTTAATCATCTCTTCAAGATTGCCTGAAAAGCTCTTTCTCATTCCCGTCACACCCAAAGAAGATACGCAGTAGATGAATCCTGTTGCATCCTTTGCAATCTTCCTGATACGGTCCTCACTGGTAGGGGCTATAAGGGAAATGAGATCTATTCCATGCGCCCTGGCAGGAACAGAGAATTCCTTTTTCTCCTCATACGGGACATCAGGGAGGGTCAGGGCAGAAAAACCCGCATCCTCCATCTTCTTAAGGAAAGCGTCTGTACCATTTGAGAAAACGACATTTGCATATGTCATTATTGCAAGAGGAACTGAACACCCTTCTCTTCTCAGTTCGTGAACCATTGCAAAAACATCATCTGCTGTGGTATTGCTTTTCAGCCCCCTGTAGTTTGCATTCTGTATAACAGGGCCTTCTGCCATAGGATCAGAGAAAGGGATTCCAATCTCAATTAAGGATGCCCCCTCTTCTGCCATAGCCTTTATTATCTTCTTGCTCGTGGAAATGTCAGGATCTCCTGCTGTGATAAAAGGAATAAATGCTTTCTTTTCCCCAAACACCCTATTCATAGATATTCCTCCCCCTGTATCTTGCAATGGCTGCAGTATCCTTATCTCCGCGGCCGGAAATGTTTACGACTATGACCTGATCCCTGCGCATGGATGGAGCAAGCTTCATGGCATAAGCAACTGCATGTGCAGATTCTATTGCAGGTATTATCCCTTCCGTCCTGGAAAGGTATTCAAATGCCCTTACCGCCTCTTCATCCGTAACCGGAACGTATTCAGCGCGTCCTGTCTTTGCCAGATATGCATGCTCCGGCCCTATTCCGGGGTAATCAAGACCGGCAGAAATTGAGTAAACTGGTGCAATCTGCCCTCTCCCATCCTGGCAGAAAATGCTCTTCATTCCGTGAAATATCCCTTCTCTTCCTGTTGCAATGGTTGCAGCTGTATCTCCTGAATCTATCCCCCTTCCTGCAGCCTCACATCCAATAAGCCTCACACTTCTATCCTCCAGGAAGTGATAGAAAGCGCCAATTGCATTGGATCCTCCTCCAACACATGCAATCACGGCATCAGGAAGCCTTGCTTCCCTTCTCAGTATCTGATCCTTTATCTCAGCAGAGATCACTGCCTGGAAATCCCTGACCATTGTTGGAAATGGATGTGGACCCATGACAGATCCGATCACGTAATGGGTATCAGAAATACGCTTTGTCCATTCCCTGAATGTCTCAGATACCGCATCCTTCAGTGATGCCGTTCCTTCATTCACTGCATGCACTTTTGCTCCCAGCAGCTCCATGCGGTAGACATTCAGTGCCTGACGCTCCATATCAAGGCGTCCCATGAAGACTTCACATTCAAGTCCAAGCAGGGCTGCTGCTGTTGCTGTGGCAACACCATGCTGCCCAGCTCCTGTCTCTGCAATCACCCTTTTTTTACCCATCTTCTTTGCAAGAAGCACCTGTCCAATCGCATTGTTGATCTTATGGGCTCCCGTATGATTGAGATCCTCTCTTTTCAAATAGATCTTTGCCCCTTTTAAGCTTTCAGTCATATTCCCTGCATAATAAAGCCTTGAGGGGCGGGAGGCATATTCATTAAGCAGGTATTCAAGCTCGCCTCTGAACCCTGCGTCATTTTTGAAGTGCTCATATGCCTCGCTAAGCTCCAAGCATGCATTCATCAGTGTCTCTGGTATGTACATACCACCATATTCGCCAAATCTTGTTTTCATAAGTTCAACCCCTCAAGTGTTACTATGCATAATAACTAATGGGTGGCAGCATGTCAATTACTATTTATAGAAACAATCGATTTTTTACTGAATCCATGGAAAAAGGAATAGAGGCAAAAAAAGACCTCCTAACCTCTCGTATGAAAAGGTGTAGGAGGAAAAATATGAATCATCTAACATTTTTATTATACTGGAACAAAACAGTTTTTTCCAGTTCAAATGGACCTTTCAAAATGCCTTCTGCTGATATATGGGAATAATTGGGGAGTATAGCAGGACCGCTAATAGGCAAATTCATGCAGCCTTCTGATTGCATGCGAATCGCAATATGAAAACAGTGGCAGATTGTGCTAGAGTGTAACATCTATGAAAAAAAGCATCTACAAAAACAATGTGCTGGTTACAGGAGCATCAAGCGGGATAGGAAAAGAGATTGCCCTGCTTTTCTGCCAGAATGGGTTCAGGGTATATGCAGTAAGCAGGAATATAGAGGAAAAGAGGGAAAGATCAGGAAAAGGAGAGATAATCCAGATAAGGGCAGATGTCACGGACACTGCATCTCTGGAAAAACTGCGGGAAAAGATAGAAGATCTTTCCATAATAGTGCATGCTGCAGGATTTGGAATTGCCGGAAGTGCGGAAGACATGGATATTGACCTTGCCAGGAGGGAGATGGATGTCAACTATTTCGGGCCAATGGCCATAAACCGGATCTTCCTTCCTCTACTGAGAAAAAATGAGCATTCTCTCATAATTTTCATTTCAAGCATAGCGGGACGTGTTCCAATCCCTTTCCAAAGCCATTATTCCGCAAGCAAATATGCACTTGAAGCCTATGCTGAAGCACTTAGGATGGAAGCCGGTTTCCTAGGAGTCAATGTAACGCTTCTTGAACCTGGTGATACAAAAACCGGATTCACATCAAAAAGAATGAAATGCATCCCATCCTCTTCCATCTACAGGGAAAAGGCAGAAAAGGCAATATCCAGGATGGAAAAAGATGAGGAGAAAGGAAGGGATCCGCTATCTGTTGCAAAGGCAGCTCTGAAGGTTGCAAAAATGAAAAATCCTCCGGTTAGGAAGCCAATAGGAGTGGAATACTCACTCCTGATGTTCCTTCTCCGCCTACTTCCTGAGAGAGCAGTACATATGATACTTAAAGCACTTTACTGAATTTTTTCCTGTAGGAAGACGGACTTATCTTCATGACTGAGCGGAAGACGTCCTTGAAATATGATGGATCGGAAAACCCTGCTGCACCTGATGCTTCAGATACTTTTCCGCCCTTTTCCAGTACTTCAGCGGCTACGGCTATCCTGCTTGAGCGGATGAAATCAGATAGGCGCATTCCTGTCTTCTTATGGAAAAGGGATGAGAAATACGTAGGGCTCAGATTCATATGTCCGGCTATGCCATCAAGGCTGAGATCCCCAGAAAGATTATCCCTGATATACTCCATAACGCTTTTTGTGAACTCATCGCTTTCATTCTGCCGGCCCATGTATTCCCTGTACGCGCCAACTAGAATCTCCACTGCTATTGACATGCTTCTTGCATTGGAAAGCTCATCCACCCCCTGGAACTCTTTCTGAAGGAGCGAGAACTGGTATTCAAGATCAGGAACATTTTCCACAAGGAAGAACGATGGGAGCAAATTATCAAAATCGGCAAACCATTGCTTCGGAATGGATGCAAAATACCTTGTATGCATTCCATGCCCGGAAAATGATGTCTTATGAAGCTGTCCCGGCTTTATGAACACAAATCCCTTTGCATGTACGGTGAATACAGTATCCTGTATGAAATAGCGCCTTTCCCCTGAAGAGAGAAAGTAAAGTTCATAGAACTGATGGCTGTGGAGATCGGGCATGGCATCATATGCATTCCTTTTCCTGAAAGTGCATGAAAAATGTTCATCCATAGGTCAATACTACAATAATAAATCTGCACTTTGAAGGGAAAACCCTAGAAAATTCCCTTTAAATTAGTGAATTTTCAAGCTATAAGATTTCTTATGGTTTCAATATCTGAAAAAGATGAAGGATTCAGGGAGGAAGTGCAGAGTGGAAATATCTGGCATGTGATATTCAAAGTCTGCATTCCTTTGGCGCTATATTCATGGATCAGCCAGCTTTTCTCCGTTCTCGATACCCTGATGGCAAGCGGGATATCTGCAGAAGCTGTATCCACAGTCGTGTACATGGTCCAGCTGCAGCATATTGTCCTTGCAATAGGAAGCGGACTGAGCGTAGGCGGAGGAATCATGACAGCTCATGCTTATGGCATTGGGGATGCAGACAGGATAAAAAGCATCATATCCACCACTATGACGCTCTGCCTTATGCTCTCTCTAGTGATTGCAGCCATCCTGCCGTTCACCCCATCCATACTCCGTCTTGCCGGAACTCCGGAAGTCTTTGTATCTATGGGATCCACATATTTCTCCATTACCCTTATCGGAATCATAATCCAGTTTTTCAACACTATATACATATCAAATGAAAGATGCCGCGGAAGAAGCAGGAAGATACTCATGCTCAATCTTCTGACTGTCGTGGTCAAGCTTGTTCTTACAGCTCTCTTTGTCTACGTCCTTCATGGCGATATCGTATCTATAGCAGCTGCTTCCCTTGCCAGTTATCTGGTCCTCTTCTTCTTTGCCATCTCATCATTTATAAAAAGGGATGATGCATTTTCATATTCAGTCAGATATGTGAGATTCAGAGGTCTGCTATCACAGCTTCTCAGGCTTTCCATACCATCAATGGCAGAAAAGATTGCATTCTCTTCAGGAAAAGCAATGGTAAATAAAATGGCATCAGGCTATGGCACGGAAATCGTTGGAGCCGCTGGAATCTCAAATAACATGTCGGGACTGCTGACAGGGATCCACATTGGATTTGAAGATGGAGGATCAACACTTGAAGGCCAGCTTTATGGAAGGGGGAACATGGAGAGGACGGTTAAGGTTTACAGGCGCCTTCAGGCTGCAGTCTTTGTGATTGGAATTGCAGGCTTTGCCATCATGAAGATACTGACTGATCCCATTGCAAGGCTTTTCTCCCTCTCGCGCGGAGGCTATGACCCTGTTTTCCATCAGACTATATGCGATATCTTCCACTATGAGCTCCTGGGATGCATACTTCTCTCTTTTGCCTATGCATCTTTTGCCCTTCTCTTAGGTCTTGGAAAGACCAAGGCAGTCCTATTCGTGAATTTTGCCAGAATATTCCTCTTCCGCCTTCCGGTAATCTATTTCTTCCAGAACTTCACAGGGCTTGGCTATGAAGCCGTAGGATACACAATGGCAATAAGCAACTCCCTTGTCGGAATACTGTCAATAATAGCTGCAGAGGCCATAATAGCAAAAGAACGGAAGAAAATAGGGAAGAAAGAGCAGGAACAGCTGTAAAGCAAATAATGAAATGAAAGGAAAAAAGAAGCTCCACCCTGGATTTCAGCACAGTGTGGAGCATCCTTTTCAATAAACGCACTTATCCTTCCTGTAGCGCGCCCATACGTTCTCAAAGAAATCATCGGAAGATGGAATTGGCCTTGGCTTCCTTCTGGAGAAAAGCAGATCATTTCCACGAAGCTCGACCTCCTGTATCATTGATTCCCTGCTTTCATCTTCAAGGAAGTATGAAAACCTGGAATCAAGGTTTTCCACCTTTATATCGCCATTTTCCTGCGTATAGATGGCAGATCCCCTGCTCTGGGCCCCGTTTTCCAGATAATCAAGCATGCTTGCCAGATACACTTTCTGAGTGATCAGCGCATTCCTCAGCTCAAACAGCATCCAGATGCGGGACGGAGAACTTACCTTGATGTTACTGAAACCTGAGAGGATGCCATCCACCTCTGAAAGCGTTTTCCTGAGCAGTTCACTGTTACGGATTACCGAGCCATTTAGGCTCATCAGATTCCTTGCATGCTTATAGACTTCGTCCGCATCCAAGCATCCATCACCTGAGGCAGCTATGATATCTTTTATCTCCTTTATCTGGCTGCCTAGTCCATCAGGATCAGGAGTCCAGCCGCCCGTCCTATGGGTAAGTATCCATGAGGAGGCTCTTCTTGATCCGCACTGTCCTGCATTCAATGCAGAACCCCCTGGCCTGTATACGCCATGGGAGGCTGCGCATTCTCCGACAGGGAACAGGCCATCCACATTGGACTGCCACCATGAATCTATTGCAAGGCCACCGTTATTATGCTGTGCCGATAAGGCAATCTCAAGGTATTCCCTCTCAAGATCCACGCCCTTATCCAGGTAGAAAGCATATGCAGGCATATTGAGTTTCTTCAAACGCTCAATCGGAGTGTTTCCCTGGGCACCGGATGCCTTCAGGTAGCTGGATGCTTCTTCAGATATCGCATTCCATGGGATCTCCCTGAAATCTGGATTATGCATGTAGTCCAGGTATACTTTCCTGCCTTTTTCCAGTTCCAGATAGCATAAGATATCTATAATTGATGATCCGCTCTGGAGTTTTCTTACATCAAATGGCCACTGGTAGCCTTTCAGGAATATCAGGGAAAGCATTTTCTCCCTGGAATATACATACTCAGAGAGGAAGTCATGTTCCACTCCGTCGTCCCCTACAGACACAAAGCGTGGGAGCACCTGCATATAGGAGCCGGAAACATTCCATCTCGGCTTTACTGATGCAAGGCCATACTGCCACTCTGTAAGGTTTTTCCCGATGCATCCTGCCTCAAATGCAATTCCGGTAGAACCGAACTGGCTCTCCGGATATACAGACATTGAATAAATTCCTGCAGGACCTCCGGTTGCAAAGACAAGGGAACGGCAAAGCACTGCAACCAGCTCAGAGCTTTTCCTGTTCAGGCAGACAATCCCTTTCACTTCATTGTTCCTGACCAGTATCCTTACTGCCTGATAGCCATCAAGAACTTCAATACCATGTTCCTCAGCTTCCCTCTCAAGGCATTCAGTCATGAATTTTGAGGTATATGGTCCAGCACTTGTTGCCCTCCTGTAAGGATCGTGGTCCGTCTTATAGCCAATGTATTCCCCATACCTGTTGACTGGGAATGGAACGCCCATATCTGCCAGGCGGAGGAAAGATGCTGAGGAGAGTGCTGCCTCACAGAGTGCGATATCCCCATCCACACAGCGTCCCTTGTAAAGGTCTTCAGCAAGGGATCTGACAGAATCAAGATCTCCTCCTGCAAGAGAAAGCTTGTAGTAAGTCTGCTTGTCAGACCCGGTATTGCGGCTTGTTCCTGCTTTCTTTCCTTCTGTTACGATCAGCAGGTCTTCAGCACCGCCTTTCTTTAAAAGGCATGCTGCGTTATATCCTGCGGCACCTGTCCCAAGCACCACTGTTTCAGCCTTATATGCTTTTATTCCTTCGAGCGTTCCGTATTCTTTCATCAGAGCCTCTTTATATGGAACCCGCCGTCTATATCGACATAGTTTCCAGTTGTATAAAGGAAGTGATCATCTGCAAATACTGACACAGCATTTGCAATATCTTCCGGGTACCCCCATCTTGCGATCGGGAACAGTCCGTCTTCTATGAGCTTGTCATATTTTGCCGATACAGCGCTGGTCATATCCGTTGCAATCACCCCCGGCCTTATTTCATGGACCAGGATTCCCTCTGGAGCAAGGCGGTCTGCAAATAGTGTCGTAACCATGCTTTCCCCCGCTTTTGATATGCAGTATTCGCCACGGGAAATGGAAGACACTTCTGCTGAGCATGAAGAGATATTGATTATGGTTCCCCTCTTCTTTCCGATCACATCCTGCCTCAGCATCTGCTTTGCCACAAGCTGAGTGAGGAACATATTCCCTTTAGTGTTGATTGAGAGAACCCGGTCAAAGCTCTCCTCTGTCATTTCAAGGAGATCAACCCTCTCTTTTGGAGCAACACCTGCATTATTCACAAGTACATCTATACGGCCAAAGGCGGCAACAGCCTCCTCCACTATCCTGATCCTGTCATCATGACTGCTTATATCACCTTTGACATACTTCCATGTTATGCCCTCTTCAGTGAGGATATCCAGGTTTTTCTGGTTCTTTTCCTGCTCACCTGTTGCGACAATTACAACATTGAAGCCATCAAGTCCAAGCTGTTTTGCAATTGCAAATCCGATTCCGCGGCTTGCTCCGGTTACTAGTGCTGTTTTCTTCATCATCAACCCCTAAAATTCTTCGGTAAATTCTTTTTCTCTTCCAGGAAATCCTTATAGAAAGGCATGAACATATCCCTGTCCCTTATCACACACCCTGTAGGCTTATGGGAACGGATCAGATCCCCGCACTTTCCGCAGGTCAGGCATATGTGCTTTTCATTTATCCTGCCATCCCTCAGGATCTCATTAGCAAAATCCGGATCGGAGAATGACATCCTTCCAAAAAGGAATCCATCACAGTATCCCTTTTCAACGGCACCTGCTGCATAGATATCTGAATACTGCCTCAGATATGTCGGAGCTGAGCCGTATATTACCATATCAGGACACGTGCTCTTCATTTCCCTGATTCCTTCTGCCATCCTTGCAACACCAAGCAGTGGGTGCTCATCAGGCTCATATTTCCCCATATCAAAAGGACGGGTCACATGTGTTGTCGCATATGGATTTCCCATTGTGACATCAACAAATTCAAGGCCCAGCTCTTCATGAAGCTCCCTTATCAGCCTTTTAGGCTCATCAAGATCAATTGATCCGTCTTCAGCCTGTCCGAATCCCCTGCTTCCTGCCGGATAGCCATCATAGATTCCAATTCTGGAGACCACTTTGAAATCATCATCCTCATATGCTTTTGCTGCCTTTATGGAGTTCTTTAAAAGCCTCGTCCTGTTCTCATAGCTTCCCCCATAAAGACCTTTCCTGCCATAGGCAGCGATCACTTCCTGGAAAAGGTATCCATGGCATGATTTTATATCCACAGCATCAAAACCTGCCGCCTTTGCCAGATATGCGGACTCACCCATCTTCTCCTCAATGGATTTCAGGTAGTCATCTGAAACTATGCATGAATCGTCAGCTGGCCTGAATGTCTCAAGCCACCTGTTGCGTTCTGCGATAAGAGGTGCGGGCTTATTATCCGGATTTGAATAGCGCCCCGAATGATTTGACTGCATGATCAGGTATGGCTCAAATCCGTTGGCTTTCATTCCAGCCTCCTTAACTTTCTCATTAAGCCTCCTGAAAGAATCAACATTATCTTTTGTGATCAGAAGCTGCGTGCGGGAAGACCTTCCTTCCTCCACTATGGAAATTGCCTCATACCAGATTACGCCAGAACCACCTTTTGCATCATTTACGTACCTGCGCTCCGTATACTCTGTAGGAGATCCGTCAGGAGCTGAATCCGCCCCCTCCATAGGGGCAACGCCAAGCCTGTTGCTGATTGTCCTCGATCCAATCTTCCATGGCTTGGATAGGACTGAAGTACCATCTGCAAAAGGAAGAGTGATCTTCAGCTCCTCACATTTTGCCTTCAATTCATCCAGGCTTTTATAGTGAAACTTTTCAAATCCCATTCAATTATCCTCATCAAAGCGTTCCGCTGATTTCCTTTTCCCAGTGATCGACAATGATCTGGGGTGCATATACGAACATAAGGCGCATAATTCCTTCGCCTGTATTTACAAGGCCATGTTTCTTCCATGGTTCTATGAAGACATAGTCGCCTTCCTTCAGGATCCCCTTTTCTCCATCAATGGTAACTTCCCCACATCCAGATAAGACAGTGTATGATTCAACAGTCTCATGATCGTGGAGCGGAATGGATCCTCCTTTTTCAAGTTCAACATAGCCCTGGCAGAACTTGTCCCCTTCCAGAGCGCCGTTCTTTCCCAGCATGACATATGTCCTGCGTCCTGTAGGGAATTCCATATATGGAATCTCCTTCATATTCCTTATATCCAAATCAGCCTCCAAGGTATGCTTTTCTCACATCATCGGAATTCAGGAGTTCAGGTCCTGTCCCCTCAAGCTTTATCTTTCCGTTCT
>CASFJV010000078.1 GCA_949295125.1 uncultured Spirochaetales bacterium
ACTTCCAGCACATTCCATCGCAGTCCTCTTCCATGACTGTGAATGTGAAATAAACTGTATACTCTCCAGAGTAGCCAAGCTCTTTAAGCATCCTTCCTGCTGTTATCATGCTTGCAGCTCCTCCCTTCTGGTCACTAGCACCCCTTCCGTGCACTAAGCCGTCCTTGATCTCCCCTGAAAACGGATCAAATGTCCAGTTCTTGATGTTTCCCACCTCAACTGTGTCGATATGGGCATCGAAAGCGAGCTTCTTAGGGCCGTTTCCAACTCTTCCAACAACGGAGCCAAGATCATCGATATACACTTCATCAAAGCCAGCTTCCTTGCATAGCTCAACTATCAGGCGGCATACGTCTTCCTCTTTTGATGAATAGCTCTTTGTCCTGACAAGCTTTGAGAGGTTCTCTGCAGTATAGTCCCTGTACTTCTCTGCCATTTTTCTGATTTCACTACTGATTCCCATAATAATCTCCTATTTTATGCTATCGGCTCTCTTCCAGAGCCTCTTAGATACTT
Organism: uncultured Spirochaetales bacterium; assembly: GCA_949295125.1. Taxonomy (GTDB): domain Bacteria; phylum Spirochaetota; class Spirochaetia; order Sphaerochaetales; family Sphaerochaetaceae; genus Ornithospirochaeta. The sequence continues at coordinate 517 of CASFJV010000078.1, forward strand.
CCCTGCTCTTTGCATAGATCTCATCTGCATCGATACCTGTAAACTTCCTGTTCTCCAGCACCAGGGTGCCGTTTATGATGACGCTCTCAACTGAGTTGCTGCTTATTCCCCATACATAGTGGGTTGCGGCATTAGCGCTGACGAAATCTGTCGGAGCATCATAGTCCAGTATTACCAGGTCTGCCTTGTATCCTTCTTCAATTCGTCCAAGCCTGAAGCGGTTTCCAAATGATTTCTCAACAAGATCATTTCCCCTTGAAAGCACTTCAAGGAAATCTGAAGGCCAGAGGGGTCCTCCGGCATCCTTATGCTTGAAGAATGCTATCTTTATCTCTTCAAACATGTTACCGCCGCATCCATCAGTTCCGAGGGTAAGCTTTTTTATCTCCTTGATCCTTCCATTGTAGCCAACATGGTTATTCATGTTGCTTCTGGGGTTCACAGCAAAGAAACATCCCCTCTCATTGAGGATCTCAATCTCAGAGTCATAGAGATAGAGGCCATGGACAAGGAGGCTCTCAGGGCCAAGAAGGCCGAACCTGTCCAGCCTGTTTACGATATCAAGCCCATATTTATGATGGGAAAAGACCTGGTCATACTTATCTTCTGCGATATGTATATGAATTCCGCGTCCTGTCTCATCAACTGCCTCTTTCATAAGTTCAAGCCCTTCATCCGGAATGGTGAACGGGGCATGGCCTCCTATCATGGCATCAGTGAGCAGATCCGGATTCCCTTTCCTTTTTTCATCAGTCTCCTTTGCAAACCTGACATTTTCCCTGACTCCTGCCTTCACTTCATCCATGCCGCCATTGCGGTCTGTGACCTCATAGCATGTTGTCCCACGGATTCCGCTCTCTTCCATTCCCCTGGCAATGACGGAAAGAGAATTCTCAATATAGGATGGAGATGCATGGTGATCAACCACACTCGTAGTTCCGGCCTTAATTGCATCCAGGCAGCAGATCAGGGAAGAGTAATAAAGGCTCTCCTCATCAAGTGCCCTGTCAAGGCGCCACCACCACTCTCTGAGCACTTCTATGAAATCCCTCTGCGCTCCGGCATTTATCAGCATGCCACGGCTGAGTCCAGAATAGTAGTGATGATGTGCGCATACATTGCCCGGAATCAGGGTTTTTGCCGTCCCATCGATCACTTTATCTGCTTTTACCTCAAGATTCCTGCCGACTTTCCTGATCTCAGAGCCTTCGATGAACACATCCATGCCCTCAGCTATGGAGTATGGAGGCCTTGTCTCAAAAATACGGATATTCCTAATCAGTATGCTCATTATCACTCCTCAACTATGCCTAAAAGGTAGTGGTAGCTGGTGAAGATCTCATCTATAAGCATCTCAAGCTCTGCAGGAAGCCCTTCAACATTTACAAAACCTTCCTTATCAAGCTCTCCGCTCAGGATCTCTCCCTCATAACGTACCTTCAGGCTCTCACCGTCAAAATAGAAGCCGTCATTTGTGCTGTTCTCAAAATCCTCAGGCAGGGAGAAAACAGTGAATTTCTTCCTGTAAGGTCCACCGGAATATGGACAGAATGTCTCACAGTTCCCGCACTCATTGCAGTATGCATCGATGTGTACAATCTCAAATGGATCTTCAAAAGCCTGCCAGGAGCGCATATCGATGGCGACATTTGCCCTGTTTGGGCAGACATCAACGCATTTTGAGCATAAGTACGAGCACTCAAGGCACCTTGATGCTTCCCTCTTGAAGAAATCCTCATCGCTTAAGGAGCTGTCGGATCTCAAGATATGGCTTTTCTTCTCAAGCAATGAAGCAAAATAACTATTCTCAGCCTCGGTCAGTTCCTCATCAGCCTCCTCCTCATCTTCTTCCTCTTCCTCATCATGATGATGGCCGCATGTGCACTCATCTCCATCATGATGGTGGTGATGACCGCAAGCACACTCCTCTTCGCTCTCATGACCGTGGCCGCATGTGCATTCCTCTTCTTCCTCAGCCTCTTCTATCTCGTCATAGACAAGATCAATGGCCTTTTCAACTGCATCGCGGGCACTTGCAATGCATTCAACAACTGTGCTCGGGCCGCTTAATGCATCACCGATAAGAAATACATGATCATCTTCACTTGAGTATGCAAGCTCATCAAGCTCTGCATCACTTACATTCTCACCAATAGCGAAAATAAGGGCATCACACCTGATCGTCTCCATCTCTTTGGTGCCAACCGGCTTTCTCCTGCCAGAAGAATCAGGCTCTCCTAGTGCCATCTTCTCCAGAGTGAGTATTCCATCGGTGAAATCTACCGGATTTTTAAGCCAGCTGAAGGTAACACCCTCTTTTCTTGCCTCCTCGTATTCCTCCCTGTCCGCAGGCATTTCCGCAAAGCTTCTTCTATAGACGATGCTTACGCTTTCAACACCAGCAAGCCTCTTTAAGGCACGGGATGCATCCATAGCAGTGTTTCCGGCTCCGACAACCACTATATTGCCCTTGATATCCGCTTTGCCATTCTTGTAATCACGCAGGAATCTTATGGCGCTTTCACGCTTTCCATTTCCGCTTACCCCGCCATCCCTGGATTTCTCGGCACCGATAGCAACGAACACATAGCTAAAACCTTCTTTCTTAAGTTCGCTGATGCTCTTTTTTGTGTTGAAGGCAAAACGCACTCCGCACTCTTTGATGAAATCAACATCCTTATCTACAATAGATGTGGGAATCCTGAACTCAGGTATTGTGCTTGATACAACACCTCCTGCTCTTCCATCTTTTTCAAAGACAGTAACATTAAATCCCGCACGGCGCAGGAAATATGCGGCACTGAGACCTGCAGGACCAGCTCCTATTACAGCAGCATTAACATCTCCTTCCCCGTAGGGTTCCCAGATCTCTTTCCTGTATTCATCACTGTAGGATTCAGAGAGCCTCTTCTTCACTTCCCTGATCCTGACAGATCCTTCATAGTCCTTCCTTGTACAGTGGTTCTGGCATTCATGGGAACATATCCAGCCTGTGATGTTTGGAAGTGCGTTATCCAGGTAAATGAGTGCAAGCGCCTCAGCTCCCCTTCCTTCTCCAGCGAGATTCACATAATCAGGGATCATCTGATGAATCGGGCATGACTCAACACAAGGTGCGACAAAACAGTCCAGCAGAGGAAGTTCCCTTCCAATCTTTATGCTTCCATACCCTTTATATCCCTTTGCAGAAAACCCTTCAGGATCCCTTGCCTTTGAAACAAAAGCCTCAAGTTTTTCAATATCTATCTTACTGCATTCCCAGCATTCAAGACTTGAAAGGATCTCTGCATCTTCCCTCATGCGGTAATAGCCGCCCGGCTGCAGCATATCGGTTGCAACCGTAATAGGACGTATTCCAGTTCTAAAAAGTTCAGAGATGTTTTCTGCCGTAGCACCGCCTGAGTATGAAATTGGAAGATCTCCGTCAAACTCCTTAGCAAGCTTGAGTGCAAGAGCTGCAGAAAGCGGCATCAGGGCCCTGCCTGATGCATACATCTCATCACCAGGAAGCTTTCCCTGGTCATTGACAGAGCCAAGAGTGTTTGTCAGCTTCACTCCAAATCCCCTTGCCCTGCTCCTGGCCTTTGCCCTCAGCCTTTTAAGCATGCTTATCGCATCACCATACTGCAGGTCGTGCTCAAAGCTTTCCCTCCTGAGCGTAAGGTAATCATAGCCAAGGCTGTTAAGAGTGCTTCTTACCTCGTCATATCCAAGAAGCGTAGGATTGAGCTTTACAAATGTATCTAGGCCTTTTTCCTCAAGCATATAGCTGCATATTGCTTCTATCTCATCAGGAGGACAGCCATGCATTGTGGAAAGGGTAACCGATGGGGATATCCTGCAGCTTATATTCTCAATATTCTTCAGGACATCTTTCTCTTTACCTTCCAGGAAAGTTCCTTCAAATATTCCATCCTCCATCATCGCTTTCAGCTCTGCCTTATACTGTTCAAACAGTTCTGACTTGCGGGCATCAATCATCTGATTGATATAGCGGTCCATCTTTCCACTCTTAATGCCTTCAAGGTTATAGCCGACAGACATATTGAAAATGAAAGATCTCTTCTGCCAGTTGTCGTGCATGGCAATATCAAGGGCATGAAGCGCAAAGTAGGCTTTCAGGTATTCATCATATGCCTTTTCCAGGCTGAGTTCAGTAGACCACTCTGTATTGTATCCTTCATCCCGTGCGTCTATGCAGGGCTTTGCTATCTCAAGGCTGTCAAGGATCTGGACTGTCTTAAGTTCTATAAACCTTGCTCCCACCAGATAGCTTGTGATGATATTCTGGGCAAGCTGAGTGTGAGGGCCTGCTGCAGGGCCAAGAGGCATTTTTGCCTCTTCAGAAAAGACTTTTATGGATTTTTCTCCATCTTTGAAGAACTTATCTTTTGAAATATTGAAAATGCTGTTTTGGTTCCTAAGTTCTCCAACCATGCGCTCGAAGAGCTCGGAAAATGGAAGAGTTCTCATTTTATCTGACATGGAAATTCTCCTTCTTCTCTAATTCTACCTTATTAAAAATGACTGTCAATTAAAATCGTGCAACAAAATGCAACATCCGAATGCCGTATGAGTGACAATTGAATGCATGGTTTGCTGTCCAAACTCTCCCTGAGAGCTTCATGACGGGCTAAGCATCACCCGCTTGAGGGAAAGGAATTAGCGATCGTTACCAGTATCTTTCCCAGAGATTATTCCACCTGCTGGCAAGCATCTTTCTGCATGCCATATCCTTCCCTTCTAAAACGTATCCTGAAATTTTTCGCAAATGCGAATTTTCTTAGCCTCCAATTCACTGATTCCTGCATAGTGCTAAAAAATTAAGATGTCCTTAGCTGAGAAGTAAAGTGATGCTAATCTTTTGGTGACGGCCAGAAGAGACTGAAGCAAGCCATGCTGTTTTAGTGATGGAGTACAGGACCTCTGTATCTACCTCTTTAAAAAAAATAGGCAGCT